>MNXM01000096.1 GCA_001872605.1 Armatimonadetes bacterium CG2_30_59_28 | reverse complement strand
CTTTTGTGGGGGAACTTCCAAAACGATGCACTAGGAAGCTACCGTCGCTTGAAAGGGAATGGGTTGTAGGGCAGAGTCTCCGTCCCTGCCTGAGTAACAGCCTCGTCCAGCCCTTCATCCAACGCAACTCGTCGGTGAGCATGAATCCAACAAAACCCATCCACTGCATAGCCGAGAAAACCGGATTCGGCAGGGACGGAGACTCTGCCCTACAACCCGTTCGAGCCTTTGCGCCGGTGGCAGAAAGATCAGCGTATGTCCCGCGTTCCTTTATGATACAATTCCAGAAGAAGGCAAGTCGTGTTGCACAGCACAACCGCCCGTGATAGCATTCAAGTTTGGAGGTGTTGGCGATGAGCGCGGTTCCACAACTGAAACTAACGCCAGAGGAATTCCTGACTGGCGAACGCAACGCTGAGACGAAGCACGAGTTCCTTGACGGCGAAGTGTACGCGATGGCGGGAGCAAGTCACGAGCACAACGTGATCGTTGCCAATGTCATCGCAGAGCTGCATTCCCGCCTGAAACGTCACCCGTGTGAAGTTCTACCCAGTGACATGCGTCTTCGGGTCGCCGAAACCGGGCTGTTTACCTACCCCGATGTCATGGTCGTGTGTGACAAGCCTTTTTTCGTTGACGACAAGACCGACACCTTGCTCAATCCCAAGCTCATCGTTGAAGTGCTTTCCCCCACCACCGAAGCCAACGACCGCGGCTGGAAGTGGGCGCACTCCCGGCAGCTTCAGTCCCTCGCCGAGTACGTCCTGATCGCACAGGATGACTACCGAGTGGAGCAGTATAGTCGTCAAGCGGACGACTCGTGGCTGTACCGGGAATACCGCGGGCTGAATGATTCCTTGCGCATCCCCCTCTTCGGGTGCGAGATCCCGCTATCGGATATCTTCCATCGGATCGCGTTGGGAACGCCGGGCGAGTGAATCGACGTCCTGTGGCGCTTCACCTTGCAATGGATCACCTCACCAGCACCCAGTGCAGTTTCCCCTCCCCGGCAGGCGCGGTCTCGAACTGCACGGTGAATCCCTCCGCTGTCTGCTGCGCGACGGCGCGCGGGGTAAGCCACGAAGTCTCAAGAAACACGGCGTAGTCGGCGTCGGCTTCGGGCTTGGGGAACTTGACCACCGCTTCCTTCGCTCCAGCCGCAACGGACACGTTCACCCCCCGCAGGTTCTGGGCTTTCGTCGTCGTTCCGGAGATTCCGGCCACATTGAATGCTCCTCCGGGTAGAGAGAACCCGCCACCATCGAACCGCATCGCTCCATCCTCCGGTCTCACCGTAAGGGTGGCTTCTTTCTTCTGGTTGTCATACAGCCATTTGATGGGTTGCGGACGATTGCCGGGCTGACGGAAGGCGATGGCTGCGGTCGCGGTATCGCCGCCGAAGACGATGCCTTCGTAGCAGGCTGAGTTGATGGTGATGACGTTCTCGAACGGCGGGCGGCCGTCGGCCCTCTTGTCGCATTCCGCGATGGTAGCGGGCCCACCGGCGACAGTCAAGACTGACGCGCGTGTCGTTTCCCCATGGTTGGCGATGTCTAACACCGGCGCCGGGAACGGACCGGGCACATTCTCAAACAGCCACGAGCGGAAGGGAATTGGCTTGAAGGGATCGGGGCCGACCACCTGCTCCACGGGGTCGCCCGCAGCGAAGTCCATCGGGGTATCGCTGTGCGGGCCGGGCGCAACTTTGACGATACGGTCGAGAGCGCCACTCACGTACCGTCCTCCCCACGGGCCATCATCCTTGACGCCGCGAGAAACATCGTAGACGTTCGATCCGGGAGCGATGACATATTTGAGTGGTTTGACGCGGCCATCTTCAGAGCAGTTCTCCGGTCGGTAGAGCGTTGGCGACCCCGCGGGCTTTGCGCCCCACCAGTGACGGATGATTTTGATTTCCTTCGTCCCGTCGGGGTTCTGCTGCACGCTGTCGATGAGATACCAGCGCCGCACCTTGTTGCCGCCGGGGACGTACTCGTTCGGTTCATCGACCGCAAAGTATCTGCCTATGGCGTCGTCGGTGACGGGCGCGTCCTTCGAGAAGCGAATCAGTCCACCCATGCGGAGTTCTGTTCTACCGGAGGTGGACGCGTCATTCAGAACCTTGGTTGGGTACGTCTTGCCCTCGAAAACGGGGTCCTTGATGTGATCACCCACGTCCCACCACGAACCCGGACGGACAACGGTAACCGTCCCCGCTGTGATCCATTTCTTTTCATTCAGATTGATCATCGGGCGGCCGGTGCCCAGTGTGTGGGCGTTTCCGGCGCCCTTATATTTCAACGCACCCGTCTTCGCGTCGAACGTATCGACGGTCGCCCGGAAGCTGTTGGACATGCTGTGCGCAAATGCGGCGTACAGGACGCCGTTCTCATCGCCCGCGGTCGAATGGACATCGCCCATGTAGTTGAACCCGGCATAGTACATGTAGTTGTCGCCCTGCGAGTAGTTGTGGCGGTTAACCATCACGTCGAAAGTCTGGTTTTCGGTGTGCGAGTAAGTGTCCGCGCGCAGCACGTTGGCGTGGGTTTTGTTGTGGAGCAAAGCGCCTCGCGCGGTGAGGTCGACATCGACATCAGCCATGATGTAGGGCTGCCTCTTCTCCTTGTCGAATCCGAGAGACTTCACGTAGAGACGGCTGACTTGTCCGTGGTCGCCCGAGTTCAGGAACATGCCGGGGAACAGCCCGCGCAGCGTATTGACGTAGATGCGTCGATTCTCCCCGGCTTTCACGTCCTCTGTTATCCAGTCTCGATAGCTGGTGGTGCCGCGCACAATGCTATTCTGCAGAGACAGCATCGGGTGGTAGTCCCAGTGCCCTGCGCTCTGCCCTTCGGGAAGCTGGAGCAGGCGATGAAATTCCATCCCGGTCATCTGGGGCAGGTAGAGTTTCATCGTGCCGTCCCGCTGGTCGACGATGGTGATGCCGTTCGTGTAGCCCCAGCGTTTGGCCGGAGCGGGTGGGGGAGGTTCACGCCAGGAAGCCTGACTCAGATTTTCCGGTCTCCAGCCTGCGGGAGCGTCCTTTGGGATGATGAGCACCCCTCCTCCCCCGGCGGTCAATTCCTCGATCGCCTTTGTGAGCGACGCGTCTGCTTCGGCAGCGGTGGCAACGGGACCGAAATCAGAGAGGGAGTGTGTGGCCGACGGCACAGACTCGCCCTCGGCGCCAGTGGCTGCCGAAAGCGATGTCAACATGGTCCACCCAACCAATATCCCGACAAGGAACAGCCATCGGGGCACAATCGGCCTTGCATGTGAGTTCGTCATCGGGTACTCCTCGGGAAAGTCGGCCACCGCGAGTTGAGCTATGCAACGGGCTGACAACGGAATGCTGGGCTGGGAAGCTTTCCCTACGAGATAGTCGCACATCGCGGCGGGAATTGTCAAAACGCGCGTATGTTGCCTGAAATTCCAGCATAAGAAGGACTGCGTTGTTTCCGATACTGCCTTGGCAAAGGACGCCGGGAAAGCTCTCTCGGCACACCCTGGTTTTCAAACCAGGGTTCCTGACACAAGTGGCTACAACGCCGTGCCGTGGGAGAGGAAGCCCCAATGGCGCTTGCGCCTCTGTAGCCAATTGTGTCAGGAACCCCGTGTTGAAACACGGGGTGTAAGAACCCAGCGCAGTGGCGCTTGCGCCTCTGTAGCCAATTGTGTCAGGAACCCCGTGTTGAAACATCGGGTGTCCCTGCCTATACTGGAATTTCAGGTGAAATTGCCAGCACTTGGCCAACACACAGGTTTTGCGTAGACTCGAACAGGAGGCTGTGAGGCGGGGCTGGAACCTGCCAACTGTCCGCACTCCATGCAAACTGATGGGAGGTGCTGAAGATGGGATCCGATCCGATTCTGGAGGAACTCTGGAGGATCAAGGATGATCTCGCACGTGAAGCGGGGTTCGATTTGCACACGCAATGTGAGAACTTGCGCAAGTGAATTGCCGAGCATCCCCCCACGGGACCGGTCATTCACAACGCCAAAGAGTTGCGTCAATACGTGGCGGAACAGGAGCGCAAGCCTCGGCATCGTTATCAAAGGAAGCTCCCCCGCAAGGAAAATGAGTGTGGTTCGGAGAAGAGCGGGATCGTGTCTTCTTCTGTCCGTTCCCGATACCAGCCATCCGGGTCGGTAGCAGCCCGTTCTCGGTCAATATCCTCAACCCCCTGCTTTTACTCCGTCGTCTTCGACGCCTGGCCCTCCACCAGCACGCGGTACTCTCCCGCCTGGAACGTGAGCGTTTCTTTCCGGGAGGGGCAGCATCGGGTATGGAGACGTGGATACGGGAGTTTCTGCGGGCAAGCTGCGGAAGAAGCGATCTGCTACGGCCACGCCTCCAGCCGAGCCCACTGCCGTCGTGCGTGTCTCTGTGGAAGAGCGTTCATGCGGAGACGGTCTATGGTGGCCCGACCGGTTAGTGTGAGACCTTCGACACACCACGTTTCTGTGGACGCGCGGAAGTGGTCGTCCCATCGCTGACGGCGCGGGTGGAACAGGGCCGCGGAGTCTCCTGTAACAGGGTCAATCCCGTTGTCGTGGTCGCGTTTATGGAGATTGCACCATCGGCAGGATAGCGCCGCCCAGTTCAGCGCGTCGTCTTGCCCGCCCTTGCCGAAAGGTATGATGTGGTCCACCTCGTGAGGGGAGTTGAACAACTTCTCCGGGGCGCGGCAATACTCGCACCGATGCCCGGCCCGGGGCCCCACGAGAAGATAGCGTGGGTTCACCTGCAGGATTCCGCCGCCAAGGCTGCGGCCCGTTCAGCGGACGCTCGCAGCTCCGCCTCCACCATCGCTTCCAGTTCGGTCTCTTCTGCAGCGGAAAGCGATGCGCCTCCCTGATGCGAGTCATCGAATGCGCTCATCAACTCCCCGAGTCGAGTCTGTTCTCTTTCGGAGAAAAAGCGGTCAGGGCCACAGCGATGCAGCAGGATCACCGTTGTCCTGCCTTCATCACCTTGGCCTCCCATTTCGTAGATCGCGTCCAAGGCCTGTCCCGGGGTCTCTGCGGCCACCTGACGGTTACCCCACCGCGCCCTGTATCTCGTCCGACCCGCCTGCTCGATCTCTTGCAGAATCTCTAATGCCGCCATCGCTTGTCACCTCGCTATCGCTCAAAGTCTACTCACTACCCCTAATCCCTGTCAACACGGTGCGCCGCCGCGTCTCTGCCACCAGAGGGCTCAATGCGATCGATATTCCTGCTATTCCACGGTCTCCGCCTGTTGCCCCTCCGGCTGCACCCGGTACTCCCCCGGCTGAAAGATGGGGACACCCTCGGCGGCGATCTGTTTGTTTACAGAAACGTGGTGAACGGAAGGACGACGAGCAAACACGATCGGACAAGTGAAGCTGCACTAACGCACGCAATGGCGCGGGAGAGGGGAAGCGACAAAGCGAGGGAAACGATTAGGCGCGCAAGCCCCCTGCCCGCCGCACGATCTGTCAGAAATCATAGGTGTCTAACGAGAGAGAAAACCACATCACTCGACCTCCCTTGTAGGACAGATGGATATTTACGGACACATTTCTGTCAACTACTGGCGGAATTGTGGCAGAACGGCGCGACAAGTGGCAATGGACTTTGGTAATCCCCGAACCGCGTGGTTGCCGTTGAGACACCCTCACCACACATCATCGATCGTCGCCCGTTCGGCTTCCACTTCGCCAAACCAGGTCTCCAGTTCTACCGACATGCGATGTTCGATGTCCGGATGTACCGCGGCCAGGTTGTCTCGTTCCAGCGGGTCTTCCGCAAGATTATAGAGTTCAGGGGGCGGAGGCAGAGGCACTTCTCGCTCAGGCTCGGGATCCTGCCGGACGCCATGTTCGAGGAAGTACTCATACTCGTACATGGAAACGCGCAGCCACTCCATCTCCGGCATGTTCAGCGCTTCCTTGATGGTAGGACGGATCAGCTTCCAGTCGCCGTCTCGCATGGCTGCATTGCACGTGCCAACCGGCGTGTACCGGTTCCACTGCCAGAAGCGACGTGTCTCGACTTTACCTCCCTCTCCGCGCAAAACGGGCAACACGTTAAGGCCGTCGAGGGGCAGGTGGTCGTCCGGCAGTTCCACTCCGGTCATGGCAAGGATCGTGGGGAACCAGTCGCTGAAGTGCACCATGTCATGGAGCTCTCCGCCCGGTTCCAAACCTCCCGGCCATCGAATCAGCATGGGCACGCGAATGCCTCCTTCATACACCATGCCCTTCGCTCCATTGAAATTGCAGTTGAAGCGATCCAGCCTCGTCTCTCCCTGACCGCCGAACTGCGGCCCGTTGTCGCTTGTGAAGAAGACGATGGTGTTGTCCTGCAAACCGTTTCTTTCGAGCGCCTCCAGAATTCGTGCAACGCCGGTGTCCATGCGATGGATCATGCCGTAGAGAGTCGCTACTCCCTTGTTGATGCCCTCCATGCCGAGAAACGGCTCCACTTCCTGGTCTGGAACCTGCAGCGGTGTGTGCGGGGCATTGAAGGTGACGTGAAGGAAAAACGGCTGTTCCTTGTGCCGATCGATAAAGCCGACGGACTCTTCCGTCCAGACATCGGTAAGATAGCGGCCATCGGCGCGCCGCACCGTATCGTTAAATTCCAGGCGCCAGTCGTAGTAGTCGTGCATCCCACCGCGGAAGCACACGGTTTCATCAAATCCCCGTTGGTTGGGGTGGTAGCGTGGATCATAAGATCCCAGGTGCCACTTGCCGACCAGTCCGGTGGCGTACCCGTGCTCTTTGAGAAGGTCCGCCAGAGTCGTCTCCCGCAGAGCCAGGCGCTCCAGACCGCGCCATTCGAGCGTGTCGATCGACCCAGTTCGATGCGGATATCGCCCCGTAAGCAGACACGCGCGGGATGGATTGCACACCGGCGAAGCGGTGTATTGTTGAGTGAGACAGAGGCTCTCCGCCATGAGATAGTCCAGCGTAGGCGTGCTCGACGCGTCGCCGTTGAACGCTCCGAAGTCGCCGTATCCCATGTCGTCGACGAGGATAAAAAGGATGTTCGGTCTCGATGCCATAGCGATCTCCTAACCCAATATTGCCTCGCGCCACTTGCCGGTCACCGGAGACCCTTCGTGCGTCCGGCTCGGAAGTTCCCCACCGCTTCCGACGTTCGCAACGCGCGTCCATACATCCGCAGGCAGATGAGTTTCCCGTTCAGGCGCGGAGCGATTCTCAAGATCTTTCCCCCGTTGACGTCCTGCAGATTCGGGTTGAAACGACCCCAACCAAACTGACGATGCTCGCCCCCGTCACACAGTTTTCCATCGGTGATGAAAGTGACAATACTCGGCCCGCCGTCGACGTTGATCACGACGTGGTGCTCCCTGCCTTCCTCCAGCATCCACGGATCGCAGTCCCAGCGACTTTCGGTGCGTCCGTCGTTCAGGACGATTTCCAGAGTGCCACGTGTCGTCGTTTGGAGACACAGCCCTTTCGTCGTTTCTGACCAATTGTCCAGAAGCACTTGACCGTGGGACAGATCGTCGAAACGAACCCGGAGATCGAGGCTGAAGCCGGTACGAAGGTTCTTCGTTCCGAAAGCCCTGTTAAACGAATCGTGAGACAGAAAAACGGGCAGTGGCGGCGCGTCGATCTCGGATGGGATGGGGGAATCGCCGCACGGCAGATCAAGGACCAATCCCTCACGCGCCTCACCCGCGCTCTCGAATTGACTCCACAGTCCCTGAAGCAGTGACGGATCGACCTCATGCACCCGCGCGGTTAACTTCTGGGTTTCCGTCAGGAAGTACTTGCCGTCCTGCTCCACCAGGTCCGGGTAGCTCATGCGGATGCAGGGATCGTCATCGTACAGAACGATTTCCGGTTGCGACCATTTGATGACTTTCCCCTCCGGCGAATCGGTCTCCACGCCGCCGCACAACCACGCGGGGTTGCGATCTTCGTACCCGTTGCCGCCATGGTTGTGGAACCAATAGAGGTGCTTCCCGTTCGAGCACTTCCACACGAAGTTAGCGGCGCGGGGATGCTTCATCAACCGTCCATCGGCGTATTGCATGTACCGCGGCTCCGACCAGGTGCGACCTGCGTCACGGCTATACGCATACGCGGGATGACCGTCGATGGTGCGGTACACGCTGAAAAACGATCCATCGCTCAGCGCCGCGTAGCTCTGCTCCTCCGCTATGGGGCCACCGCCGGGCGGGGTACGCAACCCAAAATCGCCTTCCGGGAGCGTCTCCCAGTGGACCTTCTCCGGATCCGTTTCGGTCAGGAGATTGTCGCTGCGAAGCAGCACACCTTCCGACCGCGTGAAGAAACCCTCGCCGAAGCCGCCCACCTTGTGGACTGAAATGTAGGCCGCGCCTTCGTGGACGAACGGCTTGCCGACGTTCCAAAAGAACTGGATATTTCCCCCGAAAGGGTTCTTCCGGTCGATGTCCATTTGCCGGATGGGAAGGGCAAATCGTTTGGCCGACCAGCTCCGCCCGCAGTCATCACTGTATCTGAAGACGTGATATCCCAGCGAATCCACACGCCTACACTTGCCGCCGGTGAAGGGAGGATCGTCGGCAATCACCTCGCGGACATTGTCTGTGTTGTGGTTGTAGAAACAGAACAGGCGTCCGGAGGGTATCCTCAACAATACCGCGTACGATGCCTCCGGCCCGTCGCTCGGTTCCACGTCGACCGGTGTTGACCATGTCTTTCCCTGATCTTCACTTCGAGTGGTAACGACATGCTGTCCCGCCGCGCCCTCGTGCCCCGGCCCGGTAGTCATGACGCACGTCCAACTGCCATCATCATTGACCACAACATACGGCTGGTCGCAGTAACCCTCGGAGGGGATTTCGTAGCCGGTGCGAATGTTGCGGGGATCATAGGGCTGAATCAACACACCTCACCCCCAACCTCTCTCAATTTCCTCCCGCGTCCACTGCACCCACCGCGCCAGGCGGTGGGGCTCTTCGCGGAGTGTGTGAACATCCTTCATAATCAGTTCCAGCCGACAATCTCTGCGCCTGGCGATGTCGAGAGTTACGCGAATGTCTTTGCGGATAAGTTCTTCGTTGAAGTCATCCGTGCTGATCAAGGTGGGGTTCGGCTTGCGGGAGAAGACGTAGTCATTCCCAAGCGCTTCGCCCATGATCTCCTGGTTGCACAGGGGAGAGACGGATGCCACGCGAAGATTCGGCATCTTCCGAAGCACCTCCCACCGGTGATGCAGCGGTTCGCAACAACCATAATACACGAGTCCGAAGCGGTCCGCTATCTCCTGCTGGTAAGGGAAAATGAACTCCTCAAACTGCCGCGGCCCAACGCCCACGGTTTCCTGGCTCTCCAGCAGTACCCACGTATCCTTCATCTGGGCGGCAACCATCTCGCTTCCCTGCGTCAGTGAAAGCTCCTGCGTGTAGCCAATGCTCCCGGAACCCACGTAGTCATTCTCATTGTTGAGGCACAGCAGACCTTCCTTCTCCAGCCAATCGGCAAAGGCAATATGGTCGTCGCACAAGAATCGCATCACCCGGTGCAGTCCCTCGGGGTCGTCAAACATGTACAACATCAGCTCTTCCAGACCAATCAGATAAGCAACCTGAATTGTCATCCCCATCGTCCACCAATAGCCACCTCGAATCCGCACCGGCAGGATGCCGTCGAATACCTGCTCCAGGTGCGCCTTCCAGCCCAACGTTTTCTCCCGGTCGACCGTGTACGTTCTGGGCTTGAGCAGGTGAAAATCTTCGGCAATATTCTTGATGGGTGATTTCCAGCGTTTTGCAGTGAGATGGTCGCCCTCCACCTGCTCATATTCGGCTTCGACTCCGTAATAGGTCGTGTCCACGAACCAGCGAACGTTGTGATACGGTTCGACCACGTGGTCGTCCTGTAACTCGTCAAAGACCCATATCTCCGTACGGAGAGCGTTCTCGATCTCCCGCGCCCACTCCTCCCGGCACTGCAGCGCCGGAGAATAGGGTCGCGCCTTGTCCAGAACACCACCCCACTCGGCCAGCACCATCGGTCGCACCACCGAGCCGCTGTGCAACTCCAACCAGCTCCTCTTCCGTTCCCGATTCACCGGGTCGTTGGCAATATCCATCTTGCGCTCCGCAAGCTCGCGAAGGATGCCAAGGTCTGTCGGGACGGTGTTGTATTCAGGTTGTGATGACATTTGTCCCCTCTCTTGTATGGAAAATTGAGATTGAACCCATGAACGATACCTTTGCTCACTGTCTGCGGGATGCTCGACTCGGTGGAGTTCGCCTCCCGGGCGGCCTGGATGGTGGTCAGGAACTCCTCAGCGACAGCAACGGGGCACCGCGGGTCTGGAAGTAGAGGGTGGCCTTGGGGATAATCATGCCGTTATTGTCCGTCCACAGCGCGGCGTAGCCATCGGGGAGTGGCTGAGGGTCGTCGTAGCGGAGCAGGAGTTGGGTGTCGAAGTAGAGAGAGAGCTGCGAGCCCACTTTCTGCACACGGATGTTGACCCACCGGTTGTGTCCCATGCGCGGCATGAGAAACGCGTCGTTCTTTGCCACGACCTGACCGTTGCGCCTTATCTCGGCGCGGTTCGCGCTTCCGGGACCAATAACGAATGCGTACCCGCTGAGAGGGTCTTTCCCGTCTCCGCAGAGGGTTGCATTGAAGTCCTGCATCTTTTCCTGGGCGCGCTGACGTTGCCCCGCCGGCGTGGGCATCGGCAGCATCTTGGGGCCGGCGAAGTAATCGAGAGCCACGTCACCTTCCAGGGGGCGCTTGTGCCAGATCGTCGCCTTTCCGGAATACACTCCCGGTTGAGTCTGCGGACAGGTGCCGCCGAACCATGACCAGTCGGGCGTGCAAGACCATCGGTTGGTCACGTCCCACTCGCCTCCGCCAATCCACCAATCGGTGGGGGCGCGCTCAAAGGTGTAGTTCGCGACGTTGGCGCTCCAGTAGGCCACGTCGGCAATTCTCGGCAGCGCCCCCGTTGTTTGGAACGCGATGCTGCCCGAGGCGGGCAGTGGAGCCGGATCTCTGTAAGTGAGCACGGTGCGGTTGTTGAGACGCGCATAGACGAGGTTACCCGCGCGTCGGATGGAAAGCGCCTCAGTTTCGGCATTCGACCGCGCAAGTTGTGCATGAGAAACGCTTTTCCCGTTCCGAAGTATCTCCATCGAGAGACGCGCGCCTTCCGCGATTGCGACGAAGGTGTATCCGGTGTCGGGGTTGCCCGATTCCGCGTGAATGAGGACGGCCGCTCGCCCGCCGTCCACGCTCAACGCCTCCGTCCGTAGACGAACACCCACGTCCCCCCACAAGGGCGCGTTGTTCCAGAAAAACCCGCGGTGGTTGGGATCGGCGTTCCACTGCATAGCTGGTCCCGCCCAAGTATCCTGGTCCACGACGCCGGCGTAACTGGGCAGGTCGCCGCCGAAGACCGCGCCGCGGCCCTCGCGCAGGTTGGAGGGTTCCACGAGCACGTCGTCGAACTTCACGGAAGTGTTCCTGGCCCATAGACCGATCTTCCCTCCGGGCAGCGACGCATCCATCCCGGTGAGGATTTTCTCTCCATCCACAAACCCCCCAATCCACTTGTCGTAGACCTTGATTGCCAACTCATAAGTTTGTCCCTGGTGCAGGGCGCCGGGCGCGGCGGCAAGCACCGTCTCCTTCCCCTGAAGGATGCGAACGATCTCAAAGCCGTCCTCAGTCTTCTGTGCCTCAGGAGCAACGCGCAGCCGGAACAGTAGACCGCTGTCCGTGCCTTGGCCGTAGGCAATCAATCCCAATTGGCCGGTAGCTGCATCTGGGCGAGCGGAGACACGGTAGCGGTACATGTCCCAATGCGCTCTACCGCTCAGCGCAAGCGCTTCGGGTTTGGCATCCACGTGAAAAGCGAATGGGTTTGCGCCCATGTCCGGGTTCTGCACCGGCGTCAGCTTCCATTGTCCAGATTTCTGCTCCCACGCGCCGATCTCATCCTGTGAGCGCATGAAATCGTCGGAGAAGTAAACCGGTTCCGCGGGCTGGTAGCGCACATTCTGCAGTGAGGTCCCTTTGGCCCCCACGCGTCCCTTCCAGAGGGAGGACGCAGAATAAACAATGCGGTCCCGGCCGGTGATGTACAGCCGCACCGCGTCGGCGCGCTCCTGCAGGACGAAGGGGACAGGAGTCGGCGAGGTGGGAAGCGGTACGCTGCCGATGACGGATCGCCGACCGTTACGCACTAATACGAGCTGAGCCGTCATCTGGTTGAACTCCGCAGACAAGTAATTGGCGGAGTTCCAGTAGTTCAGACGGATTGACGCGGCGCCGGCCGATGGGGAGAAGTTGCCCGACACGTCGAACTCGAGATCGTCGTCGCTGGCAAGCTCCCCGACATCCGCCGGAAGAGTGGTTCGCTTACCCGATGCATCCGCGCGCGTGGGAGTGGGAGGGGGCGACACTCGAAATTCCTCTTCCTCCTCGGTCTGCATCTGCAGGCTGCGTTTGGTCTGCTTCCGAGAGAGCGCCACGCCCTCGCTCAACAACTGCGGAGCAGCTCGACCATCCGTAAGGGCACGCGCGAGCCCAAGGATGAGAGCATCGACCTGTGTCGAACCCAACGCGACGGTCATTCCCATGGATGGCCCCCAGATCAGGTACCGACCTTTGCCGTGGGGGATCATCACCAGCGCCGCGTCACCGACGTTGGGTGGCGGAATGTTGACTCGCTGGTTCTGAGCCTGACGCGTCGGCTGGACGCTGGAGTAGACCGCCCACACCTGCGTTCCGGGAAAGGAGGTGGCGATGCTGTTCATGGAGAGCATCTGGTCGAACACAGTTCCCTGCTTCACTTCCGGCGTCAGGAAATCGCCACTGAACTTCACCGACACAATACTGGGCTGCTGGAACCGGGAAGCATTCACAAACCGGATCACGAGCGCGTCCGAGTCACCTCGCATGCCCCTGACCAGGCCAGCGCCGGGACGGCCGATGTCGAAGACCAGACATCCTCCCTGTTTAACATACTCATCCAGTGTCTCCGCCACTTTCGTGACGTCGGGGTGCATGACTCCGCTGATGAAGAGAAGATCGTACCTGCGAAGGACATCCGACTCAACCAATTGCTGATCCAGGACCATTTCGTAGGGGATTCCGTGGCGCGCCAGGATACCGACGAACCCGGAGGCGAACGCGCCACCGACACCAACACGACAATGCCATGGGGCGGCGGCCTCCGCGCGTGGGGTGAGTAGCCCCCATGCGCACAAACATGCAATCGCAGTGTGTTTGACCGGCAACAACAATACTAACCTCCTGGCGTAGGGCAGAGCGTGACGACGCTGCATAGATGGTATCAATATTGCTCAACTCCGTCAAAAGGGTCAGACGATCTGCGGAGGGCAATAGTTTGATAATAGACACAAAAGGGAACCGGAGCGCAAATCGTGTCCGGTCGAGATAGACGCGCTTTACTACCGCCGCTATGATGTCGGCGACTGCTCGTCGCCGCCCACGTGCGCAATCGGTTTTTCCGACGCCGAATGCAGCCTGCCCCGATCCATCCGAGCCGTAAAGCGACCCAGGAGTATAGTAGCAAGCATCGCCGTCGCTCCGAGGTGTTCGGCTGAACTCGACGCGGAATTATTGTTGGACGAGTTCTTAAGGAAGTGGCTTGATGTTCAATGGCGCGCCTGATCGACTACGCGCCCTACCGTGACATACGCAGACTCATGCCTAAAGAGGTGTTCCTCACGCATGGGGAGGAGATATCGGGGCGCATCCGCTCGAAAACGCGACGGGAAGGTATGAACTTCCTGCGCCAGCGGTCGCGTGAGCGATGCGGCGGAGGATAGGAGATGCACCCCGCCCTCGATTCACCGTTGCGAACGATATCGAGAGCGTTGACCGTCGTAGAAAGATACGCCAGCAGAACCATCGCTATCAATCAGCTTGCCCAACACCGACAGCACGGCAGAGACCAGCACGCGGTGTCCCGCGTGATTCGGGTGACACTGGCCAGTCATCCATTGGGCGGCACCCGTTCCCTCCTGCCTGCGTTCAGACCAGATCGGGAGGTGGTCAATCAAAGAGGACTATTGCTCTTCGAAACGATCTTCCCCCGCAGCGGCCCGAACATTCCCATGCCCCACTCAACTTTCGCGTCTTTGGTCCTTGCCGCCAACGCGGCGGTAATGGGCGCTGACACCAGTTTGCGGCCATCCTGCGCAACGGACAGGCGGTCGTTGGTCACGGTGAACTGCAAAGTCATCGGCTTGCCCGTCCACTGAATGGGAGCAGTGGCGATCCCCGGCTTCCGCATCCGGTGGACGGCCCGGTATTCGTTCCATACATTGTCGTCACGCAAGAACTCGAGGCGCGCGTCGCGGGCGAAACAACCCTTGGCGCTCACGCCAACATAGAGTGCATCTCCCATCGGATTCAGGCCGGAGACGCGTTGACCCCAGTTGTTGAAAACGATCTTCTCATCGTGGGACTTACAGTAGTCGACAATTTCTGCCTCCCACGGGTGTCCCACCTTATCGGTGATCGGTGGTCGTTGGAACATGCGCCGGACGAAGCTCCATTGACTCTTGTGTGCGTCGTACCGCCATACCTCGGCCCAGGGCCACACGCCAACGTACAGGTCGCCACCGTAGATACACGTGGTCTGCGCCTCGCGTGAGTAAGTCGCGACCCCCGGCATTACCGGCGGCCAGTCTTTCAGGTGACGTATCTCCTTACCGTCGTACTCGAACAGGTTCCCGGTCGGGTATTGTGCCATCAGCAGTCTATCGTACCAGTTGAGCATGGAGTAGACCTGGTAGCTGACCTTGTCATTCGGCTCATTGAGAACGCGCCATTGCGCTCCGTTGAAGGCGTATACTCCTCCCATATTGGATGAGTCGATGATTTCGTCGCCCAACTGGCCGATAGCGAACGGTGTTTCTCCGGGGTACTTCACATCAAGGATAACGGCCTTGCTCAGGTCAACGGGATTGCTGCCTGGCGTCCAGGGCACGGCGTACAGCCGGCTGAAGGCGGGATTGCCACCGCGGTTGTTGTGGAAAAAGACGAGGTGCCCCAGAGCGTAGTAGAAGTGGTGATAGTAGCCAACTTCGGGCTTGCTGAGGACCTTGATGCCGTCGTACCAAGCCTCCCCGCTTCTGAACTGGAGCGCCTTCCCGGCGACTCGCATTTTGCCTTCACCACTGCCGGTCTCGCGCTGCCCAAAACTCTCGTCCACCTGCCACGCCTTCGCGCCGTCGTCCCACCATCGAGCGATCTGATCATTGTGATGGCTGAACTGATACACGCGACCGTCGAGGTCGAACAGGTAGTTGCCGCCGTCGTCCGACGCTGGCGGGAGTGATTCGAATGTCGCGTCGCTGTCCGCTGCGCCGCGTACAAAGAACTGAAGAGTGTGTCGATCCATGCGGAACCGTGTGTTGTACAGCCCCGCGAATCCTGCGCCAAAAACCACCTCACCGGCAGTGTTGCGCGCCTCGAACAGCGTCCCGTAATTCTGGCCACGGTCGTCGCCGAAATCAATCTTAATCGTGATTTGCATGATGGGCTTCTCCCTAATTCCGTCTGCCGCGCAGATCGATGGCAACAAGAGCGCGGCCGCGGCGCTGCATATCATTCGGGCCGCACGTGGCAGGTGGTTTGATTTCATATTGACTCTCCCTCTCCGTTGATACTGCCTATGCAATGAACTCCGGACAACTGTAGTTTGGCAAATTTCAGCATATAAAAATGGATCGCCTCCACCTCCAACCTAAACCAACTTCCGGCTATCACGGTCGCCAAGTCTCCGGGAGTCTGAGGCGCCAGACATCGTTGACCAACGGCCACTCGTTGCCGCCGACGACCCAGATATTGTCATCATGTACGTATGTCGAGTGCTCGTGCCGCTCGGACCAGATGGTCGGTGTCTTCAGTTCTTTCCAAGTCACTCCGTCGGCGGTGTACCAGACATCGTGCCAGTTCTTCGATGGGTTGTTCGACCAGCCGCCGAGAATCCATAGACAACCTTTGTAAACAACGGAGGAGAACCAGATACGCTCAGCCCACGGCGCGTGGTCGGCAACCTTCGTCCAGTGCATGCCGTCGGCGGAGTTTCAGACATCGTTGTTTCCCAGATATCCCGGCAGGTAATTGCCACCGCCAAACACCCATATCTTGTCCTGGAAAGCCAGAGCGCAGTGGTAGGCGCGGGGAGACCAGGGCGCCTTGTCGGTGGTTAAAGTCCACGTTGCTCCGTCGTCTGAACACCAGACATCATTCCGCAGGTGACGCGGTTCACCGTCGAAGTACCGCTCCACGCCTCCGAGAATCCACATCTTGTCTTTGAGCACCACTCCCGCCGCGCCGAGCCGCGGACTCCAACCAGCATTGTCCGTCACGCAGTTCCACAGCGCGCCATCGGTGGAGGACCAGACTTGGTTGCTGGCCGAGGCTTCCGGCAGGCGTCCGGCGTACCAGCCGCCCATGAACCACATCTTCCCCTTGTGGACGAGGGTGGTCGGCAGGTCGCCGTGTTGCCATCCGGCCTCATGCACTACCTCGGTCCAGGTCATTCCGTCCGCGGAACTCCACACGTCACGCGGGCCGATGATGTGTGAGCTGAACCAACCTCCCAAGAGCCACATCTTCCCGCCGTAAGTGACCTCGCCGCACGAATCGCGCGGCGCCCACGCCGCGTGCTCAGTCGCTCTCACCCAATCCAGTATCTCCGTCTGAGCCATAGGTGCCTCCTGCAAAGAGAGGAATAAAAATACCAGTAGGTAGAGCAGCCTTCGACAGTTGTCGCTCACTCATCCACTTCCTCAAACACGAAGTCGTCCACATACATCGTCAGGTTCTCATCGCCGCTGATGCGCAAAACCAAACCGGTGGAGAGGAGACCTGGGAGCCAGGTCCACCGCGCGCCCGAACCGGCGGGGCCGAGCGTGGTCTCCGTTGTCTCCCACTTTTCGGTCGGCCCTTTGATGACAACGGCCCATTCCCAAACGCGCCCCATGTCATCTTTCGCTTGGCCTTTACTGTCGTTTCCGTAGCCGCCGTACTGAGTCGCCATGTTGGTGGTGGTGTAGTATCTGAAGCTGAAGCGGTAGCGCTTCGTGGGGTCGATGAAGATCGCCCTCGGCGGCCAGGTCATGCCGCTCTTCCAACGCAGGTGCAGCACCGCGCAATACTTGCCTTTGTGGTTCGGGTCGTTCTTCGCGGGATTCCCTTCGTAGATCTTCGCTGTGCAGTTGTATTGGTTGGTGTCTTCCGTTAGGAGGGATTGCTTACCGGACTCGAAGTCCCCACCCTCCAACAGGTTGACGGGACCGACGGCGCTGACGCTGCCTTCCTGCAACACCTTGCCGGCCGCGGCGATGCGTCCGGCCGCGCCGAGGGACAGAATCGGCTTTCCGTTGCGAATCTGAATGGCTCCGACCGTGCCCTCAAACTCCACGTCATCCTGTTTGAACTTGATGGGAGTCGGACTGAGAAACGCGTAATCGACTCCGGCGAGATGTTTGATCTGTACCCCGCGTCCATCGGCAAGAGATGCGAAGGTGGGAGCGGGTTCCGTTTTCAGCCGCGGGTAGACAACGACATTGAGCAGTTTTTCACGCTCAAGGGTTGCGGTCAGCCCGATCTGTGTCGAGTCAAGCTTGCCGGGGCGGCCGTTGGGGTCGAGACCATAATTGGCGGTACGCGTTGTCGGAACTGTCGTCAGTGAAGGATTCACTGGCGCGGCGAAGAAGACGTCGGCATCTACGTCTTCACGTCCCTCAACGAACGCTCCTTGAGAATCGGTTGTCACATTCTGCGCGGCAAAGAACAACCGCCACTTGGCGAGCGCGGGGGCCTGGAAGCTGTCGGCGATCACGAAGTAGTTGGGGCCGAGTGGGTCGGTGTCCTTCACAAACGCAATCTGTCGCGTCCATCCGGATTGGATGCCGCGAACGTAGTCCAGCCGTTCCGACGTCTTGAAATCTTTCATCTGCATGATCCCGGTGGCGACAGGCGACTCGATCATGCTGTGGTCGGCGCGGTCGGGGACATAGTAGCCGAAGTCGTCGGCGAGGATGCGTCCCTTGCCCCAAATGGTGACGCTACCCGAGTCGTCGTCATAATGAGCGTGGTTCTGACCGTGGATTATGTGCAGTGTCGTCTCCCGGTCGGAGGGGAAGATATTACGCAAGATCGCTCCCGTCTGCGGAAACAGTTCGCTCTTCCATGCCGGCGGCTTCGACGGGAGCTTCGGGTCGACCATCATCGCGCGGTAGCCTGCGAAACCGGGGTATCCGCCGCCAATGCCCGGATACGAAAAACTCCCATGCTGCTGGTGCATCCACTGCATCTGCGCGGAGAATTCGGGGTCTTTGTCTCTGAAGAGATAGGCGACGATGCCAAATTCCCCGGTCGGTTCCTGGAGATAGGTGTTCCCGACGGGTGGAAGGTGCCGCCAGCCTTTGACGCGAGAATCGGGCGGGGTGGAGATTTTACTGAACCAGTTGAGGAAGATGCGAAGTCTGGGCGAATAGAGGTAGTCATTGAACCCCGCGTTGTTTGCCATCACAAAGCTGGCCAGAATCTGGTCGGCGGCGGCCATGGCGTAGTGGGGCGCTTCCAGCCAGCCGCCGTTGTCGTCGGACCATTCATCCACCATCGTCTTCAGCTCCGCCATGCCCTTCTTCGTCCACTCCGCCGCCAGCGGGTGTTCGGGAATCGCGCAGGCGATGGTGGTTTGGTAGCCGTACACTGACGTGGTCATATTGGGGTTTGCCGCAAAACCTCGTCCGGTGGACCAGTAATCGGGACGGGCGACTGTGTACCCCAGAAAGGCAATCTGCCCGAGGATGCGCTCCCGCAGTGCGAGATCCATCTCCGGGTTGCTGAGCGCCGCGTCGGCGAGAAGCACCGACGCGGCGATGTCCTGAAAGTGGTGCGGCGCCGCGCCGAAGACCATGTCGGGCTGCAGGACGACCCGATTGATGGCTCTCTGCATCATGGCCGCGGTAGCGTCGCCGAGGTGTTTCCCGAGCGCCGCGTCAGCGGTCGCCAGATACGCTGTGATGGGCGCTTCCATGTTGAACTGATTTAACGCCTTCGGCTTGTACTGGCTTCCCTTCACGTACTGCGGTATCGCGCCCTGATAGGGCTTCAGGTCTTCGATGGACTTGCGAAATCGCTCCACATCCTTCCGGGTCACCAGCAGGCGGGGGTAGTTGTCGTGATCGCCTTTCCACGAATAGACGTAATCCTTCACTGTGTCCAGCGGGAACTGTCCATGCTTGGTCATGTACTGGTACGCCAGGAGCGACTTGAACGCGTCCTTCTCGTCAAATCCCTCCAGCGCTGCGTCTTTGCGCAGCGCGGTGATGATCCACTGCCGTTGGCCCTTCCTGAGTGGAAAGGTCATGGATAAGCCCTGATCATCCTTCTTCACAAAGATGCGCGGATTGGCCTGTTCCTCCCACTTGATCTTGGGATCGATCCAGCGACCCGCCCACCCGGCGCCGAACGAGATGACGTCCTCGCCCGCGGAGTTGAAAAGGCTCAAGCACGGCCCCTGTCGCTCGCGTTCCCACCAGTGAAGCCAGGGCTCCAGTACGCAGACTTCGCCGGGAGCGATATCCCCAATCTTGTTCTGATTGATCTGCCCTTTGCCGGTGCGGTACAGCAGCTTGTCGGCGTCGAGACCACTATCCGGGAACACAACGAAATTGACATCCGGCGCCGTCACCGCGCTGACCTCCTCGACACAAACAACCGGCTCGTTGGCCTGCAACTGGAACTTTATCTCCCATGTGCCAGAATCAACAAACACAACTTTGCAGACAACCTCGGCAAACACGGGGCCGCGGGCGGTGATGGTGGCGGAATAGCCAGTGGGAGGCGCGGGGCTTCGCAGCGACGATCCGCCGACCGCCTTCCCGGACGGAAGACGCACACTGAGCAACGGGCCGCCGCCCTCCGACAGTTTCGTTGCCAGAGTGACAGCGATGCGGGAGTTGGACAACGTTACGCGGTCGGCGAACTCCTCGATCTTCAGGTCTGTGACGGGTTTTCCCGTGTCCCCAGCGAAACGAATGGCGCGTGTCTCGAAGGGGTTCAGGTCGGTCTGGAAGGCGATGCGGGGCGGCGTCCCCGAGACAAGCTGGTAAACCAGCGGCGGCCCGTTTGCGCCACGTAGCGCATGCCCCGCCTTGGCGTGCGCCAGTTGCGCCGGTGACAGGGCAAAGGTGACGCATTCATTCCGCCATTCGCGACCGATATGATCGCGGAGAACGAAGTCGCCAGTTGGCGCTGCGATGCCTGTCGCAGCGCTGCCAAGCAGGCAGGCAAGGGCAACACGCAATGCTCGGTGAGGTGATGCCTTGATTGATAGAAACAGAAGTTGACGCATTTCTCTCCTCGCCATAGAGTCTGCGGGGATGGAAAGGGAGGTGCGACCGACCCTACCCATCTGCAACTCTCACTTTCATCCACCGGATATTGTTGATACAGTCTTCCTGACACCAGAACACAACAAACATACTACCGTCGGGGAGCAGCACCATGTTGGGGAAGCCAAACCGGAGTTCCTTCATCTCCGCGCCGGGAGTTGTCTCTCCGCGCATCCCGGACTCCGCGCCGCTCCAGAGCAGCGTCTCATCAAGGTTGATCCATTCGTCTCCTTCGATGCGCGCCAAGTTCGACCACAACCCCGGCCGGTCATGGCGCCGGTAGAGGCAGAGGACGCTCCCATCGGCGAGAACGCTCAACTTGGCGGTCTGGGCGTGGAAACCTGTCAGACGTGGCGGTCCGAAGGTTCGCCCGTCTTCGGAGGTCACATAGGGCGAAGGGCGCGTCTCACCCGACGCCTCGTGCAAAGCCCACGCTATCGCCAAGAGTCGACCATCCTGCAATTGCACCAGCGACTGCTCGAAGTGAATAATGCCATTCGCATAATCGTCCATCACGTCAAGGTACTCCGGCCACGTTTCGCCGCGATCATGCGAGATCAGTGCCACCGCTCTCATGCCGTTCGGCGCTTCGCCGTTCCACCCCTTCCAGGTGGACATGGGCGCGAGCCATCGACCGTCGTCCAACTCGACGATGGAGTGGCAAATCTCCCATGAAGGTCCGAGCAGTGGAGGTTCGATGATGCGGGGCGTCTCCCAAGTCTGGCCATTGTCCTTACTCCGAGACAGAAACAAGTCCATCGCCGTGTAGCCGAGGTTCTCCGGATTAACGAATCCTTTTTCGGGATCGTCGCGATACAGATGGCCGCCCAGCGCCACCACGGTTCCGTCCGAAACCGCGCGAATCCGGGCGAGGGTGTTGGCGTAGGGGGTTGCGCAGTCGGCGAGGAATTCTTGCGGCGTCTCCCACGTGTTCCCTCCATCCTGCGACCGCGACAGGTGGGTGCAGTAGTCCATGCTCTCACACCCCTGCCCGAGGTCGAACGCGCACAGCAACACCCCGTTCGGCAGCCGCGTCACTGTTGGGTGCCAGGCGTTGACTGCCCGCAGATTCGGGTGGGGGTTGCGGTAGACCAGACCGGTGGACTCGATGGTAATCGACATGAGGGACTCCTTGTATCCCCTTCGGTTGTGTAGCCGCAAAGAGGCACAAAACGCGCAAGGGAATTTTTTTCTTGCGCCGCTTGTGCCTCATTGCGGCTACACAACCGACATGATGTATTTTTTGATCTGCAGTCGGGGCGCGCCAAAGTTAACGAGAAGACCGTGTTCCATACGGCAGGCACGAAGATATCCGAGTAATTGGGCGACGTGCTCATCCGCCAGGGCTTTGCACGCTTTCAGTTCGACGATGAGACAGTCTTCGACCAACAGGTCAGCCAAGTAGTCACCCAAAACCGTTCGGTCCTCGTCGAGCACTTTCAGCGCGTACTGCTGCACAATCTTCAACCCTTTCTTCCGCAGCCGATGTGCGAGCCCATTCTCATAGACCTTCTCCAGGTGCCCATGCCGTAAGTACCGGTGGAGTTCCAGACTGGTCTCCCTGATCGTGTCGCACAGCGCGAATATCTCCGACTCAGTTTTCATCCCGCCACCCCCTTCGGTTGGGTTGCCGCAAAGAGGCGCAAAACGCACAAGGAAATTCTTCTTTGTGCAGCCTGTGCCTCTTTGCGGCTACTCCAGCTCAACTCTGTATCGGTAGTAATTCGCCAGCATCCACTGTTCCGCGCTGGCTTCGCCGTAGCGGGCGAGGAAGAGGACGACGTTGCCGTTAGCACGGTCCTGGTAGAACTTGAAGTTGCTGTGCTGCACCTGCGGGGACTCGCCCGGTTGCTGGCGGTCGATGACGGTGATGGTGTCCCGTTTGAGCGCGAATGGCTCTTCCTGCACTTCAGCGATAACGATGGGAGTGCGGGGGAAGTTGCCGTTCGGGCGCACGCCGTCAATGCACAGGTTTCCTATCCAGTAGAGCCTGTCGTTGGTGGCGGATCGAAAGATGGAGGAACCGTTCGAGCCGGACTCGATCGGGTCGCCCACGTCGCAGGGAAGCGGCACGGGATCGGTCCACGTCTCGCAGTGATCTTCCGAGAAGCTGAGCCATTTGTATCCCGATCGGTCGGGGAACATGCTGTTGTCGCCGCGGAGGATCATCGCGAAGCGCCCGTCGGTGAGTTCCGCGATTGCGGGTTCATAAAGGCCGCGAGACGTCTTCTCCAGATCTGGAATCACCGGTTGGCTGAGATGCCACTGGATGGAACCGTCGTCCTGATAGTCGCCCAGGACGTGGACGATGACTCCCGCGGGCGACCAGCACCCCCTGTAGTGAACGGGTTTGCCGTTCTGGTCCAGGAAGTGCGTCTGCGCGGGGAAAACGAGACGGCCCTGCGAAGTCTTAATGGGACGGCAGAAGCTGACCGCAACTCCGCAGGGGTAGTCAAACTCCAACGGTGTCAGGTCCGACCAGGTGTTCGTCCCGGGATCGAAGGCGTCGTAGACGATGGTATAGTCCGCGTCGACATCGAGGTGGTCCCCGGGGTACAGCACTCTGTCCGTGAGAACGATCAACTTCCCCGTGTCAGGATCAAACAACCCACCCGGCTCCGCGTACCGCACTTTCCCTTCTTCGACCTCGTAGCTCTTCAGGTGAGGAACAGGGTCGGTCCACGTTTCACCGTTGTCATAGCTGATCTGATCCACAAAGTCATCATAGGCGTCGGAATAGTCTTGCCGCCCCCAGCGGTGCGTCAGTGTCCGTTGATGGTTACTGATGTACAGCACAAACCCCGGCATCGCCGGCCGACCGTTTTCGTGGGTGATGAACACTTCCCTGGACAATACTTGCACTACCACTCCTCCTCACGCTGAGTCGTCGAATCCGAGCAACTCCTCCAACGGAACCTTGTCCATCTTGTCTCGGAGATACTGACCGATCTCTGCCTGCTTCATCCTGACCAATTCGTGCCTATAGCCCAATACTCTGCTCAACTCCCGCGCTACCTGCTGCGGCCAGTATCCCATACTCATTTGAATGATCGTGCCGTCAATGGCTTCGGCGAGTTGCTGAATGCGACTATTGGCTCCGATGCGATCGACAATGATAATCGTGGACAGGTACCAGGTTGACCGACCAAGCGAAATCTCACGCTCAAATCGGCTGACCTTGTCCAAAGAAATCTCCGGATTCCCCCTCCCGATGAACCCGATGTCAAAGCGCACACCTTTCCCGGCCTCATAGATGAGTGTGGCATCGCTCTCACGCCTTTCACCGCGCGAGGACAACCAGAACACTCTGCGGAGCCTTCCAGTACTTGTGGTGGGTACGTGTTTGAATCCAAGTATATGGAGAAGAGATCCCAACACGAGTCTCCGCGCCGACGGCGTTCAGGAGGTAGGTGAGAAACAGCCAGTTGATTTCGGCCTTGTGTCCGGAAGTCAGTTCGAGGGAACCTGACAAAGAACCCGCCTGACTTGCGTACTTTTCAATGACTTCTTTGCAGGTCATAACGTACCGTTCGCGGTAGTCGGAGAGTGCTCGCGGGTCGTCACGGAGCACATTCTGAAAAGCTTTGTCGGTGAGTCCCAACATCCATTGAGCAAGCCACCGTTCCGGTTTGGCGATGCGTTTTCTTTGCAGTGCCCTCGTTGCCAGTTCAGGCAGTTGCTCCACGAAGGTCGATGAGGCGGCAGAGCCTTTCACAAACATTTCCACAAGGGCAAGGTTCAGGGTAGCGATGCGCCGTCGCGTGAGCAACTCCGTGGAATCGCGCAGGTTCTTTCCCGTGAGTATGTCGTACACGACACTACGAACAACTTCAAGGCCAATGTCGTGGACGAGCTTTGCGCCACTGGCTGATAGTAACTCCAGTGCATCCGACGGCATCAGGTCGCATAGGTCCGGTCCGCTTTTTCTCCGCATGCCCATCCTCCGCGTGTGCTAAAGCAATACATCTTCCGTGTCAATCGGCGGGCAGTTTAGCGTCAGCACTTCGCTGGCGTCTTTGCCCAGCCATCTCTTCGCTTCAGAGCAGATGATCTCAACATAGCGCGGTTCCTTCTCAATAAGTACGAAGCGCCTGCCCGTCTTCACGGCTGCCTTGCCGGTTGTCCCCATTCCGGCAAAGGGGTCCATTACCACGTCTTCCTTGAACGAGTAATAACCGACGACCTTCTCCGCCAATTCCACCGGAAAGATAGCCGGATGGCGATCGTCATGCGCCGGTTGAATGTTCCAGATGTTCGTCCGTTCATAATCATCTGCAATGCGTGAAGCTTTGACGAGTTGTTGGTTGGGATGAGCGCGGATATTCCAATCGATCAGTTTGTCGGTTCGCTTGCGATAGACGAGCACATACTCAGTGACCGGAACAGGCTTGTATTGTAGTGGGTTGCGGTCAGCAGCAAATCGGCGCCCCCTGCCGGTTGCCCAGCCTGCCCCGGACGGTTTCTCCCAGATGATGTCGTCAATGAAGTCATACCCCTCTTCGACGAACAGACGATGCGCGTCAAACGGCACAGCGATTCTCTGTGACGACTGGTTGCGGTTCGCTCGTCGCACGAGAACGGGGGAAATGTTCATCACGAAGAACCTGCCTTCACCCAACACGCGATGACAGGACTGGATGACCTTGCGGATCTTCAGCAGGTACTCCTCGTATGTCACGAAATCCGCATACTCGGGCCGCGCATTGTAATAGGGGGGGGAGGTGAACACCAAATCCACCGATGCCGCAGGGAGTTCTTGCACAACCTCCTCGCAGTCGCCCAAAGCGATCGTGTTCCGCAGACATGACAACTGATAGGCAGCCTTGGAATGTGTCGCCGTGGCTTTTGAGTCCGTCTCCCCGTTGCGTCCCAACAGTCGCTCCTCCAACGTCGTTGTGCTCGTGGACTTATCCTGCAGCACCAGCGACGACCACGCGTCGATGACGACTTCCCCAATTCGGTCCTGTGATCCGTTGTTCAGCAGTGGAACTCGCCACACGTGGTACCGGTCGTCCACCTCCGGCAGACCGAAGGCGATGACGCTATCAAGGCGGAGGCTTTGAAGCCAGACGAACGCCACGCTCTTTGCGGTCTGAACATCGAGGACAGCGTATTTGCGTTGTGCCGTTGCAGTGGGTTGATTCCGAGGCACTTACCTGTCATCTCCCTTCCGGAATGCCTCCATTTTGCCTGATGCGGACCGTATTGACAACCCGTCCCACCGTGCCCGCAATCCGCTCTTCCACGTCTCCCGCCCATCGCCACGCGGGACGGCCGTACTCGTCCAGGTGCGGGCCGCCTTCGTAGCCGCCTTCTTCCCAAACGCGGCGAGACGGAATGTAGGCCGCCATATCGTTGGCATACCCGCAGACCCAGGTGATGTGGCCGAACTCGCGCTTGAAGCGGAGGGAGTAGTCGACCACCGCCTCACCACCGATGCCAATGAACAGCAGTTCCTTGCCGATCATCCACGCCTGCACGGGGTACGGGTAGGAAGTGGGGAACGTCACTCCATCGTCAATCATCTTCAGCATCCGTTTCGCCCAGCGCGCGTGCAGCTCGCTCTGGCCGTTGGCCACGGGGAGGAGGGTCTCTCGAATCACGAGTTTGTCGTAGGCCAGATCGACGAACTCAAACGCGGTGCGCAGTCCGGACGACACAGGCTGCATGGGTTGATACAGTGCGTCTTCGACCGCGTCGGACAGCATCCCACCATAGCGTTCGCACAGTTCGACGGTGCGTCGGGAGAGGGGATTCTGGTCGGCGCCGCAGGCATTGAAAAACATCGCGGTTGTACCTGGGTGGCCGGACTCCAAGCTGATCTGGGCAAATCCCGGATAGTCGCCACACCATTTGGTGAACGAGAGGGTCGTCGGGTGACAGGCGTAGCCAAACAGCACGCCGAGTAGCTCATCATCCTTTCCCCGGATCGCCAGCACGGGAACATAGTGATCCACAACGCCCTTAAGTGACTTACCCACAGCCCGCATCTGCTCGACCTCGGCTTCCTGATTCTCCCGCCGGTTGACAGCAAAGGTGCACCTACCCTCACCCTTTAGCAACGCCGCCGGTTGCATGTTGCCCAGCGCCTCGCCAATCGCCTCCACCGTCCGGTCCTCAAACCACGTCGAGTATTCGTCCACCAGCTTCCGCTGTTCGTCGTCGAGAGGGTAATAATCGACCAGGTCATTCTTCAGAATCGGCCCGCAGTGATTGTGTGAAAAAGTGAGCATAAACTCGGAACGGTCGAGTGAGAAGCGCCTTTGCACCTTACTGAATAGGCTCTCGTAAACGGACTTGGACATTCCCATGTGGTCAGTCGTCGCCATCACCGCGCGATTCCCGTTGGCGTCTTTGAGGACCAGGACCTTGGCCCACAGGTCGTGCAGCTTCCCGTCCGGGGCGCGCTTGCTTCCGTAGCCTGCCAGCCAGACGGGAGTCTGCGGAGTAATCACACGTCGAGAAAGACCAACCTGCCAGCTTCGTGGGTTCTGATTAGACATAGAGACGCTCCAATAGAGAAGGATCAGCGCGATGAGTTGAGCAATCGCCTGCAAGAGTCATCGTCACTTTCTGATGGGGGCATTTTCCCACAATTGCCAGACTGGAGCAACTCCACCGCCCGGGCAGGAAGACGGTAGTGTGAGCAGGAAACGCAGATGACTCGACACAACAAAACGGCGGAGCCGATATCGACTCCGCCGTTTCAGCTATCACCGATGACGCGGCTGCAGTAACTAACGCGGCCTGTCAGGTTTTGGTGGCGCCCCGGGTGTTCCACCGCCGGGCCCCACAACGATGGTTAGTTCCTGGCGGTTATTGTCGAGATTGGTTTCGGCATACACCGCAGGAATCATCGCGTTCAGGATATAGGAGCCTGCTCTGGCCCCTCTTGGAATTCGACCCGCCAACTGAACCAACTTTGTTTCGCCCGCATTAAGTGACCCAACTCGCTGATAGATGTAAGGTCGATTGTTAACCCGGACGTCGACATAGACGTTGTCCTCGCGAATGGTGCCCCTGTTAGTGAGGGTGAGCGCCACACGCACCGTGCTTCCCGGCGAAAGCTCCAGTTCATCCAGTTGCATGGCGTCGAGGGACATGTCGTGGACGCGCTCTTCTGTAATTTCCACTGTGAGACTGCCCGCGTTGTCCTCTGTGTCTACTTCATCCTCCACAGGCGTCGCGGTGGCCGCGATCACATAGCTTCCCAGTGCAGGAGGAGTCCAGTTGAAGTAGTAGGCCTGCACGGAGCCGGGTAGAAGGCCGAAAAAGTACGGCGGCATCACACAGCCCGCGCTGACGTCCGCCCCCGCGAGGGGCAGGCATTGCACGAGTTGCGTGCCGGCCACAGTGGCACCCAATGGCTCGCCGTTGACTGTAAGGTTTATCTGGATATCCCGCTCCCACACATTTCCCTGGTTCTCCAGGAACACCATGATCTGCGCTGGTTCACCCACTGCTGGAAGTGGTGGTGGGATGGGGACGGGCAACTGATCGGTCGGTGGTTGGGTAGACGGCCTGCCACCCGCACCGGCTGCGCCATTTGGCGCGTCCAGGTAGTAGATCGGTCCGCCAGCGAAAACGGAAATCGAGTTAACGGCAATATCGCGCACCGGACTCTCCACCACGACGCTCGCGGACAATGTGTTATCTTCGATGTCCGCTTCTCCGGGGACATACGTACCGTCGTTTAGCGTCTTCACGCTCGCGACCAGGTCGACTTCGCCAGCGTCTGCCGGCGTCCAGCGGAAGGAAACATAAGTGGAATAGCCGGGCTGAAGATCGATGGGGTAGAAGGCAGCATATTCGAGCGGTGTCCCGTCCACCGTCACCGACACATCCTCGGGATTCTGAAGGCGCACCCTCTGATTGCCCTGGTTCTCAACACGAATCTCAACGCGGGCCGATTGCCCGACCACCGCGGTCCCCTCCACGGTTGGGGCTTCCTGACGGTCATTGCTACTTGCATCCGTGACCGCGGGAATAGGCCCCGGTGGTGGTGGATAGTAGTTCATCTCCGGATAGAGGCGGACGCCGGTTACCGCAATATCGGTGACAGGGTCAGCTTCCGTGACGGCCACAGACAGCTTTTTCGTGTCATTCGCCCGGTTACTGTCCCCGCCATAGCGGACCTGCGCGGTCACAGTCTTCTGACCGGAGGTATCAGGTGTCCACGGGGTCTCCTGAACGATGGTCTCTCCGGGGGGCAAATCCAGCGCAATTTCGATACACGCGAAACTCAGCGGAACCCCGTTCACGTAGACCTGTGCGGGACAGGGGGAGGTGTACACGGTGGCTTCGCCAACGTTTCTCACGGTGACCAGAATAGTCTCCGTCTGTCCCACCAGTACGGGTGCCGGGGTGACCTCCACTTTCTCAACAGCGAGGTCGACCACCATGCCATTGCTGGTGGAAGGACGCGCAACAGAAACGCCGCAAGTCCCAAGTAATAGAGCAGGCAGACAAGCAATAATTGTTCGAGAGTGCATATTGACTCCCTCCTTGCGTTGTGCTGTATGGGTTAGACGCCACTATTCTGTCATAGTTCCAG
Source organism: Armatimonadetes bacterium CG2_30_59_28 (assembly GCA_001872605.1). Taxonomy (GTDB): domain Bacteria; phylum Armatimonadota; class Abditibacteriia; order CG2-30-59-28; family CG2-30-59-28; genus CG2-30-59-28. Next base: position 747 of record MNXM01000096.1, on the reverse strand, counting down.
GCGAAAGACAACCCCCCCCCTGTTTTTTTTCACTACGCTGTGCAACACCCGGCGTAGCAGGAGACAGCCTTACTTCCGTATCGTCCCAACCATGTGAGTAAGTTCCGGAATAATCAAGCGGTTCATTGCGAGGCGGACGGCGTTCTCGGAACCGGGAACTGAGATGACCACCTTGTCTCGACTCACGCCGGCCACAGCGCGGCTCATGATCGCCGCCGACCCCACCTCCTGGAAACTGAGAAACCGAAAAATTTCGCCAAAACCGTCGATGATCTTTTCGAGAACCTGACTCACCACTTCGTAAGTGCGATCCCGTCGTGAGATACCGGTTCCGCCATTGAGAATGACAGCATCGCCGTCCGCACGACCAAGGAGGTCGCCCAGCAACTGGGCAATCTGCTCCGGATCATCCCGGACAATGTAGTAGCTGGCCACTTTGTGGCCGTTGTTCTCGAGGAGGTTGCGAATGAAGCGCCCGGAAGTATCCGTCTCGGCCGAACGAGTATCACTGACGGTTATGACATGAACGCTCACCGACTTCGGGGCATCCTGCTTGTGCAATTGGTCCGTGGAAAAGAGCATGTGGACTCCTTGTGATTGAGTGCATTGTGACAGAAGCTAGTGTATCCTTTCGTAAATTCTTCGACATTAGACGCCGGATCGCTTCAGCGTCCGGTAGCTCACACAACATTAGACACCGGATCGCTTCAGCGTCCGGTAGCTCACACAACATTAGACACCGGATCG
>MNXM01000255.1 GCA_001872605.1 Armatimonadetes bacterium CG2_30_59_28 | reverse complement strand
TAGCTCACACAGGCAGCTACACGATGGAGGCTACCCTTCTTTTCTCCCCTTTCAACCCGTGTTCGTGCCGAACACGGGTTGAAAGGGGAGAAAAGATGTCCTTTTTTGGCGCTCGGTAGTCAGTTGTGTGAGCTACCGGACGCTGAAGCGATCCGGTGTCTAATGTCGAAGAATTTACGAAAGGATACAGTAGTCACTCGCCTTGTCGTTGGTGAACTGCCCGGGCGCACGAACCGATTGATCCAGCCACAGGGGTCGACAGCGGTCGCACTTGCACCACGCGCCGTTGTCCATGGGCACCAAGCCGAAATAGTTGCCCGCCGCCTGCGCTCCCGCCTTCGATCCTTTGCCGTCGAAAAAACCGCGCGCGCCCTGCACCGCTTGCTGTATCAGTTCAGGATGCGTGAAGCACAACTGCGGCGGCTTGCCGGTGTAGCCTTGCGCAAACCAGTTGGGGTGATCTTTGAGGAACCGGTCGTAATAGCCGTAGAAGGAGTGATTAAGGCTGTAGGCCTCCCCACCGAGGCGCAGCCGATGCCACCAAAGCATCTGCTCCCGCCATGGCAGTACCGGTGTCGGCTCCTTCCCCTTGATGTTGTCGCCACAGAGGTCCGCAGGTATCTGATACCCCACGCTTTGCGACCGCCACCTCATCGCCGGAGAACGGCGGATATTGCGCCCCTTCACAATAAGTGTGTCGGTGGTGGGATGAACGATGCCCAACTCCGTCGGTAGATACCACCGGACGTCACAGAACTTCTCCAGGAAGTCGTACACGGCGTAGCAGGTTCCCTGCTCGACATCGAAGTCGGGGAAGGTCTGAGCGTCGTTGTAATCCATCTTGCCGCGGTCGTCCTTGTCCCTTCCCATGAGAACGATCGCATTGGGGCCGCAACGGATCAGGTACTCCTGCGACTTGAGGTCGGCGCTCCGCACCCCGAGCGCCGCCTCGGCTTTGCTCTCTCCCACGAGAATCCGTGCGCCTTTCACCTCGGTGTCTTCGGAGGCGATGGGCAGCGTGGCCCCGGTAATCTTCTGGACGTGGTACTGCAATTCTGCCGCGGCAAACTGCGCGGAGCGAGTGGGTTCCGCCGCCAGGACAATCGTCGCGACGGGCCCGCGCTCACGGGTGAGGACAACCTGTGCCGCGACCACCCCTCCGGCGCATATCGTGCTCACCCCCAGGGCGACCACGCCGCAGTGAATCAGCGTTGCCCGACAGCGGTCGATAACCATCTCAGTGCCTCCCGACAAGTTATTGTTCCCGGTAGCGTCGCTGCGACGGTGATAGCTCCAGATCTACCCAGCGCGCAAGCCAGGGGCCCTCCCGCATACACGTTGCAGCCATCCACATTGGGTAAGGACGAACTCCATTCCATCTATTGCTGCATCTCTTCACATTCTGCCAACACTTGCTCCACCGCCTCAACCACTCCCCACGAGAACTGCTTCTCAGCCACAATTCCTTCGTGCCGCGAAAGGCGTTCCTTGACGATCGGTTCGGCGTTGGCCGGACACACCATCCATCCGCATAGGTCAGGACTGAACATGTGGAGGTCGTTCGAGCCGTCTCCGGCCACGATCGTCTCCTCGGGACGAATGCCAAGACGCTGCTGCATGACGCGCACGATGTCGCCTTTGTTCATGTGAGCCGGAAGCAGAACACCGGTCTGTCGTTGGGCCGGATTGAAGATGTAGTACTCTCCCAAATCCAGCAAGGGCTGCACGGTTCGCCAAACGTCCTCCTCGCGGCCTTCATTGCAGGTGAAGTCAATGCCGCACTGGGGGGAGTAGTAGTCGAACGCCAGTCGGCTCACGAGGTTCCCCGCCAGCAACTCCATGAACACCTGCCTGACAGCGGGCCACATGCGTTTACGGAAGAGACGATCCCGTTCCGCGATGTGACGCTCATATTCGGGGTCGGGGATGAGCCTGCCTTCCCTGACTTCCGCCAGGACGCGCCCTGTCTGCCCCGTAAGGAACGCGGGTGCACTGCGGACCCCACTGCGCCGGATCAACTCCCACTGGATGTCCGGACTCCACGTGGTGTTGGTCGCCCACACAATTCCGTGAGCTTCCAGTCCATCCAGGAACCGCACAAAGTGCTCCGGAAACTCAGCGTATGGTTCATGCCCACCCAGAGCCGTGCCATCAAAGTCGAACACCAACAAACGCGGTGGCGTCATCATTTCTCCTCCGATACCAGCCACACTCTCCTCCAGATACCGCCTGCACCCGTCCGGTCTTCCACGCGAACAGTGAAATGCTGGAACCCGCGTTCCCAGTCGATGAGCGGGTCGATGCGTATCTCGAAGGGTGTACACCAGTCCTTGGAATCCTTAAACACATGCTCGCCGGCCAGCTTGCCATTCACGTAGACCCAGCACGACTCGTCGACCGCGCCAAAGTAGAGGAAAATGTCACGCTCCTTCAGTTCCTTGGGGATCTGCAGGCGTGAGGAGTACCAGCCGATGCCATCGTAGTTCCTGAGCTTCTTCATCAACTCGGGGTCCGTTTCGGCGTCGTAGGGATTGTCCCAGAAGAAGTCGGTTCGCAGGTGGTCCCATTTCTGCACCTCTTCCCACGGCTTCTCCTGCCAGCGCTCTTTGAGTCCCACGTCCTCGGGGTCCAGCTTGAACTGCCAGGCCAACGTTGTCTGAATCCACGGCAGGGGATAGTCTTTGAGGCGCTCCGCGGTCTTGGTTCCGGTGAGGTCGCCGAACCGCGTTTCCGTTGCAAACACCCCGAGCCACGGCAGTTGCAGGTCATCCTTGTGTTGTTTCCTGAAGGTGAGAAGTGCGCGCGAATGCTCGAACTTGTCCAGCCCCTGTGTCGTGATGGCGTTGAAGGTGAGGCGCGCATTTTGATTCGCCAGCATGAGTTGGTTGAGCATGGCTTCCTGCGGCGGGGACAGTTTCTTCGCCGCCGCCTTCTGGAGGATCGCGTCGGTGCGGTCGAAGTCGTCCGTCTTGTAGTAGTCGCCCAACGACCACATGAGGCCTCTGGCGAAGTTGTAGTACTTGCCTTTCGTGACGATCTTTTCAATGTCCGGCAGCAGCCGCTTGTTCCACAGCTCTTCCCGCCAGTATTGGAAGTATTGCTTGACAGGCTCGGCGGCGGGTCCGTAGGCGGAGCAGTAATGCTCTTCCCAGTGCTCGAACGGCTTCGTCGGATCGGAGAATGCCTTTGCGAGAACGTAGTCAGACATCCCCGTAACCGGCCACATCCCCATCAGGGAATCATAGTCCACACCGACAGCGCCATATTCGACTGCCACCTGGAAAGCGTCAAACATTTGCTTCTCAAAACCCATCGGGAGACTGATGGTGTTGTAGTAGCAGGGGTAGTTAGGTCGCAGGAGCAGGGCCTTGGCCCCGGCCGCGCTCCAGCCCTCGTAGAGCTTCCGCAGTTTCGGCAACTCCACCGTAGTCGGCACCACGCCGACCACAACATTGGGTTCGAGCTTCTCGCGGCAGGGTGGCAACTCGGTTTCATTGTACGCGTACATCACCGCGCCGGCGGTGGGATCATGCTTTGCGGCCTCCCGCGCGACCGCGTTGGTCAGGTGAACATACCGGTCGGTCAGGTGGACTCCGAACGCCTCTCCTTCTTCCCGGGCGTCCAGCTTCTGGCAGTTGTCGCAGCGGCAGTAGCCCCATGTGTTGTCATTCTCGCACACACTGATCCATCGGGAACGCTTTCCGCCGGCGATCCAGCTCTCGATGATTTGGTGGACGACTTCGGGGTTGCTGACACACAACTTCACACTCTGGCGGTCGTCCGCGGTGAAGATGGGGTTTTCCGTCTGCGGCTCCTTCCTCAATTCAGGTTCCCGCTTACCGTACCTGTTCAGCGCAAAGTAGTCGGGGTGTGTCTTCGAGTACTTATCCCACCAATCTGTAAAAGCATGTCCGTAGCTGATGTCAGAATGTCCTCCCATGCGCATCCTCAGTTGCCACTGGCGCACATCGTTCGCGTACTGGTCGTGCTCTTCACGCGTCCGCAGGAACTCCGAGAACTCCGCCACGTCGTCTTTCACCTGCGGATACCCGCGACCGGGCCGGGCGTCGGGGCGATAGTTCCGCATTTCAAGCTGCGGCCTCCATTGATACTCGCCCGGGGTGAGGGTGATGACCTTCCGGGTCTCACATCCGATGCCGGAGTCGCCGGGACGAATCCAGCGTACGCCAAGCTGATCTTCCAGAAAGGCGTACACCGCAAACTGCTCTCCTCGGCGCGGGTAGCCGTCTCCGTATAAGTACGTTGCTTTCGGGGTGATGACCCACCGCGCCTCCTCGGGGGCGAGCGGTTGAACGTTTCCCGGCGGAGGACTGCCCACGTAGAACGGATACTTGCCAGGGGGCGGATTCGGGTCGGCTGCCGTGGCGACATCCGCACCGGTGATCAGCTTGAGGTGCTTGCTCAACTCCCGCGCCGCGTCGGTTTGAGAGGGAGTCGCCGGAGATGGGAGCATAATGACGGCGTTCGCGGGGTCTACGCGGACTCGCTGCGAGTCCGAGCGGACTCGCTGCGAGTCCGACGTGATCGGCTCCGCATTGCAGACGCGGAGTGCAACGCACAGGCTGAGAAATAACCCAGCCTCAATTGACGCTTGCTTGGGCATTTTCAGGCACTCCCTTTTGCATCTCGTGAGGTTGCTTGGCCAAGTGCTCCGTAGATTCTATGGAGCTTACCGTGCGCTGTCAAGTTGGGCACAAGGTTGCGGTTGTCACATTCCCGGGTGTAAGTCAGATTTGTGAGAATCCACCCCAGTCGGAACCATAGGCGCCTATAGCCTGAAACCCGACAGTGATTGTGTAACGGAGTTCGCGGTTCGTCGGTCCTGAGTGAGTTCATGCAACAACCCCCATCCTCGAACCCAAACGGTTCGCACAGGGGAAGGTGCGAACCCTTTGGGTTCGAGGATGGGGGTTGTTACTGTCCCCTTTTACTCGCGTAAGTCTTCCCAACCTTTCGTTTATGCCTGGCCGACCCCAGGGCGCTGATTACCTCCACGCGTCACAAATCTTACTTCCACCCCACATTCCCACGACAGTTGACTCGCGCCTGTTCCTGTCGTAGACTCTGTGAAGCTTGTCGACGCAGCTACCATACACGTTTGGGCAAGGATGGGTGCCTCTGGGTTCTTCCAGCCTTGCATTCATCCAGCCATAACATCGGCGGACTCGCAGCGAGTCCGAAAGGAACCAACGCCATGAGAACCTGTACCGCCTGTGCCCTGATCATCATCATCGCGGTTGCCGCCAACGCGCAATCCTCCCCCATCAGGAAGAAACTCATCGAATACGGTTGGGACACGCCTGACTGCGCTTACATCCGGCAGCATATTCGGGAGATGGAGAAGACGCCCTTCGACGGACTCATCTTTCACCTTCCTCACTGGGTGGGTTCCGCCAGCATCTTCACAAAAGCAAAATGGGACGAGGCGCAGTTCGAGCAGGCCTTCGAGGACTGCCGCAAGATTGAGTGGAAGAAGTTCACCGACAACTTCATCATTGTCCTCGCCGCGTCGGACATGGACTGGTTCAGCGACGAAGACTGGGAGGCAGTCACCTACCACCTGGGCATTGTGGCGAAGTGTGCCGCTCTGGCGCGGTGCCGCGGCATCTGTTTCGATGCAGAGCCTTACGGCAACAATCCGTGGCAGTATAGCAGTCAGCCGCGCGCCAGCGAGAAGACCTTCACCGAGTACGAGGCAATCGTGCGGCAGCGCGGCGCGCAGTTTGCGCGCGTTGTGCAGCAACACCTCCCGAAGGCCGTCATTCACACGTTCTTCCAGCTCAGCCTCTTCCCCCAGATCATCAAGGAGTCGAGCCCCGAAAAACGTCAGCAGCGACTCGCTCAGGAAGGCTATGGATTGCTACCCGCCTTCCTCAACGGGATGCTCGACGCGGCCGGTCCCGGAGTGCGCATCACCGACGGCAACGAGCCTGCCTACTACTACACCAGCCCGAAACAATACGACGATGTGCGGAAGATGGTGAAAAAGGACGCCCCTGTGATGCTCGCGCCAGAGAACATTGGCAAGTACCGGAAGCACATGCAGATGAGCCAGGCGCTGTATGTGGACTACGTATTCGGGCTAGGCGTGTGGGGGCAGCGTTCCTCTCCCGCGCCGATGCTGTCTCCCGAAGACCGGGCGCGCTGGTTCGAGCACAACACCTACCACGCGCTGCGCACCGCCGATGAATTCGTGTGGCTCTACAGTGAGAAGATGAACTGGTGGACCCACACCGACCTGCCGCCGGGGCTTGAGCAAGCTGTTCGGTCGGCGAAGCAGAAGATTGCACAGGGCACACGGCTGGGGTTCGAGGTCGCCCCCCTCCTGCAGTCTGCGAAGGATCGGCGGCAGGCAGAACTGCGCGCCAAACTTATCACCCGGTCCGCGGAGATTGCGAAACTCGCCTCCGCGCCTCCCGTCATTGATGGCAACCTCGGCGATGCCGCGTGGCAGCAGGTGACCCTCCTCGATCCCTTCGTTCCCTACGTGGCCATCGGAGACAAAGCGAAGGTCGAGACGCGCGCGCGTGTCACCTATGACGACCGGAACCTCTACGTGGCGGTTCGGTGTCCCGAACCCAAAGTCGGTGAGATGACTCTGATCGGTGAGCGCAGAGACGATCCTGTGTGGGAAGGAGACAGTGTGGACGTGTTCCTGTCACAAGGTGAGGCGCCCACTCCCCACGTTCACCTCATCTTGAGTCCACGAAATGTCCAGTGGGACGCTCTGTTCACGGACAGGAACGTGGTCGACTTCAACCCGAAGTGGCAAAGCGCCACCCTCATTGGCGATGCCGAATGGACTGCCGAAATTGCCATCCCGTGGAGCGAGGTGAAGATGAAGCCCCCCGCTCCCGGCGAGAGGCACCGCGCAAACGTGTGCCGCCAGCGTCGGCCCGATTCCGAACAGACCAGTTGGTCGCAGACCTTCGACGGCTTCTGCGAACCGGAGAACTTCGGAACGTGGACGTTCCGGTAGGGTTCGCTCTCCGTACCGATCCCTACCCCCGCAAAAAAAATCTCATTCGGCGTTTGAGAACGGAGCAGGATGGGTATAATAGCCGTACACTTTGGATCAGGAGGAATGGTTTATCATGTCGAAGAAGAAGTCAGGTTTCACATTGATCGAGCTGCTGGTGGTGATTGCGATCATCGCCATCCTGGCCGCGATTCTGTTCCCGGTATTCGCCAAGGCCCGGGAGAAGGCACGCACGGCCAGTTGCCAGAGCAACCTGAAGCAGATGGCCCTGGGCATCATGATGTATTCGCAGGACTATGATGAATCCATGCCATACGGATGGTCCTCGGCGTCGTACGCGGGTTGCCCGGGGGCAACGTTTTGCGGCTGGGGATACGCGCACAGCAACGTATGGCACTTTCTGATCTACCCTTACATGAAGAACATGCAGGTCTTTGGGTGTCCATCGGCGGCGGCCGGGGGCGGGCGCAACTACAGCTACAATGCCGTTCGCGGAGGCAGCCAGGTGAACCCTCAGCGGCCAGCCTCATTGGGTGACATTGCTTCCCCCGCTTCTGTGGTGATGCTGGTTGACATTCTGTATCCCGGTCCCTTCAACGGCTTGGTCGGGTGGTCGATCCGCTATGACAGAGACATCATCGTGACCCACAACGGCGGGGTGATGATGGGATTCGCCGATGGTCATGCCAAGTGGCTGGGAGGCGCGCCTACCGCCTCTACGTCCGGATGGTTGGCCCCCAAGGGCGTGACCTTCTGAGAGACGAAAGGACGCCGGTGGTGCCTCAACGACAGTCCAACATTCGACTCGTGAACGAAGGGGGATCAGTAACCATGATGCCGTGCAAGAAGGGATTCACTCTGATCGAGCTTCTGGTGGTGATTGCCATCATCGCGATCCTCGCGGCCATTTTGTTTCCGGTGTTCGCCAAGGCTCGGGAGAAGGCGCGGCAGACGTCGTGCCTGAGCAACATAAAGCAACTGGGTCTGGGGGCGATGATGTATGTACAGGACTTCGACGAAACCTACTTCCCTCGCTGGCAACCCATCACCGTCTATCCGGCGCCGGCAGATGCCATCTGGTGGCTTCCCCGCCCCGGCTATGCGTCGTTGCTCGACCCCTACACCAAGAGCACCCAGATTGGTGTGTGTCCCAGCCTCCGCAACCGAAACGGGTACGCCTAAGTAGGTCGTCACAAATCCTGTCCCCCCCTTCCGGCCATCAAGCCGGCTTTCCTGAGAGCTTGCTCCGGTGTGAGTGCGTTCAGTTCCGCTCGGCATGCCTGCCGAAGGGGTTCCAGGTCGTGATGCGTCCGATTGGCAGCGATCGCCGGTTTCAGCCAACGCCAGAGGTCCTCGACCGGGTTCAACTGAGGACTGCGCTTCGGCAACCAGACCAGATGAACCTGCGGATGAAGGTTGAGCCATTCCTGCACCAGGTGGCAGTTGTGGTAACGGGCG
>MNXM01000331.1 GCA_001872605.1 Armatimonadetes bacterium CG2_30_59_28 | reverse complement strand
TCCCAGAAACATCGTCCGTAACGACCGTAGTCGCCCGTTCCCAGTCCGAGATGGCAATCTGCGAACTGAGACAGCGGCGGTAGCTGACTGGTCAAGTCGGTAAGCGCGATGCGTGCATCCGGATTCCCCAACTGCCCCGCCTGCCCCAGCCGTTTCACCTCACCCCCTCGCAGCAGGCGCGCCTTCTCTTCCGGCGTTCTCGGCTCGCTGGCCTCCAGTCCGGAGAAGTTGTGTGTGCCGCTTGCGGCGCGGTTGGTGAGGACAAGCACGGCCGTGAACGCGCCAGCGGCCGCAGTGCTCGCAAACCCGCCTTCGCCCAGCTTGGCGACGACGTTCCACTGCTGCTCCTTCAGGAACGATGAGCGCATGTCTTTGTAGGTTGTCAGGAAGAGCCAGTTCTGAGGAGTGACAAGCGCATACGCGCCGCCGGGCGCGGACAAGTTGCGGCACCGCTCGACAAAGCAGGTGGCGATGTCCTTCTTTGCTTCCGGGTGGCGAACCGCGCAGAAATTGGCGAGCGTCGCCGCTTGCTTCCCTCGCGCGAGATACGGCACATTCGTCGCCACGAGATGATACTTCCCCGACAACAGTTGTGCGGCTTTCACCAGACCTTCCGCCGCTTCGCCGAAGACGGCTGCCGCGGGGTCGCGCTGGTTCTTCTCGCGGGCAAGGGCTTTGCGCAGCAGGTCGAGCACCTCATCGGCATCGAGGCTGAACAACCCGTTCTGCGTTTCCCTTACCGGATCGATGAGGCTGCCGAGGTCGGGGGCGTTGGTGAAGAGCGCATGGAGACGACGGAGAGCGGCGGCGAGATTCTGGTCGCCGTTGGCGAGTTTGACCCAATCCTCCACGTCACCACCGACGGGGATGCCGGTGCAGGCGAGGTTGACCCTCACCCCCGGCCCCTCTCCCAAAATCGGGCGAGGGGGGACGCCGACCTTCCATGCGGCGAGGGCGAGGTTGAACGCGGCGATCTGGAGGCAGCGGGCGTCAATCTCCAGACCGAAGAGGTTGTCCCGCAAGACGGCGAGGGCGGCATCGGCGGCGGAGAGTCCCTCTTCTTCCATCCGCATCTTCCACAACATGCCAAAGGCTTCAACCAGGAAATGCGCACTGCCACAACAGGGATCCATCACCTTCAGCTCCGCCGCCGTCTGCGGCCAGCCGTCGAACGTGCCCGCGCAAGGGCGTTTCACCACGGAGACACGGAGATCACGGAGATTGTCCCGGTCTTGGTCGCCGCCTTGCCCTTTCCCTTCGTCTTTGCCTTTCTCTGTGTTCTCTGCGTCTCCGTGGTAATCCTTCGGACTCGCAGAGTCCGCACCCTCCCAGAAGCGTAAGTATTCCCACTCCTTGACCAACGGACTATCGGGGTGTTTGCCATACCACCATGCGCCGAGGGTGTTGTGCAGCAGGAACTTGACCATGTAGGGTTCGGTGAAGAGTTGCGTCACCGCGGCGATGTCGTTGCCGCCGATTTTGTTGCCGGAAGACTGCACCTCGTTCTTCCGCTTCGACTGCCAGAACTGGTAGACCCACCCGAGACCGTCATCGGAGGTGAACACCGGTTGCGGAATGCGGGAGAGGATCGCCTCCAGCTCCACGCGTCCTTCCCGCGCGAACCGCACCTGAAGCAGCGGGTCGTCATCGCGGAAGATGCCGGGGAGCATGTGGGCGGCGAAGCGGGCAGCCAACAGCCACGGGTCGCTGTCGATTGCGGAATGCGGATTTCGGATTGCGGATTCCTCGGAGGCGAGTTCGCGGCATTCATCCAGGGTTACGGGAACTCCCGCCTCGGGGTGGATCAGGAGATTGTTCTCTGCGAGGAATCGGGCGAAGAGCATCCGATGCCACTGCTCGTAGGCGCATTCTTCGGTCAGTCTGCGCAACACCGGTTCGGCAAAGAACGAATCGCCCAACTGCCGCGCCTTGGCGCGCAGGGAGACCCGCAGTTGTCGCTCCTCGGGACTCATGCCCGAATGCGTCTCTTTGGCGGCAACGCCCAGCGCCTCAAACGCAGCGCGCGCCGACTTCTCCGCCACCTCCCGGGCGGCGAGGATCTGTCTTTCAAGCGAGGAGCGCAGACTGGAATCAAGGGTTGGCATGGTTCGATTCGTTTCCCACAAATTTATTCACCACGGAGTCACGGAGAGCACGGAGAAGACCAAAGCTTTCTCTCGGTGTTCTCTGTGTCTCTGTGGTGGTTCTGTCCGGTGATCTCACCACCGAGACCTTTCTCAATCCCGGAAAATCGGGTATCATACAGCCACTATGACAACCACACTCACAATGGAACCGTCGGGTCAGATTACGCTTCCGCAGGAATGGCGAGACATCGTGAATACGGACACATTTCTTGCGGACATGGATAAGGATCGTATCATTCTTCGTCCTCTTCCCGCCACTGAAATGTCCGAGAGGGCTCTGTTGATCGCCAATCCCTCCTTCGACTTCTTAAGAGACGAGCCCGGCCTGTATGACTGAACGATTCGAGACGGGCGACATCGTGCTGGTTGAAGTGCCCTTCAGCGATCTCAGCGGAACCAAGAAACGGCCCGCGCTGGTTCTGCTCACTTCAGAAGACGATCCCCTTGTGGCGTTCATTACATCGCAACTCCACCAGGCAGGACCCAGGGATGTTCTGCGGACCCCCACGCCTGCGAACGGCTTGATCGTAGACTCGGCGGTCCTCGTCCAGAAGTTGTTCACGGTTCACAGTTCTCTTATCACACGGAAGCTTGGCCATTGCGCCGACGACACCTACCAGGCTGTCGTGAACGAACTGACAACTCGGTTGGAGCAAACGCTGCCAGCCGCAACGACCCGATCTGACCTCGCAGGTTGCTCGCCTCACCGCTTCAGGTTGACCTAACACGCGTAGCGCCTCCTAAACGACGACAGGCCCGTCCTTCAAGTGGTCAAGAATGATCCCTTCCAGCTTCTTCGTGTAATCCCTGGCTTCCTCCGGTGATCTGATTTCCGCATGGGGAGGAGTAACCTGTTGCGCCTTCGGCTCCAGCAGTTTCGCCGCCATTGCCAGAGCCTGCGTCACTCGCTCCGTTAAAGCTGCCTGGTGGCTGGCCCAATGCGCGAGAGGGACCGCGTCCAGCGTGTTCAGGAGTTCCTGCCGAGTGGACATCTTGATGGCGTCTGCGGGTTGGATTGAGCAACTCCGCCGGACCTCTTCCTGCTGGTCGGAACTGAGCCGTTGCCAGCTATCACTTTCAGCGAGAACCTTTGCCTTGTCCTGGTAGGCCTTGTCGTAAGCGTCTTTCGACTGTTTCAGAGCTGCCCTCAAAGCGTCCTCAATATCGGACAGCAGCGGTTGGATCGGATCGTCCTCGGACAACAAGGATCGCTGTTCTTGCAGCGCGTTGGCCTGAGTGCTCACCGTATCATGCACCGGCAGTGACCGGGCCTGGTGAAGCAGCTTCTGGAGGTCTTCCCATTGGGGCAAACGCTTTCGCGTTTTTTCCGCGAGGTTCATCCACTCCGGAGCGTTGGCGGCAAGTTGTTCGGCGTTCCCCAGAATTCCGGCCAGTTGCTCGTTGCCTGTCTTCGAGCGAAGGTCCTCCAGCAGCATCGTGTTGGGCTTGGGCGGCAATGGGGCGACCCCACCGGCAGATTGAGCTAACTCCTGCATCTTTTGGAGGTAGGCCACACCGCCTGTCCCTTCTTCCCCCGGCTGCACCGGTATGCCGGCCTCCTGGAAGAGCTTTCGCAAAGCGATTCTGTCTTTGGCTGGGAGGGTGACCGTTTCGCTGCGAAAGTCCGTCTGGCTGATTCGGGTCTGGTCGAGTTCGACAGCGGCGACCGGCTTGCCGTCTCGGGTCGCCCGCAGATGTCCGGAGGCGGTGAGGACACACAAGACCGCATGGATGGCATCCACGGGCCAGCCGTAGGGAGGAGCCGCGAGGTCCTTGCGAATCTCGATCCCCTTCCTGCCACTCACACCCACATACCGGATCAGCTCCTGGCTAACCGGATGGTTGTGGGGTTCCCCCGCGTGGCCGACAATCTGGAGAGCATCGGGATTCCCTTCCCTGGCCCGACTCGTGACTCGGGCCCACTTCGAGGAATCGGCCTCCTTGAACCTCGGGAAGAGACGAGACAAAGAAGCCTCAGCGCCGGTCCTGACAGCTGATTCTAAGTCCACGCCATCCACACGGTTACCGCCTCCCTGATAGACGACCGCATCGTCCAGAACTTCCTGCACCAGCTTCTCGACACGCCCCTCGTGTTGGCGCTGGCGTGTTTCCATGCCGATTCGAGCTTCTTTGCCTTCGTCACTGGTGGGGATTCCTCGCCGCTCCAATACCTCCTTTGCCGCCGCGGCCCCAGCAAGCTGCTCCCGAAGAGCATCATGGCCGCGCCGCGGCAGGAAGACGCAAAGAGTAGGATCGTCAGTTCCCGCCTGCTGCGCGTCGTTTCGCACTGACTTCTCCGGCGTTGTCCATTCGTCCCGAATCCAGAGGGGAATGGCGCCTGAGTCAACGGAGGGTAATTCTTCTGAGTAGTGCATCTGGAGGGCCCGAGGGGTTTTGCTCTCTCCATGCAAGAGCTTGACGCCTTTGAGCACGCCACTCAGAGCCGCTTGCAGGGCTTCCGTGCGATCAGCGGCCATGGTGGCATCGTTGCCGCGAATCTTCGCCAGAGTCGTGCGGTAGTTCTGCTCCCACTCGGAGCCTTCACGGGTTTGCAGACGGTACCGGTCACCCACCTGCATGAGGTCCCCGCGCTCGATCAAGCCCTGGAGGAGTTCGGGAATCCGTTGTCTTGCCGCGCCGCTGCCAGCTCTCAGATCGGTGACCACCAGGTCGGCAAGAGTGTCGGTATTGGCTGTCAGTTTCAGGTCGGAGGGGAGTTGACCGATGAGGAAGATCAGGGCGCACAACCGGGACTTCAGATCTCCATCCTCCGTGCCGTCCCGCATCTGCTTGATGATGCCTGCCTTTTCCGGGAGTAGGACGCCGGATTGCAGCATACTGATTTCCTGTTGGTCGTACACAAAGTCCGCGCCGATGACGGTCCCCAAGGGTAGCTCGGCAGCGGCCCGGGCGGCTTCGTGAACCATGCGAAGCTGAGTTCTGAGTTGGGCCGCCGTACCTGCTCGATCCACGGCTCGGAGAACCCTCTCCCAGAATCGCCGCCGCACCGGCAGGAGCGGATAGTCAGAAACGAGGTTCAACCGGTCTTCGTTTCTGGGTCCAAGCGTCGTTCCGGTAAGGTGACGGTCAATCTCACCGCTGCACTCGCCGAGCATCGCCTTCAACGCAGACACCTTGTCGGGCTGCTTGCGAAGGACAACTTTGCGGATGACTTTCTCCACGTCACTGTCGCTCAACTCCACGGGTATTGTGAAGCGATCCCGCAACCGACTCAGTTGGGGGGAGGCGGCAAGAGCAGACTGGCCGGTGGCAACAAACTGGATGTGGCTTCCGAAACGACTGCAACACGCCTCGACAGCTTCCTGAACGTGGAGCGCTCTCTCGCTGTCGGTTCCGATGTATTGTTGTGTCTCGTCCAGAACGATCATGGTACACGGCAGCTTCTTCGGATCGGTGGAACTCATCCGCAAGACCTGCTCGATGAGGTTCACCATCTCCTCAGTGCTGACGTCGGCACGATTGGGGAACTGCTCCTTCAGTTGTACCTTCGCCTGTTTTACGTCGCTGGCGAAGTTGGTGTCTGCCTCAAGGAGCGCTTCGGAGAGAGGCGTTGACACATACATGTTCCTCAACTCGTGGTAAAGGTTCCGGTTGGAGGCGGCAAGTGACCCAGAGAGCGGATCGTGAATTCCTTCCTGGCGCGCCCACAAGACAAACTCCGCCTGGGGTATGCGGGTCGGCAGTCCGGCGCTTTTGAATATGATTCCGAGGAGAGCTGCCCGGACATAGCTGGCTTCACCTCCCGAAACGGTTCCCGCCGCTGACCACAGGCCCCCCTCTCGCCGTCCAGCCGTGCTGAGTTCGATCAGCAGCTCCGCGATCTCTTCCGGCAGGTCAACCAGTCCGCGTGGAGAAGCGCCATCGGGGAGTTGGAGGTCTCTCCACAGGTATTCCAGCACGCGAGCAAAATGCGACTTGCCACATCCGAAGAATCCCGAAATCCAGACGGCGGGCTGCGTTTCCCGGTCGAGACAGGTGAGGTAGGACGACAGAACACGCCGCAGACCGCTATGATACTCCCCTTCACAGACGAAAGTGGACAATTCCCACTTGAGCACGCTCCATTCCTCATCGGTTGTTGGAGCAGTTACTTTCGCCACCCCTGCATTGGGCAAGGTTGTCTTAAGGGGGTCGCGTACGAATGTCTCTCTGATGAGTGTCATCGGGTTCATCCTTCTGTCTCAATTGGTGTGGCCAGATAGTTCCACCCGTCTCTGGCGTCGAGCAGACGATAGTTGTTGCCTTCCTTCTCTCCGGGAAAGAATACCAGCAGGCGGCCCGGTACGCTGTCGGCTACCTTCTGAATGAGCGATGAAACTGAACTCACTCCGAAAAGCGAGCCTGCTCCGAGAAGAGCAACAACGGTATTCCCGCCGGTATCCAACGCGGAGCGGAGTTCCTGCTTTAAGCCTTCGGAGAACTCGTCCAGGGCAAGATCGAGATCGTCCGGAGACGCGAAGTAGTCTTCCCGGTACTCGTGACCGCTCATCCAGCGTTCAAAGGAATCGGTCAAGTCGAAGAGGAGCCAGTCGTGCCCGGCGCTCTTGGTTGCCAGCTCAAACTCGCCCAGGCGATGGCGCAGCCTCCGCTCTTCCCGCGGCTGGTAAATGCAGATCCACACCCTCTCCGGCCCCGAGACATTCTTATTCCAGGGGAGAGCGGCAAAGCGTTTGTAGGCTCTTATGAGGTCATCAATGTTGGCCATCCTCAGGGTCCTTTATCAAGGGTTGGTATTGTGAGAAGGTGATGTCGATTACGTCTGCGACGTGACGGTATTCCAGCCAGGCATGGCGCGAGGCTTCAGCGGCAAACCCTTGCGCGGTTGCTCTTGAGGAGTCGAGCAGTTCTGCCCACAGGGTACCGAAGAGCGCCGCGCCGCGAACTCCGCACAAGTATCCCAGGAACAGGGCATACGCCGTGGAAGCCGGTCCCGATGTGGCCTTGCTACGGACCTTGTTGACCTTGCCTGACAGATGTCCCGATTGCTGATACGCAGAGGCAAGGTGTTGCCCGAGACGCCGCAAGCTTGTTTCACTGTACTGGCCGGGGAACTCGGCTCCGAGGACCTCCTCCAAGTCTGCGGGATCGACGCGATCACCGGCGCGGCGCCGAAGGATGTAAGGCGCGGTCGCCCTGATGATTGGCTCTCTGGCTGAAGCAAGCAGGAGGGCCAGCAACGGACGCTCGGCGGAATCGTGCTCCCATAGTTCACGGAAGACTCGATAGACTGGTAGCTGCAAGTCAAGCGCATAGAAATCACGCAGGCACCGGAAGGCTCGGACGCGCGTATAGTGAGTATCCTTGAGCAAGGCGTTCTCTTCGACGCCGATTCTTCGCAACTCCTCGTAAGGAGCTTCGATGCTCGTGGAGTCAATAAGAAGCGACAACTCCTTGAGTCGAATCGTCCCCGCTGTCAACGCACCACGAGGATTCAGGAGAAAGCCGTAAGGAAGTGCAAAATCTGGAATCTTAGCGTCTACCATCTACTGTTCGTCCAGTGAAATGTGAAGACCGACCAACACGAAGCGGTCTTGCCTGTCGAGGCATT
The DNA here is from genome assembly GCA_001872605.1 of Armatimonadetes bacterium CG2_30_59_28. Lineage (GTDB taxonomy): Bacteria > Armatimonadota > Abditibacteriia > CG2-30-59-28 > CG2-30-59-28 > CG2-30-59-28. The sequence goes on along the minus strand of MNXM01000331.1, from coordinate 1,119 downwards.
CCGCCAAGCACGTCAACGATACGGGCCAATTCCGTTGCCCCGAAACGACTGAGGCACGCGAAGGAAGCGTAATGATAGCAGGTTGGACGGAATCGTCAAACTGTCATTGGTAAGTTCGAGTGTATCGCGGAATGAAGGGATCGCATCTCAGGCAAAGTGAAGATTCTCCGTCGTGCACTTGAGAGGTGTCCTTGCAGTTGCTATGATCATGACAGCAATCGGCGGGTAATGCCATGGTTGAACTGGCGCCATAATCAGCGACTCACGCCTACATTCTTTCTTATTTCTCGGGAAAATGTTTACTGCCCATCACGCACCGATTATAAGTAGATCGTCATGAATTCTGTCCCCTGGACTGCGCTTTCTTCTTCTGTGCTTGTACCTCCTTCGGACGAATCCAATAGTGTTGCGCGTGCCCGTCCTTCCGGGTGATCTTGACCTTTGCCCTTCTGGAACGGCCCGCTGGAGGGTCAGCAAGCTCCATAGTCTCATCCGGCAACCTCATAGCCCAGAAGTATGAACCAGAAAACCTGTCCAACAATCCCTCAACGTACTTCTCTGGTTCTTCCGGGGTGCAGAACCCACCGCGGCACCGAACACGTTGAGGTGCAAGTTGTTCAGCGAATTCTGGGGACAGCCCTTTGGCTGCATCCAGGCGCGCTTCACCATTGGCCACGGTGAGTACGGCCACCTGCTCCCATCCGACTTGATTCCATTGACAATAACCTATCCGCATGATGTTACCAAAAACCATTCGGGTTATTCACAAGAACTGTCCTTTCGCCAATGAGTGATTTATCTGCCAGCAGTTCCGTCACTCTCGTCCAGAACAGTCGGAGGCGGTGTTCTGCCCAGTCTGTCTTCGGACTGTCTGCCCTGCAAGCCAACAGGAACGGAGAGGGGATAGGAGTCAACTATACTGTCCCTGCTGAAACGAAGACGGACATACCCGATTGATTCGGTAATCCCCCTGAACTTGTTTCAGGGGATATTTCGGACAAACCTACTGAGGCGCAATCGGCGAACTCTGCGAGTTCGATTTGACCCAATCCCCCCGAACTAACTTCGGGGGATTATTAGGCCCATCTTCCGCTTGAAGCGTTGCCTGGGGCAACGCCC
>MNXM01000130.1 GCA_001872605.1 Armatimonadetes bacterium CG2_30_59_28 | reverse complement strand
GGGGAGACGGTGGGGGTCTCCCCTTACACAGACAGCCCCTGCTGTCGGTAAGCTGAGCGAGCGGGGGGGGGGGCTCGCAGGGAACAGGGGGAACCGTCACATTACCCCTGTAACAGGGGCTACAGGGCTGACTATCACGGCGGACTCACAGAGTCCGCATCATGCGCCATCACAAATTTTACCTACACCCGGGTAGGAGGCGTCTCCAGACGGCGATGATGCTGGCCGACCAACAACCTCCGGTCACTCCACGTGGGATTAGGGGTCGGCGGGCAAAAAGGCGTAGACGCCGTAGTTGCAGGCGTCACACTGCAAGGGCTTGTTCTGCCACTTGACATGCCCATCCGCGTAAACCGCATTGAAACCATCGTTGTGCCAGTAACCAACTCCGCTGTTATCCTCAATTGTCGTGGTTGCATTGGTACACTGGCCGAGCGGCTGCCGGCGGTAGGAATCTACGAAGAGAAAAACTTCTGGAGCAATTTGCTTGATAAACGACTCTGGAGCCCCAATTAACCAGCGGTTATACTGATAGTCCTTGGGCGGCGAATAAGAGTCGAACGGCGGGATCAGGTAGCCGTAACTGGGACAGGAGAAAATCTGCACATTCTTCACGTACGGCATCAGTGCCTCGTCCCAATACTGCGCCGTGGGATCGATGACGCCATCATAGCCGCTGCGCGACCAGGGATAGGTCTCGTCATAGTCGGCTACGTACATCAGGGTGGCCAGTCCGAGCTGTCTCAAGTTGCCCTGGCACGTTGCAGAACGCGCCTTCTCTCGTGTCCTCGCGAACACCGGAAACAGGAGCGCTGCAAGAATCGTGATGATGCCGATCACCACCAGAAGCTCAATGATGGTGAATCCGCGCCGGTTTGTGCCGACGCCCGTCCCGCCATGAGTTGTGGGGAGGCTGCGTTCCGATGTTGCTCTCTTGCGACACAATTTACACACGCTTCAGGTGATCCCGGTTACTCAAATGTGACGAAGCTTCATTCCCTTGAAACAGTATGGTTGCAGGATACCAGATTTGTTCAGATTGAGAAAGGGCGGGGATTCTTCCGGCGCGCACCTGTGCCATCGGCGTTCCCCCTTGTGCTGTGGGTATGTGTTGCCCAGCAGGGCAAACCACCATTGGATCGCCCTGTTGAAAGGGGTGGCCATCATTGCCTTCCCGGAATGGGTTCACAGCATTTCCGAACCAATGTTCACAGGTTGGGTATTGGACATCTTTCCCGGTGTTGCTGTGTGCCTCGGGGTGTTGTTCGGTTACTTCGGCTTTGCGTGCGGAAAGGGATTACCGTAAGCGATGCGGTGTCCCCTTGCCTGACCGTGCATTACTGCTGCTGAAACCGCTCCAGGTCTCCGCGGAACTCCAGCCCCAGGACCTTCTTCGCTCGTCCTACGTTGCAGTGTTGTTCGGCGCCCGGGGTGCCGACGATGTGGAGAATGTCGTGGTTAATCGCTCTGTTCTTCGCGGCAAGCAGACACGCCTCGGCCAGGTCGTGCCGACAGACCCACCCCATTCGACACGGGACACCACCCGGGCCAAGTTTTTCCCGATGCCGCCCGATGCCCAGACGGCTGTCCACAATATAGTCCGGGCGCAGGACGATGGTTCTCATTCCGTGCGCGTCATGAAACTGGCGACACATTTCCTCCTGGAGCCGTTTACAAATCCCGTACAGGTCGCCTTCGATGGAACGCACGTCCGTGTCAAAGAACAGCCCCTTGGGGTGGATCGTCATGCAGGACCCGACATGAACGACGGTCTCTACGTTGTGCCGTCGGGCAGACTCAAGGACGTTCCACAATCCCTTGAGATTAATGAGAAACGGCCGCTGGTCGTGTTCGACGTTTTGGCGTGGATAGAGAACGGCGGTGTGAATCACTGCGTCCATGCCGGAGACCGCGCGTTCGACGGCTGAGAAATCGGTGATGTCCCCGTGAATCACTTCTCCGCCCGTCCAGTCGCCGTCAATGTCGCGCCACTCGTCCCACGCCTCGGGACCGCGATCGAAAGCCCGAATCTCCGCCCGATTGACGGACGCGGCCAGGACCGCCCGCCCCAGCCAGCCAGCGGCGCCGAACAGCACAATTCTCATAGCATTTTCGCCCGTCTCACGTTCACCTCGCTTCGTCCTTCTTGCTGCCAAACGCCACGTCCGCCTCCAGCTCGTAGATATACACGTACGGATCCCGCTCATGCGGAAACTTCGGCATCTCGAACGACAGCGTGTTCTCTCCGTCGAGTAGCTCACGGCCCGATATCTCTATCTCCACGATCTCGTGTGCTTTCAACAGGAACCCTGACGGAATTCGTCCGCTGGGTGAGCGGGACTTCCTCAATTCGCTTTCCGTAACCTCGCGGTCGTTCAGGTAGATTTTGATGAGACCGGGCCTCACGATGGTGTGTTGGCGGAACTTGCCGTCGGCGTGCGGGTTCTTCTCGGCGATCCACCGAAACCGCAGCGTGACCGTTGCATGTCGAATGTCCTTGCCGCGAATCGCGAACGGGATCGTCTGGTGAAACTGGCGCGGACGATTTGCTTCCACATAAATCGGCAACTCCTTGTAGAAGGGATAGTGCTTGTCCTTGCGAGCAAGCGTCTTCAGGCTGCCCATTTCCCGCAGAACTGATGTGGTTTGGAGAAAGGTTGTCGAGTCCGCGTGCATGATGTTCCGTCCTTCGGCCAGCCGACACGGGAAGTTGAACATGTAAATGCCATCGGGTTGCTGGGCAAGGAAGTTTTGCGCCATCGCCCGCTGCATGCCGAGGTCCACGTCTAACGGGAATTTCACGCTGCCGCTTCCGTCGTGCCGGGGGGCTAACGGGTTTCGCACTTGAGGCGTATAGAAATCCGCAACGTTGAACGCCGGGCCTGCTTCGACCGAAGGATAGAGCAGCACGCCCGCGTCGTGGCAGAGGGATCGCCACGGCTCAATCACCTGATTGTAGTTGTTCGAATGTTCACTGATTACCAGAATGTCTCCCAGTCGCTCCTTGATCCACTGCCGAGCGTCAATGCCCGCGTTAGTCAGGTTGGACCCGCCAGCCGGGACACGCAGGATGAGCGTGAAGGGGCGCCTTCGCCTGGCGCCGATCTGTTCCAGCTTCTCGCGAAGATCCCGCACAAGTCGCGTCAGGATCGAGCGCTTGCGCCAAGCTTCGGACGGCTGGAAGAGGTAGGCGTTGCGCAGGAAATCCAGCTCGATGCCATCCACGTCGTAGTTGGTAGCGACCTCGAGGATCGCGTCTTGATAGCGGTTGCGCACTTCGGGGAACGAGTAGTCGAGGCCAGCGTTGTAGTAACTCTTGCCATCGGTTATTTCCCAGAGGCGGTAGTGCTGATGCGTCTTCCAGAACTCGGGCGACATATTGCTGGTTGGGTATGATTTGATGTGTGTGTCGTTCATACGGAAGCTGGCAACGAACATCAGCCCCTGGGCCTGCGCCCGGCGGATCAGCAGGGGAAGGTAGTCAATCCCTTGGCGGTGCAGGCTGAGCATGATGTCGCGGTCGTCGCTCCAGCCGGCGTAGTTGGAGGGGACCTTGGCCTTCAGGTCGTATGTGTTCTCGATTACTTTCGACGGCCATGAATAAGCGATCTGCTCGCCCACACACCAGCACAGACAATCTACCTGCGTGCCCTCGAGGTAGTCCAAAGCACAGGAGATACTCTCGACCGTGTGCGGTGGCGACATCGTGCGGAGCGTGCAACTGTCGTCGTTGTAGATGATGCGGGGAGTGCGGCGTTGGTTCGAGAACGTCAGCGACATGGCTTCTGTTGTGCTTTCCATTGTGTTGCTCCTGCGCTGATGAGGATTGAATCGAATCAAACAAGGCTCTATCTCACAGGACACGTGGGATACGCGATAACTTCAGTACAGGTTCTGGGTCCCGGATTGGGATTTCCCTTCTGCAATATTTTCGTAAATTCTTCGTATCCTGCGGGAGGTCAGGTTCTTCCTGCGGACTTAGGATGGACTGAGTGACAGGAAGGTAGAGAACAATTTCAGATACCGTTCAGCAGCGCCTTCAGCCTTAGCTCCGGCACACCCCGCTCCCACTCGCTGATGATGCGGGCGGCGTTTGCCTCGGCCATGATCGCTCCGGGCTCTCCGGATTGGATGGCTTTCAGACCGGTGGACAACTCCTTGCGCCATTGCTCATACCGGGCCGCGAATTCCTTGTCTCCCGGAACCGCGGCCAACCACTTCTGAATTTCCGCCTGTTTCTCAGTCAGCGACCAGCCGGCGATGGTCGGGTCGGTGAAGACGAACGTGGACAGTTCCTGTTGCAGAGTTTCACCGCGTGCCCGAAGACTCGCCATGGCCGCGTCGTTTCTCTGACCGGCATGGTCGAAGAAGACGAAGCGGAAATCTCGCAGTTGTGGCTTGAGGGTCATGGCGGTGTCGATTCCGTAACCTCCGACGGTGAAACCGACCTTGTCCGCCTGGCTGCCCACCCACAGCGCCGAACACGGCCCCACGCCGGTGTGACCGGGGGAGGTGTATCCGGCATCGTAGATGCGGTCGTAGTAGAGTAACCAACACTCCTTTCCCAGGTTCAACTCCACCTTCTCTCCCTGTGCAATGTCCCGCACCGGAGTCAATACGTGTCGATCGCCATTGCTGACGAAGTCGGAGGGGTAGCATCGCACCACGACACGCAGGCTCTTAATTTCCGTCTTCGGTTCCAGCAGCGCTTGGCAGTAGAGGGCGTCGCTGTTGGCGAGAGTGACAAACCGGATGCGCACAACGGACAAGGCTGTGTCGAACACGAAATCTGCGTAGCCACGATCTCCCACGCTTCGGCTGGTGAGGGAATGGATGCGCGTGGCGCCGATAGTTTGGCCGTTGATCTGAAGGTCGAAGAACCCTCCGCCGTACCAGTTCTGGCCCGAGGGTTGTGACATACCGATATACCCCTCGCCGGGGATGGCAATGTCGGGACGCTTGTCATCATGGGCGATGGTGTACTGCAATCCGTAGGCCTTCACACCGGTATCCATGGCGATGACGTGCGAGATTCGCTGCAAGCCGATGATGTGCGCAGGTGCCCCCGGCCCGGCAATGCTGGTCTGTACGCCGTAGTCGGTAACCAGCACCTGGGCGTGCGCGAGAGCGCACGCGATCAGACAGGAGAGAGCCGTCAGGCAGGCAGTCTTCATGGTCGTCTCCTCAAATGTTGTCCAACAGCGCCTGGAGTCGCGTCTCCGCGATGACTTTCCCGACACGCTTCAGGCACTCCTGCACGGCGATATTGAGTCGGTTCCACTTCGCCGCATCCATGGGGCCCGAGGCGTCGGCCTTCAACTGAGCCAATTGCGCCGCATAGGTTTCCAGGCGTCGCTTGATCTCGGCAGCAGTTGCGGGGGATTTCTCGCGTTGAGATTCGTCCCGCAATTGCGCCAGCATGTTCTCGCCTTGCAGGAATGCGTCCGCGGCGAGCTTCATGTAGGTCGTCCGGGCGAACCCTTCTGGGCTGAAGACTACGATGGGGCCAGTACGGCCACCTTTGCGGAATTCGTCGGAAAGCTTGCCAATCATTTCTGGCGTGCCAGAGAGAACGAGGTGCCCGAATCGTTCCGGGTCGTGGAAGCCCGCGGCCAAGTCCACGCGCGCCCACGTGTGCCACGAGCGATCGCTGGCGACGATGGCGCGATTCGCCCGCGTGAACCAACGGAAGTAATCGACATGGTCCTTGTCATAGGTGGGTCCCTCGTAGAAGACCCAGTAACCGTCCGTGGCAAAGGCGCTCATGGCCGCGTTTCTTCCGCAGAATTCTGGGTCGGCTCCCTTTACTGCGGGGTCGAGTCCCCCCATGTACATCAACGGAATCTTCCGGGATTTGGCGTAAGCGAGGTTTTTCTTCAGAATCTTCTGGTTCGCCTTGAGCGCTGGCGCATGGGGGACGAGGCCACCGGAGCGATCGTAGATGTACGGGTCGGCAAGAATGAGCGGCGCGGCTCCGAACCACCAGCGTTCCGTTTCAACCGTCTCTTCGAAGTAGCCACATCCGAGACGAACCCCGCGAACCTCCCCGCTTTCGGCGTAGTCCCAGTCACGGATGGAGTAGGTGAAACACGGATGACAGATGTTGAATGCCAGCAAACCGTCAGAGCGAAGCACTCGCCAGAACTCGCTGATGGCCTCCTCGTAGCCGGCGCAGTCCATCAAGGCCATTGTGGAAACCACCGCGTCGATGGACTCGTCGGGGAAAACTGACAGGTCGCTCATAGACGCTACCTCGTAACGAATGCCCAGGGGGTTCCGCTCTTCCTCGGAACGCGCAAACGCGATCATCTTCTCAGACAGGTCAACGCCTGTCATTCGCGCTCCCTGCCGTGCAAGCAGCCGAGTGTTATATCCCTCCCCGCAGCCAGCGTCGAGCACTGTTTTGCCTGAGATCTCACCGACAAAGTCAAAGAATGCGGGGTTGTTGTAAAGGTTCCGATAGACATCGTAACCGGCCCGCACGTGCCGCGCCCAAACCTCCGCGTTCCTATCCCACCAATGAGCGACGTCGCCGTCCATCATGAATTCCTTGCCTCTTCCTCAGAGCCATGCTTGCATCCACGTTTGCCTACCTGCACACGATCGCCGCGGGTTCCTCGTCGTGACCAGGGACCGGAATTGTTATCACAGGGCCTGCAACTTGCAGTGAGATCTCCTGGTCACCTTTGAAGGAGTAGAACCTCGCGGACTTGGGGGGCTGAATTGTCTGCGCCGTGCCATCGGGCGAAAGCTCACACATACTTAAGGTGCTGGTGGATATTAATGTCTTCGAGGATGTATTTCGTCGGAGACGTGGTTGGCGGTCCAGTGAACGTGTTATTTACTCCATTCGGAGGCGAAAAGCCATTGGATACGTGTCAGCCCTGACAATTCCGATTTTGTGGTACTTTAGGTCACAGCATCATTCGGATGCTGAGGCCCGCCGCCTGACCAACACAATTTTGGCTTTGTCCCATAGTTGAGAGATTTGGGGTTCAGACAAGCTGCCACTCCAGACTGAGGATTTGGATTTGGCAGCGGTTGCGAAGACCGAGGGCTTCGCGCCAGTAGCTATCCCAAGCCTCCCGGTCGTAGTGGCGAAGGAGGATGATTTTGGCAATGCGCACGATCCCTTCATCAGACCAGTTCCATCCCAGCTTCTTCACGCGCCGCCCCAGCTCCCGCATCATGTTCTCCAGGATCGAAGTGGTCCGGGGTGCAATGACGCCCGTCTCCAGCCACAGCTTCACATGATTGAAAAGACGGTCGAAAGCGTTCTGCAGATACGTCGCCCCTTTGGCGTATCCCTTCTCCTCGAATTCTGCGATCAGATTGAGCGCCTCCTGTTCGCTCGTGCGCACCCTCTCCCGCAGCGCCTCCTTGTCCTCCTCCGAGACGGTCTCATACTCTCCCGCTGGAATCTCAATCCCCAGCAGATCCGCCAAATCCGTGGAACGCTGCTTGCGTTCTTCCAACCCGACGCCGTCCTTCCACAGCGTATAGCTCAAATCCCGCGGCAGATGCCACTGACAGCGCTGCGATCCCTTCGCTGCCACACCTGCAAGGTGCTCATCCAGACCGGGCTCTCCATTCACCGTCAAGAGCTCCAGTTGCACCTGGGAAGCCCTCAGCTTTGCCCGAATATCCTGTCCAATGCTCTCCCAACTCTCCCCCGCATAAACCCACAAGCCACGGGGCTTCCCGCCTTGATTTAAGCCAATCACCACCCGCAGGTCGCCCCGTTCTCCCGGCCACTTCTTGAACCCCGTCCCATCCGCCATCGCAAACACCGAACCCTCCGGGCAACTGTCCGGAATCCCGCGACCCGCTATCCAGCGGTGCGACGAACTCTTCGCCACCGGCGCACTCCCCCGAGCCTCCCTCTCCGCTTCCCCCCGTTGGTAACTCGTCTGCGACACCACCTCCGATACCACCGCCTCCAGGCTCTCACTGTGCCCCGTCCGTTCTCTCAGGTCCAAAACGTCCAGGATCGGCGCCAACTTCTTCCCGCAACCACAACACCCCACATACCCCACGGCAAACTCCAGCCTCCCCACGTCCGTCTTCACCCGTCGCGGCTCCGTCCGAAACCCCTCCCTGCGAAACGTCCGAAAACGACACCGAACCCCCGACTCCCCTTTGCACTCATGACCCCCTAAACCCTTCTTCGCACTCCGTCCCACCGGACGTGTCAAACGATCGCGCACGTTCTCCTGCACACCCTCGATGATGATCTCTCCCACCCTCGCAGGCAATTCCCCTCTGACCTGTTCTTTCACCGCCGCACAAATCTCGTTGAGATTCGCGCCTTCCTCCGCTATACTTACTCGCAAGGAGATGGCGATCTCCATCTCCATGGGGTTCACCTCCT
>MNXM01000279.1 GCA_001872605.1 Armatimonadetes bacterium CG2_30_59_28 | reverse complement strand
TTGAAAGGGGAGAAAAGATGTCCTTTCTTGGCGCTCGGTAGTCAATTGTGTGAGCTACCGGACGCTGAAGCGATCCGGCGTCTAATGTCGAAGAATTTACGAACGGATGCACTAGCCATCAGCAGAGGAGGCACCATTGCCATTAGAGGGTTTACATCAAATTGCGGAACACGTTCACGATGTGTTCGAGACCATCGATGTTGCTCGGGAGAAAGCGCTCTCGACCTCGCGTGAGTTAATCCGTGTTAGCGCCACCGCCATCAAACACGTTCACCGCGGCGAATACGAAGAGTACCAGGATCAGATCGAGACCGGAGGGCAACTGGCCCGCGTCCTTCGGGAAACCGCCGACGAACATGACGATCTTCGCGCGGCCGGGTTCGTCACCGATGCAATGAAGGAATATGCGGAAGCGCTAATTACCTATGCGATCGTTCGAGAGCAGCCACTGCCATCTCTCGACACCGAGGGGCTGGACGCGGCGTCCTACGCCAACGGTCTTGCAGAGGCTGTGGGCGAGTTGCGCCGACACGTCGTGGATAGCATTCGGCACGGCGAAATTGCCGTCAGCGAACAACGCCTGGATGAGATGGACGAAATCTACTATGCCCTCATGGCCTTCGACTTTCCCGAAGGAGTGACCCGCGGACTCCGCCGCCGCACCGATTCCGTCAGAGCGCTGATCGAGAGAACGCGTGGAGACCTCACTCTCGCCATCCGCCAGCAAGAGCTCGCCGCCGCCATGGAGAAGCTGGAAACCAAGCTGCAGAACCGCACAGCCGATTCAGCGACCTAACGCACACCGCGCGCGATCATCAAACCGATGCGCGCTCCCGTTGAGTTCAAACGACGACGAAGCTGTCCGCAGGCGGCGTCGATGTCGAGTCCTCTTTCCCGCCGCTGAGTAACGGTGATCCCCGCTTCCTCGAGAAGGGACTGGAATCTTCGGATGCTTGTAGCGTCAGGTGGTTGGTAGTCATCCGACGCGTCGATGGGGTTGTATGGGATAAGGTTCACATTGCAGAGCACGCCTCGAAGGAGTTGCGCCAACTGCCGCGCACGGGATGCGGAATCATTGAGACCCGCGAGAAGAACGTACTCGAACGTGACACGCCGGCTCGTTTGAGCGGCGTAGTCACGACAGCAATGCACTATTTCCTTCACGGAATAACGGTGCTGCGTTGGAATGAGGCGTTGTCTCAATTCGTCGTCGGGGGCGTGAAGGGACACGGCGAGCGTCAATTGCAGTTTTTCCGCGGCTAACCGCCGTATGTTCGGCACGATGCCCACCGTCGAAAGCGTCAGGTTCCTCATGCCAATCCCGGTTTCGTGGTTCAGCAACCGCACCGCCCGAAGAACTGCCTCGTAGTTCAGCAGCGGCTCGCCCATTCCCATGAAGACGACATGGGTGACTCGCGCCAAAGGCTGGCAGCAGAGCACCTGTTCGACGATCTCTCCCGGAGTGAGGTTCCGCCGGTAGCCGCTGTGGCCCGTGGCGCAGAAGACGCACCCCACGACACAACCTGCCTGCGACGAGACACAAACGGTGCCTCGGTCTTCGTGGGGGATGAATACGGTCTCAATGACCTCCCCATCGCGCAGACGGAAAGCCAGTTTGAGAGTGCCGTCGCCTGCAACCTGTTGCAGGGTTTCTGTCAGATTTCTGAGACCGAACTCCTGCATGAGTCGTTGCCGGAAGCCGACGGGGAGGTCGGTCATGCCTGCAGTATCGCGGACACTCTTACGGTACAACCATTGGGCCATCTGGCAGCCACGGAAGCTGGGTTCTCCCATTGACATCGCGAGCGATTCCAGTTCCCGGGTAGTCATTCCAATCAAACGCGGAGTGAGTTGGCTCATAGTGGGATGGGGGGGGCGCAATCTCAAACTGCAGATTTCAGATTCCATTCGCCCATTCGCCCATTCGCTCATTCGCCCATTCGCCCATTCGCTCATTCGCCCATTCGCCCATTCGCCCATTCGCCCATTCGCCTATTCGCCCATTCGCCCATTCGCCCATTCGCCCATTCGCCCATTCGCCCATTCGCTCCAGTGCTTGCGCGGCGGCGGCCTGCTCAGCTTCCTTCTTGCTGGTGCCGAAGCCCGTCCCCAGAATGTCCTTATCCATGCGCGCCTCGACCACAAACCGCTTGTCGTGGTCGGGCCCAATTTCCTGAATGACTTCATACTCCGGCGCGCGACTGGTCCTCTCCTGGACCTTTTCCTGCAACAGACTCTTGAAATCCTGTCCCTGTCGCTGGTGGCGGATGTCCTCGACCATCTCGGCAAAGAGGCGCCGGAGAAAAGACTGTGCTACGTCGAATCCGCACTCAAGGTAAATAGCGGCGACCACAGCCTCAAGCGTGTCGGAGAGAATCGACGGGCGCCGTCGTCCTCCGGTCATTTCTTCTCCGCGCCCGAGCAGGATATACTGACCAAGCTTCAGGTTTTCGGCCAGCTTACAGAGAGCCGCTTCGCTGACGGCGGCAGCTTTGATCTTGGTCAGCTGACCTTCGGACAGGTCGGGATGCCGCTCAAAGAGATAGTGGCTAACCGCGAGTCCCAGCACCGCGTCTCCCAGGTACTCCAAGCGCTCGTTTGATTGCAGACGCGATTCGTCCTTCTCCCCAACGAAAGAAGTGTGCGTGAGCGACTGGTTGAGAAGGCAGAGGTTCGGGAAGCCGACTCCAAGGACAGCTTCAAGCTCTCGAAGCTCTGCCAGACGTGTGGAATCCATCATAGTTAGTTCTCTGTGAGGCGGGTATGGGAAATATTGTGCCTGCACTGGCTTGCGCGTTCAGTCTTCGAAAAAACGGCGAACGATCAGGCAAGCATTGTGCCCGCCGAAACCAAAGGAATTGGTCATTACCACATTCACGGGTTGTTCCCGGCACTGGTTGGGGACGTAGTCGAGATCGCAATCCGGGTCCGGCGTCGTGTAGTTGATTGTCGGGGGTACGGCGCTGTTCTGAATCGCAAGGACAGACGCGATCAGCTCGATGCCACCGGAAGCTCCCAGCAGATGCCCTGTCATGGATTTGGTGGAGCTGACGGCCAGCTTTCCGGCGTGTTTGCCGAAAGCCTTCTTGACGGCAAGGGTTTCTGTCCTGTCGTTGATCTCCGTTGATGTTCCGTGGGCGTTGATGTAGTCGATCTCAGATGGGCTGACCCCGGCCCGCTTCATAGCGGTTTGCATCGCCATGACCGCACCCTTTCCATCGGGATCCATGGCGGTAATGTGGCATCCATCTCCGGTGATACCGTAGCCGGCCAGCTCCGCGAGGATGTCCGCATTTCGGTCCAGTGCGTGGCTGAGCCTTTCTGCAATCACCACGCCGGCGCCTTCCCCCATGACAAAACCATCCCGGTCTGCATCAAAGGGACGACTCGCTTTCTCAGGCTCGTCGTTCCGCCGCGAGAGCGCCTTCATTGAACAGAAACCTGCAAAGGCCACGGGGGTTACGGCCGCCTCCGCTCCACCGGTAATGACCACGTCCGCGTCGCCGTTCCGGATGATGTCACAAGCCTGGCTGATGGAGTGCCCCGCCGCTGCACAAGCAGTCACAACCGACGCGTTGGGCCCGAAAACACCGAAGTGGATGGAGATGTAGCCGGAAGCGCTGTTGCACATGAGCATGGGAACCAAAAAAGGGCTGACACGATCCGGCCCTTTTGTGAGCAGCGTTTCGTGCTCCTGTTCCAGTGTGTGCAGACCGCCGATTCCTGTGCCGATCACTACCCCGACGCGACTGCGATTGGAGTCGTTGATCGCCAGTCCGGAGTCTTCCACTGCCATGCACGCAGCAGCGACAGCGAACTGGGCGAACCGGTCCATCCTTCTGGAAGCTTTTCTGCCGGCATACTCCGCGCCATCGAAGTTTCTGACCTCTCCCGCGATGCGAGTGGGGAATGCCGACGCGTCGAAAAGCGTCACCGGGGAAATGCCGCTTTTCCCCTGCCGCAGGGCCGACCAGAACTCGTCTACGGTGTTTCCAACAGGTGAAACCAAACCCATGCCGGTTATGACAATGCGATCTTCTGGGTTCCTCATACGCTCCCTCTGTGAACCACTTACGGTGGTCTACCCCATAAGAAAAGGGGATGGAAGTCCTTCGGTTTGGAGGGCATCTAAGGCCACTCCAACCCGAAGGACTCCATTGATCAGGCCGTCGCCAACGTCGAGACGGGCGCGCACCGTGTGTGGCGCGCCCCGGAGCCCGGAGTGGACTGCCTCGATTGCTGATTCCTTATCACTTGTCCGCTTTGCCATCAATATATCGAACGGCCTCCCCGACATTGGTGATCTTCTCAGCATCTTCGTCGGGAATCTCGACGTCGAACTCCTCCTCGAAGCGCATGACTAACTCGACCACGTCCAGCGAGTCTGCCCCCAAGTCCTCCACAAAGGTTGACTCCAACGTCACTTCATTTGCATCGACACTCAGCTCTTCCACCACGATGTCTCTCACACGATCAAAAACAGTCAATCCTTTCACCTCCTCCAGCAAAACGCAACGGTGCGTCAGATATCTTATCAATTATCGACGTTTATCCATAACAGAAATGCCGCTCCTCCGCAAGCGAAACGGCGCATTTCTTTTACATCGCCATTCCGCCATCCACGGAAATGACCTGTCCCGTAATGTACCGCGCATCCGGAGACGCGAGAAACAGGACGACTCCCGCCACGTCCTCCGGTTGCCCAAACCGCTGGACGGGAATTCCTTTCAGCATCAGCACTTTGGACTCGTCCGACAAAGCGGCCGTCATGTCGGTCTCGATGTAGCCGGGGGCAACTGCGTTTACCGTGATGTTCCGAGATGCCAATTCGCGCGCGATCGATTTCGTGAACCCGATGACCCCGGCCTTCGATGCAGCGTAGTTCGCCTGACCGGCGTTACCCATCAGCCCGATGATCGAGCTTACGTTAATGATGCTCCCCGACTTCTGCTTCACCATGGAGCGAACGGCGGCCTTCGTCATGTTGAAAGCTCCCGTCAAGTTGGTGTCGAGCACTTCATGCCAATGCTCCAGAGAAAGTCTCATCAACAACCCGTCCCGCGTGATCCCCGCGTTGTTAACCAAAATGTCGATCCGTCCGGTTGCCTCCAGGGAGGCCTCCACGATGCGTTGCGCGTCCGCGGCAACAGCCACCGACCCGGCTTGGGCAAAGCCCTTCCCCTCTGATTCCTCGATTTCACGCACCACTTCTTCGAGGGCATCCCGGTTGCGGCCGGCGATGACGACTGTTGCTCCCGCCTGCGCAAGGCGCAACGCAATCCCTCTGCCAATCCCTCGGCTGCCTCCTGTGACCAGGGCCGTTTGTCCCTCGAGTTGTGGCACGCAAATCCCTCCCTTGCCGAATAGGCGAATCGGCGAATCGGCGAATAAGCGAATGGGCGAATCGGCGAATAGGCGAATAGGCGAATGGGCGAATGTTGGGGGGGAGCGGATTCACCGCAAACAGCGAAGCGTCTCCTCCAGCGATCCACAATCCTCCACGTTACAGACAACCGCCTCCCTGCAGATTCTCCTTATCAGCCCAGACAATACTTTCCCCGGCCCCAGCTCCACGAATGCATCAATCCCCTTGTTCACCATATTGTGGACACTGTCTTCCCACAGCACACACGAAACCATCTGTCGGGAGAGAGCAGACCGGATTTCTTCGGGTTCTTCTACCACTTGGGCCGTCGCATTCGCGACAACAGGGCATCTGGGACGGCGAAATTCCGTCTCAAGCAGAACCTGCTCCAGTTCCTTGGCCGCTCCCGCGATCAACGGTGAGTGGAAAGCGCCGCTGACGGGCAGGCGCAGCACCCGCTTCGCGCCCATTTCCTGCGCGGCTGTCTCGGCGCGTTCGACTGCCATCTCATCTCCGGAGATCACGACCTGCCCGGGGCAGTTGTAGTTTGCCGGGGCCACAACGCCTGCTCCCGCGGCCCTCTTGCATGCTGCCTCAACCTGCTCTCGCCCCAAGCCGATGATGGCGCTCATCTTTCCCGGGGGGGCGGCGTCCATCAACTTCGCCCGTCGATTGACCACAGCAACTGCAGCCCCAAAATCGAGGGCACCGGATGCAACCAGTGCAGTGTATTCACCGAGGCTGTGTCCTGCCACCAATTCACCTGTCACTGCGCGTGCCGACAGCACGTCGTAACAGGCAACGCCCACACACAGCAGCGCAGGCTGTGCAACCGTTGTTCGTGTGAGTTCCTCTGTTGAGCCTTCAAAGCACAGCCTCGCAATATCGAATCCCAGAATCGAGGAAGCTTCATCAAAGCGGGAGCGAACCTGGGGGAACGCGTCGAAAAGCGAGCGACCCATTCCCATTTTTTGGCTCCCCTGTCCGGGAAACACGAAGGCAATTCTATTTTCAGACATAGGAGACTCACGCGGATTGGAGTGTGCCCTTCCCCGGCGGGAAGCAACTCTCCTGTCCATGCTTCGGCTACCATTGGATCACACAACTGCCCCAAGTCAGACCTGCCCCGAACCCAACGCAGACGACAATGTCCCCCGACTTTATTCGACCGTCCTGAACTGCTTCATCAAAGGCCAGCGGGATGGAGGCGCAGGAAGTATTGCCGTACTTGTCGACGTTGACGATGACTTTGTCCGTGGGAGCGTGCAGCCTCTTGGCTGCGGAATCGATAATGCGCAGGTTCGCCTGATGGGGAATATAACACCCCACGTCCTCGGAAGTGATTCCGCATCGCGCCATTGCCCGTTCAGCGGATTCTCCCATCGCTCTCACAGCAAATCTGAAGACCTCGTTCCCGCTCATCGAGATGAACTGCCTCTTCTGCGCCACCATCTCCTGGGTGATTGGGACCTTTGCTCCCCCGACCTCCACTTGAAGAAGCTCACTGCCCGAACCATCGCTGCCCAGGTCAAATGCGAGCAGTCCACGTCCTGCCTCAACGGGGCGGACAACCGCCGCACCGGCGCCGTCCCCGAACAGGACACACGTAGTTCGGTCTGTCCAGTCGGTGATGCGGGACAGGCAGTCGGCGCCGATCACCAGCACGGTATCCATCGCTCCCGAAGATACAAATTGCGCAGCCACGGTCAGGGCATAGATGAAGCCCGTGCAGCCTGCCTGCAAATCAAACGCACCGGCGCGCGACGCCCCAAGACGTTCCTGCACCAGGCAAGCGGTCGCAGGGAAGGGAAAATCGGGAGTTACGGTCGCCACGATGATCAGGTCGATCTCGTCAGGGGACACCTGCGCGCGCGCGATGGCCTTCCGGGAAGCCTCCAAGGCGAGATCTGATGTGCACTCGTGATCAGCGACGATGTGGCGCTCGACGATCCCCGTGCGGGTGCGAATCCATTCGTCGCTTGTGTCAACCATCTTCTCAAGGTCAAAATTAGTCAGAACCTTCTCCGGTGCGTGAGAAGCAATGCTGACGATTCCTGCTGGCCGAACTGGTGATGCCATCTTTTCTCCTGCAGATCAATAACCGCGTTTCCTACTCAGGAAGCGGACGGAGGCTGTCGAAGCGTTTGCTCTCATACCATGTCACCCGATCCATCCACTGTCGCCATCTCGTCTGTCACTCCACTCGTGCCCAGACACTCCCGGATGTGGTTGACGACCCCGTCCTCCACGGCTCCGCGAGCAACATTGATGGCATTTTTGATGGCGTAGGCGTTAGATGATCCGTGACAGATGACGCATACGCCATTGACCCCCAACAGCAGGGCCCCACCGCATTCGGCGTAGTCGACCCTCTTCTTGAAGTTCCGGAACCCACGGCGCATCAGCATCACGCCGACTCTTGCCAGGGGCCCCGCGCTCAACAGGCTGTCCTTCAGCATTTTCAGCAGACCCAGGCCGTAACCCTCGGCGACTTTCAGAACGATGTTCCCAACAAAACCATCACACACCACAACATCGACATTGCCCATTCCAATGTCTCTGCCCTCAACATTCCCGTGGAAGTTTACTGGCGACTTGCTGAGCAACTCAAACGCGGCTTTGGTGAGTTCGTTCCCTTTCGCCGATTCCTCCCCGATGCTCAATACGCCGACGATGGGGTCCTCCTTCCCGAGGGCATCACGTGCGTATACCGTTCCCATCAGCGCGAATTCCAGCAGGTTCCTCGGACGACACTCCACATTGGCGCCGGAGTCGAGAAGAATCACGTTATCCTTCGCGGTTGGCATGACCGTCGCGATGGCCGGTCGATCGATGCCAACGATCTTCTTCAACTTCATCTGCGCCAAAGCGGCGGCCGCGCCGGTGTTCCCAGCGGTGACTACCGCATCGGCCCTTCCTTCGCTCACAAGCCTCATGCAGGCAGCGATGGATGAATCTCGCTTCTTCCGAATGGCCGCAACCGGGGACTCGTGCATACCGATGTTCTCGGAGGCATGCTCAATCTGCATCCCCAGGTCATCCATGTCTCCCGGAAGATGCTGCTCGACTGTACTCCGGTCACCCACCAGCACCACGGAGCAGACGTGTTCGCGCGCGGCATCCATCGCGCCTCGGATAATCTCACCCGGAGCGTAATCCCCTCCCATTGCGTCTACCGCAATCCTCACAGGGGTCTCCCCTCCGGTGAACCCGCGTATGGCGGCAATGGTGTGTTACAGAGTGCAGGGAACACAAATAGCGTGGTATTCATGCGTTGGGGCGGAAGGGCACACAGCCCGTATCCCATCAACCTGTCCAGTGGAAACGGCCGACTCACGTCTTCTGAGCTTCCTTCACCTTCAGTACTTTCTCGTCCTTGTGGTAGCCGCATACGCCGCAGGCACGATGCATCATCATTCTCGCGGCGCAGTGTGGACAAACCGCAATGGAAGGCAACCGAAGCTTCCAGTGTGTTCGCCGGCGGTCTCGCCGGGCCTTGCTGTGTCGTCTTTTTGGCAGAGCCATTGTTCAGTTCACTTTCCTTTCGTGTCGAGCTCTCCGCGGAAATGCTCTCACGGTAAGTCCGCCAGGCACCCCGACCAACTTCACTATCGTGTCGAAATCTTCGCCATCATATCCCGCAGAACGGCCAACCGCGGGTCAGCCGGATGCCTGGGACACCGACAATTCTCTTCGTTCAGGTTGACACCGCACTGCGCACAGATTCCGCGGCAGTCGTCTCTGCACACTGACTTCATGGGAGTGGCGGGCAACAACGTTTGCCGAACCAACTCATCGACAAACAGGCGCGTCGGGCCAAACAGGGCCGCTTGCTCATCATCTTCCGGAGCCAGTCGGCCTGCTACCCCTCCCCGCGTGATCTCGACAGGACAAAACGCCTCGACGGCCACATCGAGTTCACTTTCCATCTCGCACAGACACCGGCTGCATTCCTGATGGATTGCCGCCCGAACTCGACCATCAATCACGATGTGATGACGGGAGTTGCGGATCGTGAGTGTCCCTTTGACGGGCGACACCAATTCGATCCCACTCAGGTCTGGAAATGCAGCATCCAGGTCGTAGGATCTCTGCTCCCCGGGCGCCTCCAGCAGCTCACGCAAATCGATTACCATCACCGTACCTCCATCGCAATCAGTTGGCGCAGTTTCGCAGGACAACAGACAGGAGGTCTTGTGCCAGCTCAGGCTTGTGCAGGAGACGGTGCATTATATCGTTGGCGTCTTAGCATTGTCAAGGCAAATGGCGGCGCGGGCACAAGTCAGGCCCGCGCTTCCCGGAGTTCAAGCACCCCGTGGCGCTGATGTCACTGTGACCGCGACAACCGATTGTAGTCCGGAGGTGCGCTCTCTCAACTCAATCTTCCAGACCCCGGGAACGTCATTTATCGCAGGCCGGAAGGGAATCATCGCTCTCCCATTCATGGCTCGGTACAAACCCGATTCGTCATGTACGCTCCCGGCAGGGCCGAGTATTTTCGCCTCCACCAACTGCCTGCCCCCGACGGGTGCCCCATTGACATCCAGTACGCTCACCGCGACATCGGCGGAAGAGCCCAGTCTGACACTTGGTGAGACGGTCGCTTTGACAGATGCAATCGCGGTGGGATAGAGGCACAGAAGCCTGCCTCCGCTCGCAGGAAGGTCGAGTTTGACAACCGTGCGGCCATCTTCCTTCATCGCCGTGGCCCTGGCTGATTGAGTGAATTCATAGATCACTGTTTCTGCCGGCGCCTTGAGATACACTTTGGCGCTCTGCGCCTTTCCGTATGGCTGGAAAACTTCCTTCTTCTCGGACTGCCGAGCCCGCGTCCATTCCGTATACGGTCCGGCCTGGCGATGGTTGTTGATCACGGCAACGTACCTGACTCCATCGGCTTCGCGAACATTGATCAGCACCGGTCCCTCCTCACCCACAGCGTACGCGTCCAGCTCGGGCAGCAACGCTGCGCGTAGCTCGGCGAGGCGCTGCTCGGTGAGCTTGCCGTAATCCGTCCGTTTTGCCGCGCTCATCTTGTAGAAATACTCCTGGTCCCACCGCTCCATACCTGGGTAATCCTGTCGACAGTAGGCGTCCACGATAATCCGCGTTCCCGCCTTCGCAGCCGAAACAAGTTCCCTGTGGATCTCCGCGGAGACGTATTCCGCCATGGGGAAGACAACGGCCTTGTAGCGTGAAAGGCTGCCGGGAGCAACGTTGTTGTCGAGGACAACGTCGTAGGGGACCCCCGACTTGCCGACCCAGCCTCGCCAATAATTAGAGTAGTGGGTGGTTCCCCATCCCCAGCCGCCTTCCCCGGCGTCGTACCACAGTGTGCTTTCGGGAAGCAAGAGGGCAAGGGGACGCTGCGCATTGGGCGCTCCTTTGAGCATCGTGCCGATGGGATAGAGGTTCCTTCTCATCTCCTGACCCAGCTTTGCATCACTCTCAGGAGGGCAGTAGTAGTCCTGCTCTCCCCGCAGGCCGTGGAACCAACCTTCCAGAAACCAGTAGGCAAGCCCGTGCGTGGGAAGCCCGGCCACCGCAACCCACGTCTGCTGGATGATGTCATCGGGCGTTGGTTTGAGGTGCTTTTTCTTCCCCTCCGCGTCGGTCACGGTCAGCCAGTCGCCGGAGACATAGTCCATGCCCAGCGTAGCATAGAACTCCTTGTCGCTCCCGCGCAAGCAGGCATAGGAGCTTTCCAGCTCGCCGAGAATTGGCTCGGGACGTGTGTTGTAGCTCCAGTTGCTGCCCGCGTTTAGGTCGGCCACCTGACCGGGATACCAGAGCGGCTCCGTATAGTTTAAGACGTCGGGACGCAGTTTCTTGATCTCCGCCGCGGCTTCGGCGTTGATGCGCCACCAACCGCAGCCACGGTTGTACCACCACTTCAGGAACCGGAACTCCTCCTGGGTGGGTTCATAGACGCCGTCCTTGCCAGGGTTGCTGCCCTCCGGGAACCAGCACTGAATGGGGTTGTGCGTGGTGCCAAACTTCCAGGACTTCTCGGGCACGGGGAAACCCAACTCCTTCTGCGCCCAAGCATCAAACCAAGTGGCGCGATCCTTCTCGTCCGGCATGATCCACGGGGGAGTCTCGCTGTTAAGTAGCGTAAACCGCCAGTTGGGGAACGACGCGCGCCGCTTCGCGTGCTCACGCGTTTCCTCCCGGACAGCCTGCCGGGTTTGCGGATTCCACACGCCGCCTCTCCCAAAGTTGTAGTGCCAGGAATACAACAGCCCACTCCTCCCCAGATCGTCGAAATTCGCGCTGTAGGTGTCGATGGTGTTGATACCGACTCCCTTGCAGAACTCCCGCCATTCCGCAGTCTCGCCTCCGCTCCCCCACGATGAAATTGTGTAGTTGTCGGGACGCAGGGCGGGAACAACGTCAATCGTATACTCCAGACAGGCCGAGCTGCCGTCAGCAGCGATAGCCGCGACGCGGAGAAGGTAGCTGCCGCATTGCAACTGCTGCGGAGCAAAATCCAATGTCGCCGTTGTCGCTCCGCCCTGCAGCTTGACGAGTTTCGTCGCGAAGGCCGCGTCTCCCACGGAGAGATCGATGCTAAAGGACGGTGGTACTCTGTCCAGCGCGAACACTCCCGTATCGACGCTTGCCTTCACCTCATCCCGGTAAAAGACGCGGCGCGGCGCGCGAGTCAGCAGCAACTTGTTCGGGGTGGGACGGAGGGGTTCGGTCGCGGTGGCAAGCTGCCCAATCTCGTCGTCGCTCAACCTGCGCTTGAAGACCGCCACCTCGTCCATGACCGAGTTGGCGGCCTGCCCATCGTTCACGCTGCCGCCCAGACGCAGCCGGTACAGCTCAAGTCGCTTGGAGACGTCCGTCTCCGTTCGATCAAAGGTCTGGAGCAACTTGCCATCTTTGTATTCGTAGCCCTTGCTCGCGTCCCAGGACATCGCAAGGTGATGCCAGTTGCCATCAGTGATGTCGGCCGGCAGGCGGGAATAGCAGAACTTCTCTCCCGTCTGGAAGATATAGGTTCCCATGGCCCACTGTGGGTCACGCCACCATACGCCAAAGCTGAGCCAGTAGATACCTCCTTGGTTGGTCAGGTTGGAGTGGCGCGGCGAGGACGTCCAGAAGCTGACGGTTCCTTCGTTAACGGGGAAGGCTTCCCGCAGGGCCGCGTCGTTCACGTCGATGTAGGTGGCTGGAACGGACTCCCCACCCGGCGTCCAGGTGGTGGGCATGAGATGGTGATGCGGATAGTACGCTGCCTGCTCAAACTGGAAGCCGTCGGTAAGTGTCGCGAGTGTTCCTGCACTCGCCGACTGGACGGAGAACACCGCCTCGCGTTCCTTCAGCCGCGCGTCCGCTTTCACCGAGCAGGCGACTCGCTGCCAGCCGCCCGTTAGAGTGATTTCCTGCGTGGATGGCTCATCCGCAACGGGGTTCTCCGTGGGCAACTCGACGGGGAGCAACTTCACTTCCAGCTTGACCCTCCCCTCTTTCGGCCCTTTCACGTAGCACGATGTTAGGAGAGTAACCAACTTCTCATGGCCAAGATGGCGGCTGAAGTTCACCTTGATTGGGACGGTCTCCACGCGCGCCTCCGTCGAGGGCAGCGAAACCGACAACGCCCTCTTCCCGAACGCGGTTTCCGCAGACACAAGGCGCAATTGCGCTCCGCCGGTCGCTTTGAATCCCTCGACGCCGGACTCAACGTCCGCCGCCGCCGGTGGCAGCAGGTTGTGTCGCGCTTTCTCGAAGTAGTAGCCCCTGCCGAATCGCCCCGGGCGGTAGTGGTCTGCCTCCAGCTTCACGGGGATCGCTTCCGAGTTCCCCAGCAGCGCGAGTCCCTCGTGCTCGAAGTTCGCAAAGAACACAAGGTCGCGTTCGAGGGAGGATAACGTGCGCATCGCCGCCGATTGCAGCGACTTGGCCTTCGCGATGCGAGACCGGAGAGGCGAGGGGGCGTTGCCATCGGCATGCAGAGCCCCGCTGATCAGCAGGATCAAGGAAATTGCCCAACTGGACAGGCACAATTGACATCCCATCGGAGTCCCCTCGTAATGGATTTAGCTATGAATCAAAGAGCGACAATTGATGGTCCGCCGCCGGTGAAGGCGGTTCTTCCGAAGCCTCTCGCAGGCTGCGTTCGGTCTCGAGCAACACCGTGGCGAGAGCCGCGATGTCCGCAGTTGCCTCGAGTTGCAGCGGCAAAGCGCCTTCCCTCAACAGCCCCCGGTTGCCTGCGTGGGGAAGTGAATCGTCCTGCCAGTCGACCGCCCAGATCGGCCGCTGCTGCTTGCACGCCTTGTTTGCCGTGTCCACGCTGCCACTGTTCTCTCCCGCTTCGACGACGATAACTCCCAGCGACAGACCGCTAATGATTCGGTCACGCGCCATGAGGTTTGGTCCGGAGGGACGGGTGTTGGGCGCGAGTTCCGACACGACAGCGCCGCGATTCATCATGGACTCAGCCACCTCGTAGTTCTCCGACGGGTAAACCACGCGAATTCCCGAACCCAACACGCCGATGGACCGCCCCCCCGCGTCAAGGGCGCCGGAATGGGCGGAACCGTCAATGCCCAAAGCCAGGCCGCTGACGACGGTGATCCCCTGATCGACCGCGGCTTCTGCCAGTCGACGCGCCACTTTCATCCCCTCTTCCGAGGCATCGCGAGACCCAACGATGGCCAAGGCGAAGTCGTCTGCGGAGGAGAACCGGCCGCGAACGTACAGCACCGGCGGGGAATCGGCAGCCCATTTCAGGTTGCGCGGGTAACTTGCTTCCTCGCGGACGAATACATCCACATCCTCGTCTGCCAGGGCGGAAAGGTCGGCCTGCAATTGGTCGAGGCGGTGCTCGATGGCGCGAATCTCCCCCACCATTTGGTCGGTGATCCGCGGAAGCGCCACCAGTTCCTCGCGGCTGGCGGAAAAGACGTTGCCGGCGGAACCGAACTCCCGCACCAACCGGTCAAGGGTGCGCGCCCCGACGCCGGGGACTGCGCTCAAGGCAATCTGGCAGAGTTTCTCATCTTCAAGCATGATGCACCGTCTTCCCGGCGGTCAGAACGCCGATGAACTTAGGGGAGCAAGCGCGCAGCACGCGCGTGCACTCGGCCAGGGTTGCCCCGGAATCGTAGAAGTCGTCCACCAGCAGCAATCGCTGCCCCCGCGCGTTTTCCGGGTCGGTAACCGCAAACGCTCCGCGCGCGTTCTCTGTTTTTGCAGCGAGCGTCTGCAAGCTCTTCTGTGGCTGTCGTGCGACCTGCCGATACAACAATGGAATACAGGGAACATCGGTTACTTGCGACACCGCAGCGACGATCGTCGCGACGGGGTCACAGCGCCTTCCCCGAATAGTCGGTGGAACGGGGATCAGCGCCGCCACGTGCGCAAAAGCTGGGTGAGTCTCCAGGAACGCCGCCATTCTGTCGGCGATTATCTTCGCCTGCTCTTCCTGTCCCTGATACTTTAGTTGATACACCGCCTCGCCAATTTCCGAGCGGCGGTATTCCCTGCCCTGAAACGAGCCGGTAAAATCGAGGGCGAACCCCTCGTCCCAAGGCCCCGCCAACTCCCGGGGATGAGGCGTGGCAAGAAAGGTCTTCGCCACGTCGGAAGACGCGGCCTCTGCCACTTCCGGGTGGTCAAGTTTCCAGGCATTCACCACCGCTCGTATCTGAGGATAGGACACCTTCTCCGGTAGTGAATCCTTCAGGGATCGGAGCGAGGTCAATCCCCTTTGACCGATCGCTTGCAGAATCAGCTCCTGCAACTCCGGACGCACCAGTTCGTTCACGTCGATCTTTCCCAGAGCCACCAGCTCGGCCAAGTGGTCAGCGATGGTGTTGACCGAGAACTGCCGCTCTTTCGCGATGGCAGGGGTTTTCTTGCCTTCACGAAACAACCGCAATGTTTCAAGGAGCGATGCCGAGGTCTCCCCAGACCGCCATTTGCTGCGCGAAGTAACCGGTCGCCGCGGCGGGGGTTGCGAGGCGGGGGGCGTGCGCAGGGACGCCAGATCGACAGGTTCCCGCGCCAGCACTTCCCCGGCGGGAGTGAGTTGCAGCGTTGGTTTCCTCCCGCCGACGGTCTTGAGGAGATCCTTCCTCAACAGAAAACGCAAACGCTCTTCCACGGTGGCAGCAGAATGGAATGGAAGACAGCCATAGAGCGGATGCTTGCTCAAATCCCATTCCGCAATCCACTTTGCTTTCGACCCGCGCAGCATCCCGATCAATTTCTCGCGTCCCAGCGGGAAACGCAGTCCGGCAACTCCCTGAAGGACGGCGTGATCGATCGGCTCCAGCATAACTACTGTGCGCGTCTGGTGGCGGCTTTCGCAGTTGTCACAGCACTGCTCGATGGCGACTGGGGAAGCCGAATCGCCAAAATAGTGCAGGATGAACTGGCGCCGGCAGGCGTTGCCCTCCGCATATCGAATGATCCCCCGCAGCTTGGCTCGACGCTCCTCCATGCGGCGACGCATGTTGCCACTCCCCTGACGGAGATGTCCCGCGGTCAACCGCTGCGCATGGAGGGTAAACGTCATCGCGTCCTGCTGATCTTCTCCCCGTGTCAGCGCCCGCACTTTCTCCAATTCGCTGATACCCACCCGGATGGCGATACCATCCCGGTCAAGTTCCTGCTCCAAGAGCAACGAGGAAACCCGCGCCTTGCTGTCGGAGGCGAATTTGACGATTGTCTGGAAGAGACTCTCCAGTTCCCTCTCACCCAGCTCGGAACGCTCGATGAAATACTCCTGCAAGGCACGGTCTTCAGGAGAATACAGGAGCACACACCGGGATGGATGTCCGTCCCGTCCCGCCCGCCCGGCTTCCTGATAGTACGACTCCACGGAGTCCGGAATGGAGTAGTGAAGCACAAAGCGAATGTCGGGCGTGTCGATGCCCATCCCGAAGGCTTTGGTGGCGACAAATATCTTGACCTTCTCACACATGAAGGACTCGTGCGCCTTTTGCCGCGCCTCGCCCCCCATACCGCCATGGTAGAAATCGGCCTTGCGTTCACAGGATGATTTCACGAATGCGGCGATCTCCTCGGCGTCGCGCCGGGTGCCGACGTAAATCAACCCACGGGCGTCCTCCGAGTTCTCCTGTGTGACGAACCGGTGGAGCAACGCCAGCTTCGATTCGACGTCAGGGGTATAAGCCACTTCGAACGAAAGATTGGGACGGTTGAAGCCGGTGACCACCCGGAATGGATGGTCAAGCCCCAACTGGCGCACAATGTCGTCCTGCACTCTGCGAGTCGCGGTGGCCGTCAAGGCGAGGACGGGCGGATTCCCGCATCGCTCAATCGCTTTGCGCAGATTCAGATAGTCGGGTCGGAAGTCGTGCCCCCACTCGGAGATGCAGTGCGCCTCATCCACGACAAACAGGGAGACCGATTGCAGCGCCGAGACAAACGCCTGGCTCCGAAACCGTTCCGGCGCGACGTACACCAACCGGTACTGATGATCGCGGAG
Organism: Armatimonadetes bacterium CG2_30_59_28; assembly: GCA_001872605.1. Taxonomy (GTDB): domain Bacteria; phylum Armatimonadota; class Abditibacteriia; order CG2-30-59-28; family CG2-30-59-28; genus CG2-30-59-28. Next base: position 13,039 of record MNXM01000279.1, on the reverse strand, counting down.
CGCATCAATGCGGCTCTGCAACTCACCAAACGTGAGGCTGCTATTGATGCATGTTGCGCGCGCGTTCTGCCGCGTCATCAGAGCGTCGACCTGATCTTTCATCAGGGCAATGAGAGGAGACACCACGAGTGTCGGCCCCGGACGCTTCTCGCAAGTGTCGATGAGTGCGGGGAGTTGGTAGCACAGGCTCTTCCCCGATCCGGTTGGCATCACCACCATCGTGTGCCGACCGGCCAGCACCTGCTCCACCGCTTCCCGCTGCCCAGGACGGAAAGAAGGAAAACCGAACCGACGTTCGAGCTCACTCTGGAGATCAATCATGATCCTCGCATCTCCTTGTTGTGGGGACAGCAGCAAGCAGCATACGTGTTGGCGGACATTCCTGTCCGCCAACACGCGCGTCCTGCCCTCCAGTGCTCCAACATTCCAGTCTTCCGGCCTTCCTGTTACGCCCCGCGCAGAACCAACCGTTCCGACAGATGCTTGAAGCCGAGAATCAGCCCCTCCACGCGACGCGGACCGGCGAAGATGGGGTCTTCATGCTCGATGGCCATGCCTCCGGTATACCCGATGTCGTTCAGGGCGGAGATGAACTCGTTCCAGTCGATCTCCCCCCAACCGGGAATGCGGTAGCGCCACCAAGCGGACGACTCGAGAATCCCGTGATAGTTGCGCTGATCATCGAGGATTTCGGTGTCCTTCGCGTGGATGTGATACACGCGGTCAGCAAACTGCTTCAGCGCCGCGATGTGATCGATACCCAGCCAATAGAGATGTGACGGGTCGAACTCCAGCCCGAGTGCGGGAGAGGGAACCGCGTCGAACATCTTGTCCCAGTTCGCCGGAGTGAAGGCGATGTTTACCATTCCCTTGATCGGATAGCCGCCCATGCTTGGCCAGTTCTCGAAACCGATCTTCACGCCGCAGTCTTCCGCGGCCTTGGCGACGTCGGTGAACAGCTTCTTAAACCGCGGGATGTTCTCGTCAATTGTTTCATCCGGCACGCGTCCCGCCATGGAGGTGAGAACGGGAACACCCAGCAGAGAGGTGAACGTGAGGTACTGCCGATATTTCTTCTTCGTCTCCGCCAGTGGTTCGGTGAGCGGATTCGGCATGTACCGCGCCACCGCTGTCAGCCGCATGTCATACTTCGCCAGCAGCTCCTTTGCCTCTGCCGCGGCTCTTTGCATCTTCGCCTTTGTGCTGAAGGTATCTTCCGGCCAGGAAGCCGCGTGTACTTCCAGGCTGGTGTAGCCGATGTCGCTCGCCAGCTTCAGTTCGTCTTCGTTGAATTGGGTCAGGTAACCGAGGTCCATTTGTTGAGTGCCCTCCAATGGGAAATGTTGAACGGGGATGATTATAGCAGAAACTGCGCGTTGACGAACGTGGTTCGATGAACTATAAAGTGAACTGTCGAGACGAATTCAGCAGTGTGGGAGGTGTAGTCGATGGGTTTGATCTACGTGGAAGGAACGTTGACAGCTCCCGATGGGAAGCAGGTTTCCGAGCGGTTCCTCGTGGACAGCGGCGCCAAGTATACTCTCGTGCCTCGAGAGAAGTGGGAGCTGTTGGGGCTTGCGCCGCAACGGCGGATGTCGTTTGTTCTGGCTGACGGGACGAGTATCGAACGACACATTTCGGAGTGCCACATCACCCTCCCAGAAGGCGCGGCGCACACGCCGATAATTCTCGGAGAGACTGGGGACGAACCACTGCTGGGCGTCGTCACGCTGGAGATTCTCGGTCTGGTCCTCAATCCCTTTAACCGCACTTTGCAGCCCATGAGGGTGCTGCTCGCGTGATAGCGGCGACCCGCGTCACAAGTCCAGCGCGTCGCCCAGGGCAGCGGTCTACCCCTATCATGTCTGAATTAGGCAGTCTGCGCCAATACGAGGGTACGAGCACAATCTCACCCCTCTGATACGGCATACAGACTCCTCCAGTTGTCGTAGATCGAGTCTGCTCCATTGTCCCAAAGCTCGTCGAGTCCGGACAATGATGCACGGTCTGTCTCCGACGGTTCAGCGTATTCCCCTGCGGCAGGGGGCATCTGCGGAGTTGATGAGGCCCCTCCCACCGGCTCCACTTTGAGCGATACCCTGTCTCCGTCACGCAACTGAACCGACTGCAATGGCAGAAAGACTCCTTCTTTGAACACCGCCGAAACTGTTTGGGGCATAGTCCCTCACCTCCGCTCTCGCATTATAGCGGTCACGCGCCCGTGATCCGCGGCATCCGTGTCGGCTCGCACTCCAGTGTGGCCTGCAGGAACTCGTGGAGCAGCCGGCCTTTCAACTCTTGCGCCGCCGGTTCATGCCACAGGTTTTTGATTTCCCCCGGATCGTTCTCAAGGTTAAATAGTTCACCATTCTCTCCCTGTCGGTAAACGGTGATCTTGTATCGCTGGTTGACATAGGTGCGTAGATGAAGTTTGGTCTTTGTGTGTCGGTTCTCAGTGATGCTCCACCGGCGCGCCGCCGGTCCGCCGCGCCAGGTTCCTGTCTGATCGACGCCGGTCATTGCACCCGGAATATCCAGGCCGGTAGCCGACAGGAAAGAAGGCGCCAGGTCAACCAGGTTCTGGATCGCGTCGCTGACCTCGCCTGCGGGAACTTGACCGGGCCAGCGGACGATGAACGGGATTCTCAAAAGGTCTTCGTAGTGATGGATGCATTTGGCGATCAGTCCGTGCTGTCCCAGGAAGTGTCCGTGGTCGGTGCTGAACAGCACAAGCGTGTTGTCCGCAACTCCCAGCCGGTCGAGGGCGTCGAGAGTCCTCCCGATTTCCCGATCCATGAAACTGACCATGCCGTAGTATACGGCCATGTCTTTCTTCAGTTCTTCGCGGTCATGCAGGTGGGAAAGTCCACCGTGGATGCCCTGATCTTCGAAGTAGACACCCTTGAAGTCGGGGCTTTCTTCCTGCGTCATGCGAAAGTGGAGCGGATTGCTGTCATGCTCTCCCGCAGTTAGCTCACCCGGGATCATGTCGGCCGGATCGTACATGCTCGCCCACGGCTCGGACACCATGTAGGGTGGATGCGGGTCGTGATAGCTGGAGTAGATGAAAAACGGCCGGTCTTCTGCGACGGCTTGCTCGATGCTGGCGATGGTGCGCTCACCCGTCCAGCGGGTGTAGTGATACTCCTCTGGCAGGTCCCAGTGCCGGTTGGCACGGCGACGCTTCTGCGCTTCAACGTCGGGCGGCCACTCGTCGAAGTAGTCCAACCAGTTGGCGAGGCCCTTCTCCTCCATCCAGATGGCGTAGTGCTGACCCGCATGTGACTCACATGCGTGATTGCGCGCCACTTCGACGTGCTGAAAGCCGTACCAGGGGCCATGGAACGCACGCCAGAAGTCGAGGTCACGCATGAGCGGCTGCATCTCCAGCGACTCGATCCCAGGCACCGACGCCAGAGGCTGGAAGTGCGCCTTGCCCACGAGCGAGGTCATGTAACCTGCTTCTTGAAGGTAGTCGCCCAGGGTTGGCACATCCTCGAACAGCTTCGTTCCCAGCGACCACGCGCCGTGTTGCGACGGATACATGCCGGTGATCATCGTCGCACGTGTGGGGGTGCAGGTGGGATTGGGGCAGTATGCGCGGGTAAAGCGCGTGCCTCCTGCGCAGAGCCGGTCCAGAGCGGGAGTGCGGATCCGACCGTTGGTAACGCCCAATGCAGAACAGTGCTGCTGGTCACTGGTGATGAGAAGGATGTTGGGTCGGTGCTGTGACATTGCTGCCTCCGGTTGTGGATTCTGCCGCGGGGAGACCGGCTATTGCAGATTTCCCTTGCAGAGGGCCGCGCCTGGAGTAAGCCCTTGGTGAACGACCGCCTTGAGCGCGATGAGCGACTGCGTGGTGTGCCCGGCTCCCCAGACGTTGCGGCCGGCGGTTGTTCCCGCGGCGCCATTGTCAATGGCAGCGCGGATCATCGCGAGGAAGTCACCCAGGGAGTTGGTCTTGGGCCCGCCGGCGACGACGATCGGGATGGGGCAGTTATCGACAATCTGCCGGAATGCGCTTGCGTCACCGCAGAAGGGAGTCTTGATGACATCGACCCCGCACTCCAGTGCGCAACGGACGGCCCAGGCAATATCGTCCGGCTCAAACGAGAACTCCACTCGCTCTCCAAATCGACGCGGATAGATATGGACAATAACTGGCATCGCATACCGCTCCGCCTTCTTCACGTGATCTGCGACAGCTTTGAGCTGTTTACCCTGCGTTTCGCCACGAACAAACGCGGCGATGGCGAACGCATCGGCGCCAAGCCGCACAGCGTCCTCCGGATCTGCGATCTGCTCATTCACCGAGTCGTCGGGACGTATGACGCTGCACTGCAAAATCAGCGGAATGCGCCCCGCGTAGGGCTCCCATAGGGACGCAACAATGCCGCGTTGCAGGGTGATGGCGTCGGGCCTCCCCTCGGCGACTTCCGCCAGCGTCCTGCTGATATGTCGAAGCGGCTCCGGCATACCAGACGTGTCGTCTGCATAGTTGAAAAAATGATCGATGGCGATCGAGCACAGCTTCCCTGAAGGATGAGAGAACAGTCGATTCAGCCTGACCTGCTTACCAATACTCATCGCTCCTCCAGAAACGTGTAAACCTGTTCCTTCCGCGGGATTCCGGCCTGTCCACCGAGTTGTGTGGCCTTGATCGCAGCCGTTGCGGACGCGAAGCGCACTCGCTCTGCGAGAGCAAATCCAAGCGCCAACGTCGAAGCGTAAGCGCCGTGGAAAACGTCTCCGCAGCCGGTCGTGTCCATTACCGCGACGGGGAACGCCGGACAGTGCCGCGGTTCCGTTGTCTCACCGTCCCCCAGATACCACGCGCCGTCAGATCCGCAGGTAACCACAACTGCCTGCCTTTCAGGAGTCCACAACGTTCTTGCCGCGTCCGTTGCGTGAGCCTGCCCTGTGATGGTCGAGGCGAATGCGTGCGAAACAATCAGGTGATCGACCAGGGCAAGGGCTTCGTCGAAGAGAGGTGATTCCCTTCTCTCCAGGTCTGCGACAACAGGGATTCCTGCGTTGCGCGCAATCCGCGTCGCGCGCACCACGCCCTCCATCCCGTAGTGATCAACCAGGAGAACCCTCGACGCGCGGACGACCTCTTCTCCGGGCTTGGCGCTGTCCGCGCCTGTGAGACCATTCATCTCAAAGAAGATCGTGCGCGTGTGGTCTCGCCGGTCAACCACAATGAAGGAATGCGCGGGACGAGCGTCGGTGCGGCGAACTGCGTGAGAGAAGTCCACGCCGTCGCGAGCCATTTCCCGTTCAACGAACTCCGACAGTTCATCATCACCGATGACACCCCCGTACGCAGCCCGCGCGCCCGTGCGCGCCGCGGCCACCAACGCCGTGCCGGTAAGCCCCCCACATTGGCGTTCATGTCTTCGGATAGGAGTCTTCGTATCGGGCGGAGGATAGGCATCAACAGAGAACAAGTCATCGACCGCAATGATCCCCAACCCCAGAACATCAATCCTGCTCATGATAGCCACAGAAGCGCACGGAATCACACAGAAACAAGTCTGTCGTTCTTAGGGCAATTCGCGCGCGGACAATGTGCATGGCACGAGAGTCTGCAAACACGTCAGCGCAATCAATTAAGAGAAAAATCATTCTCGTCCCGATTCCCTTTGAGGATCAAAAACATTGGCCGATCATCCATCCCCCTCCCCTGCTGTGTGCTTCCGAGTGTTTCCGTGGCAACCTACCCGCACCGCATGTGCGCCTCCTTTTCGCCACAGAAGCGCACGGAATCACACAGAAACAAGTCCGTTGTTCTTAGGGCAGTTCGCGCGCGGACAGTGTAGCACATCCCTCCTGTCAGACATACGCCGACTTCGCCGACGATGGGAAATTGACCCTCCTGGAAATATCTGATAGGATTCCAAGGTCAGTCAAGCCCATGATCGGTTAGATGGAGTATGTTGGGCATGCGCTGGGCAACTTAAGGGTTGGCGGGCAGAGCTCGCGCGGCTGTTCGCAGTGAGAGGGCGACTCGAGCAAACGTATGACACTGACCATCGCGGAACTGTACCCCAGCATCTTGGGCGAGTCGACTCACGCCGGCCGGCCGTGCGTGCTCGTGCGACTTACGGGATGCAACCTGCGATGCAGTTACTGTGACAGCGCGTTCGCATTCCACGGTGGGACGGAACGAACGCTGGAAGAGCTTCTGGCAGAAGTCCGCGCCACGGGCCTGCGGTGGGTGTTGATTACCGGGGGCGAGCCATTGCTCCAGTCGGGAATTATTGCCTTCATCGATCAGCTGGTTGACGAGGGATTCAGTGTGCTGGTTGAGACCAGTGGCGCTCTCGACATCGGGCCGGTCAACCCAAAGGCAATCACGATACTCGACATCAAGTGTCCGGGAAGCGGCGAGACGGAGAAGATGCATTGGGCCAACCTCACGAAGCTGCGCCCGCGGGACGAAGTGAAGTTCGTCATCAGCGACCGCCGTGACTACGAGTGGTCACGACAGATCATTTCCGAGCAGTCGCTGGGGAAGGAAAACGCCGTTCTTTTTTCGCCGGTCCATGGCGTAATCACACCGCGGGACCTCGCGCAATGGATGCTGGAGGACCGCTCGCCAGCTCACCTGCAACTGCAAATCCACAAGTACATCTGGGAGCCGGGGAAGCGTGGAGTGTGAGGTGGATGTTAGTGGTTCGTAGTTGGTGGTTCGTGATTGAGGAGAGCCGTGAGTGACTAAGGCTATTGCTATCATCGGGGCGTCGAGCAACCGGGAGAAGTTCGGCAACAAAGCCGTGCGAGCTTACCTAACACAAGGTTACGTGGTGTATCCCGTCCATCCGAAGGAAGCGAGCATCGAGGGACAGCGTGCATACCCAACCGTGCTCGACATCCCCGATGCCGTCGAGGTCGCCAGCTTCTATGTTCCACCGAAGGTTGGGCTGGCCGTGATTGAGCAGGTTGCACAGAAAGGAATCAGAACCGTCTACCTGAATCCCGGCGCCGAAAGCGATGAACTGATTCACAAAGCGGAGGCTCTTGGCATCACTCCCATCGTCGCGTGCAGCATCCTGGCTGTAGGCATGTCCCCCAAGGAACTATCGTGAGACGCGCGCGTCCTGGCGGCCTTCCGTCACTCGTCACTTTTCACCCAAGGAGCAGCACATTGTCAGAACAACGTAACGTCATCATCATCGGTGGTGGACCTTCCGGTTTCACCGCAGGAATCTACAGCGCGAGAGCAAATTTGGAGCCGTTGCTTTTTGTGGGTAAAGACCTGGGGGGACAACTCTCGTTCACGACCGATATCGAGAATTTCCCCGGGCTCGAGGAGGGTGTCACCGGGCCGCTGCTCATGGATGTGATGAAGCGGCAGGCGGAGCGGTTTGGTTGCGAGGTGCGTGTTGAGACTGTGACGGAGGTGGAGCTTCGTGAGCCTCCGTTCAAGCTGAAGACCGACGCCGGCGAGTACGAAGCCAAGGCCGTCATCATCTGCACCGGCTCCTCCGCTCGGATGCTGGGCATCCCCTCCGAGCAGAAGTTCTTCGGACACGGCGTCTCCACCTGTGCCACGTGCGATGGGTTCTTCTACCGCGGGAAAGTGGTAGGAATTGTCGGCGGCGGAGACAGCGCCATGGAGGAAGGAACCTTCCTCACCAAGTTCGCGTCGAAGGTCTACATCATCCACCGACGGAAGGGATTCCGCGCGAGTCAGATCATGCTCGACCGCGCCACCAGTAATGAGAAAATCGAGTTTGTGCTGGACTCCACCGTTTCCGAGATGCTGGGCGAAGACAAGGTGACCGGCGTCAGGCTGCACAACACGCAGACCGGGCAAGAATCCACACTCGACCTGGACGGACTTTTCATCACCATCGGCCACGTTCCCAACTCCGAAGTCTTCAAGGGACAACTGGAGATGGACGAGGAAGGCTACATCATCACCGACCGCAAGCAACATACTTCCGTCCAAGGCGTTTTCTGCGCGGGCGACGTTCAGGATCACGTCTTCCGCCAGGCCGTCACCGCCGCCGGCACCGGCTGCGCCGCAGCCATAGAAGCGGAACGCTATCTGGCGAAGCTGGGGGACTGACGGAGACCCGGACCGACGGAGCAGCATTCGTCTACAGAATATACCGACTCATGTCTTCGCTTTGGATGATATCCTCGAGCTTATCTTGCACGTAGGCGGCGTCGATGACGACCTTATCTCCCGCCAGATCGGGAGCATCAAAAGAAATGTCTTCCAACACATTCTCGAGGATGGTGTGCAATCTGCGTGCGCCGATGTTCTCTGTTTGATCGTTCACCTCGCGGGCGATCTTTGCGACCTCGGCGATCCCGTCATCCGTGAACTCGACCTCGACACCCTCGACTTTGAGCAGTTCCATGTACTGCTTGATGAGCGCGTTCTTCGGCTCGGTAAGGATTCTCTTGAAGTCAACTTCCGTCAGGCTGTCCAGTTCCACCCGCAGTGGGAACCTGCCCTGGAGTTCGGGGATCATGTCAGACGGTTTCGCCACATGGAAAGCCCCTGCGGCGATGAAAAGGATGTGATGGGTCTTCACATGTCCATACTTGGTGATGACGGTGGATCCCTCAACGATGGGCAGGATGTCACGCTGCACTCCTTCGCGGGAGACATCGGGGCCGCGGCCTCCCTCGCGGCCAGCAATCTTATCCAACTCGTCAATGAAGATAATGCCATTCTCCTCGGCCAAATCGATGGCCGAGCGGGTGATCGACTCCTGATCGATCAGCTTTGCCGCTTCCTCCATCGTGAAGATCCGACGAGCCTCGGCGATGGAGACCTTCTTCTTCTTCTTCTCTCTCGGCATCATCTGTCCCAGGAAGCCCTGAACATCGAACCCCATTTCCTCGAATCCCTGGTTGGAGAAGATGCGCGCTACGCCGACCTTCGACTCCTCCACCTCGATCTCGATATCTCGGTCCTCGAGTTTCTCATCGACGAGTAGCTTTCGGAACCGTTCTCGCAGGCGTTCGGACTGCTCAAACTGCTGTCGATAAGTATCGGTGTCGGTCTCGTCCTCCGCCTCACCCACTGGCTTCGTCTCTTCCTGCTCTGGGGGGGAAATGGTGACTGATTGACCCTCGACCCGAATCAAGCCGGACAGGTCGAAAGGGAAGCGTGACTCCTGCCGCTTGGGCGGTTGAGGAGCTTCAACGAGGTGATCCAGGATGCGTTCGTTAGCCATATCCTTCGCGCGGTCTTCGACGTCCGCGTACTTCTCCTGCTCGACCATCTGCACGGCCGTCTCCGTCAGGTCGCGTACCATGGAGTCCACGTCCCGGCCCACGTAACCGACTTCCGTGAATTTCGTCGCCTCCACCTTGATCAGTGGCGCTTTGGCAAGATTGGACAAGCGTCGGGCAATTTCGGTCTTCCCAACGCCTGTGGGACCGATCATCAGGATGTTTTTGGGGATGATGTCCTCCCGGAGTTCTTCCGGGAGCTGGCGGCGACGATAGCGGTTTCTTAACGCGATCGCCACAGATCGCTTCGCCCTATCCTGACCGACAATATACTTGTCCAACTCCGCAACAATCTGTCTGGGAGTTAGTTCTTCCATTTCCATGAGACGTATCATCCTCCAAACAATTCACAGGGCGGACGCCGGGCTGTGAGACATGGGGCGGGAGAGTTACAGTGTTTCAACTGTGATTGAGTCATTGGTATAGACGCAGATTGAAGAGGCAATTTTGAGCGCTTCTCTAACGATGGTCTCTGCATCCAGTTCCGTGTGCTTGTGAAGCGCCAGGGCCGCGGCGCGAGCGAAGGACCCTCCAGAACCGATCGCAACGACTCCTTCATCTGGCTCGATCACGTCTCCATTCCCCGAAATCAGCAGCAGGTCTTCCTTGTTGGCGACCACCATCATGGCCTCCAGCCGTCGCAGGACACGATCAGTCCGCCACTCTCTGGCCAATTCGTATGCGCTGCGTTTGAGATTGCCGCGATATTCTTCCAGCTTCCCCTCGAACTTCTGGTAGAGGGTCAGCGCGTCTGCCACGGACCCGGCAAACCCGGCGAGAACCTGTCCCTGGTACATTTTCCGGACCTTGTTCGCCGAGCCTTTCACAATGGTGGCCTCGATGGATACCTGGCCGTCTCCGCCGATGGCAACCTGGTCGCCCTTTCTGGCCGCAATAATTGTGGTGCCCTGGAACATATCAGTCTCTCCCATCGAAAAGCGCACGGAAGCATTTGGCTCCTGCCCGCAACTGCCGCGTATCATATCCCAATACCGGCATTGTGTCAAAATAGAAACACGGCTTGATGGGGGAATGCTTGACAGGTGAGGTCGTCGGGAGATATTGTCTGGTTTGCTTGCCTCGCATCGCGCAACACCGAGTCTGCTGCTTTGTCACAGGCCGTGATGCTGTTCGACGAAAAGTCCATGACGCGAGGCGAGACGACTGTCCCGGATAGAGCGCCACCATCGGGGCCATCCACCGGTGATCGTGGAGGCCGTTGCGGGAAGTCAGGCACCGATGGTACAAAGCAGTCAATAGATATACTCGTTACGGGTGAGGGGGAAAGATGAATTTTCATCCGTAACGAGTATAGAAGTGCGAACCATCGTCACCATTTTGCAGGGAGCAATCAGCATCCCGGACATGCTCGAGGAAGAGAACCTTGGATCCTCAAGAAGGCCATATCCTATTGTCACCCTCCGCGGATCGACGAGGCTTGCGGCAGTCGCTTGCCGACGCCGGACTGAGGGTGAATGTCTGCGATACATCGGCGGCATCGGCAAGTGAACTGCCTTCCCCTCCCGTAGTGGTAGTGCTCGACGCGGCGGACGTTCCGCCGTCAAAGTCAGCGGCGGCGGAGTGTTTGACCAGATTGCTGGCCAACCCCTTGGCCGAGGGGATTCTGTTACTGGGCAATACCCCCTTCCCGGATGGCGTCGAAGACCTGCGGCCTCTTTTGCTCCCCTTCGGGCCGACGGAAAGTATGGACGCGCTGGCACAGGTCGTCTTTAGATCCCTCGACTACATAGCCACAAAACAGCATACGCAAGAACTCGAAGACGAGTTGGCGCGGCGATCTCGCGATCTGCGTGAACTGAACGACATTGGGGTCGCTCTTTCTGCGGAGAGGGACCTCGATACCCTCCTGGACATGGTTCTGCTGAAAAGCCGAGAAATTACGTCTGCTGATGCAGGGAGCCTCTACCTCATCGAACCGCGAGGATCGGAGAAAAGCAAACATCTCCTTTTCCGACTCTCTCAGAATGACTCACTGGACGTCAGCTACGACGAGTTCACAATGCCGATGGATGAGAAGAGCATCGCTGGATACGTTGCCCTCAAAGGAGTCACCTTGAACATTGGGGACGTCTACGAGATCGAGGCTGGGGTTCCTTACGGATTCAACAAGACCTTTGATGAGACCTTCAACTACGTCTCGAAGTCGATGCTGACGGTTCCCATGAAGAACACCCGAGGGGACGTGCTCGGGGTCATTCAACTCCTGAACTGCAAGAGGGATTTCTCGGTCAAACTCACGGGCGAACCGGTGGTGGATGCCACAGTCATCCCCTTTGACGACAACAGCGAAGACCTCGTAAGCTCTCTTGCCAGTCAGGCGGCTGTGGCTCTCGAGAACAGCTACCTTTACCAGGACATTGAGAACCTGTTCGAGTGCTTTGTACGCGCCTCCGTGTCGGCCATTGAGTCCCGAGACCCTCCTACCTCCGGTCACTCGGAACGAGTGGCCATATTGACGGTTTCGCTCGCTGAGGCGACCGAACAGACCGAAGTCGGACGGTATCGCAATCTCTTCTTCACGCCTCAACAGCTCAAGGAGTTGCGCTACGCATCTCTCCTCCACGACTTCGGGAAAGTGGGGGTACGGGAGAATGTGCTGGTCAAACCAAAAAAGCTACCGGACGGACACCTCGACTTGGTCCGGAAGCGATTTGAGTTTATTCAGCGGACGACACAATATGCGCATTCACGGAGGGATATCGAATTCCTGCTGGAGAGAAACCGCGACGAATATATGCAGTGGCACCATGATGCCTCTGCGGAAACCGTGGCGGCTCTCAAGGAACTGGATGATTGTCTGATGGAAGTCCTGCTGGCAAACGAGCCGTCCGTGCTGCCAACTGAGATCTCCGGTTCACTCAAGGACATTGCGCAACGAACGTATGAGGACATGCGGGGGATCTTCCGTCCTTTTCTGGATGCCTGGGAGGTTAATGTGCTGTCCATTCCCAAAGGCAGCCTGGATGAGCGGGAGAGAAAGGAGATCGAGTCTCATGTATCGCAGAGCTTTCAGTTCCTGCGGCAAATCCCGTGGACCTGGGGACTGGAGAGCATACCGCAGATTGCCTACGCGCACCATGAAAAACTCGATGGATCGGGGTATCCCCGAGGACTGACGAGTGACGAGATTCCGGTGCAGGCGAAAATGATGACCATTTCGGATATCTTCGATGCGCTCACATCTGCGGACCGCCCCTACAAGAAGAAAGTCCCCGTTCCCAAGGCTCTGGACATTCTTCGCAGTGAAGCGGATGAGGGACAACTCGACAAGGAGCTTCTGGGTATCTTCATCGAGCGACGCGTTTTCGAGCAAGTGGCGGAATGGGGGAAGTGAGCTCGCGGAGAGCTCTGTGAACGCGGCGCACGGCAGACTCAAACCACGTTGACAAGTCCGTGTAGCATGGGCATCCTGCCCATGTCACGCGCCTACCAAAACATTGTGACGAATCGTTCCTCGCCGAACTCGACAGCGAGACGCTCACCGAGCTTGCCCAGCGCACCCTCGACCGGTTGGTATTCACCCGGTTCCTCGAAGACAACGGCATCGAGCACGAGCAACACGTCGAGCGGTTCGGTGCGTCCCCTCACCCTCGAACCCTTTGGGTTCGCGCCCTCTCCCCCCGGCGGGGGCTGACTCTTACCCACACCTGACACCGCACATCAAGGGCTGGCGCGGGCGGGGTGCATGGTCTGGTAGAGTTGCCACCCTTCGACCATGGCGGACAGACGTTCCAGACCGCGCCACGTCGTAGTAGTGCCG
>MNXM01000245.1 GCA_001872605.1 Armatimonadetes bacterium CG2_30_59_28 | reverse complement strand
ATTCTGTCTGTCGCCTCCCGCCGTTAGCGTGGTCCTAACCTTCCCCCGAAACAAGTTCGGGGGGATTACCAAATCAATCGGGTATGTCCGTCTTCGTTTCAGCAGGGACAGTATTTTTGACGACCTACTTATGTACCAGAAGAACGGCGAAGACAGCTCCGTCGGATATGACTTCGGGAGGATCATCCCTCAGCAAAAGATGTGGGGAATCTATTTCCAACACTATCCGCAGATCGAGTTCCTGCGCTCCTTCGCCTCTCCCGATTCCGTTCTCTTTAGCTACACCCAGCCTTTCGAGGACTACCCCAACGGCTACTACGAAGACAAGTGGCAGAACGAGAAGGTCAACCGCTTCGTTCCCTGGTACGACCTGTTCCACGGGCTCAACTGTGTGAACTACTGGGACGCGATGGGCACCAATTGGTACGCCTTCTACTCGCGGGACCTGCGGACGACCCCGTGGGCAGAGCAAATCACGGAGACTATTCGGGAGATCAATGGCGGCGTCGGCAATCTGCTGATTACCGCCCGACGCCAACAGAACGGCATCGCCATTCACTACTCGCCCGCGAGCTTCCACACCGAAACCATCCTCGGAGGCAAGGAACGCGTCGAATCGCCCCGCGCCTTCTGCAACCTCCTCGAAGACCTCGGACTGCAATACGATTTCATGTCAAAGGAGCAGATGGCGCAAGGCAAACTCAAGGATTACAAGGTTCTTGTTCTTCCCTACTCGCGAGCGATCAGCGAAGGTGAGGCGAAAGCGATCCGGGAGTTCGCCGCCAAGGGGGGCACAGTCATCGCCGATGGTGAGGCGGGCGCCATGGACGGCCATTGCCGTTCCGCCACCACAAACATGCTCGAAGGGGTGACTCTTGCCCGACCTGCTCAGCCGGTCTGGAAATATCGGGAAGTACGAACGGACGCATTGGGCAGCAGCTATCGCAAAGAGATGAGTTCGCTGCTTGCCAAGATCAGAGTGCAGCCTCGCTTCAGGCTCGTGCCGAAGGACGGCAAGGACCCGGTCGGTTGCGAGGTCGTTGAGTTTGCCGATGGGAAGGCGACGTATCTCGGGCTTTTGCAGGGACGTGAGTTTGTTACGAAAGAAAAGGAAGACCACGCGCCCCGGCCGGTGCGAATTGTGTTGCCGGGGAAGTACCATGTCTACTCGGTTCGTGACAAACGCTATCTCGGGTTCACGGATTCCCTACAGACCGGGATTGAGCCTGCCGTGGTGAAACTTTACGCGCTGCTGCCGTGCGCGATTAATGCCGTTGAGCTGACCGGAGTCATGAAGCAATACAACCGCGGGACGGGAGTGAGCTACCAGATCGGCGTCAAGTCCAGTCCCGACATTGCGACGCCTCATGTTTTCCACCTGGAAATCCGGAGACCGGATGGCAGCGTCTACCGGGAATACACACGCAACCTGTCTGCTCCCGCCGGAAAAGGCCAGGGGTCTTTCCGACTCGCCTTGAACGATCCGAAAGGAGTGTGGACGATCGTGGCAGCGGACGTGGCGAGTGGAGTGAACATCGCGCGGAAGTTCGAAGTGCAATGAAACAAGTACATTCGCCCGCGATCCGTGACCGTGACATCATGACGACGGCACTCCAATAATCCAACCGATGGAAAGGGAAGCAAACGATGTTTCAGACCAACCGAATTCTACTGACCGCGGCCCTGTTCGTATCCGTGTTACGAGGCTCGCCCTGTGGCGCGGTGACGATCGCCAAAGATGGCAAGCCGCAGGTGGACATCATCGTCGCCGGCGAGGCCACGCTGGCTGAAGAGACCGCTGCCGCCGAGCTCGGCGAGTACCTGGGCAAGATCGTCGGCAGCCCCGTAGCAGTCGTCAAGCCAGGCGAGGCGACAATGATGGATTCACACATCTTCGTCGGCCTGACGAGCCCCGCTATCCGGCTACGGTTGGTGCCGGACAAGCTCGGCCCCGAGGAGTGGGTCATCCGCGCATCCGGCAAGGACCTGATCGTGACCGGTGGCCGCCCCCGGGGCACGCTCTACGCCGTCTACCATTTGCTGGAGGATGTGCTCGGCGTTCACTGGTGGAATCCGTGGGAAGAGTCGGTGCCGCACAAGCCGACACTGAAACTGGAAAACGTGAACCTGCGCGGCAATCCGGTCACCCCTTACCGCGACATCTACATGCTGTACGGCAATGACGGCGGCCGCTTCGCGGCTCGCAACCGCCTCAACCGCGACGGCGACGCCCGTATTTCCCCGGAATTTGGCGGCCGCCGCGACTACGGCCCGCCCTACCATGTCCACACATTCAACCTGTACTTCCCGCCGAAGGAATACGGCGCCCAGCACCCGGATTGGTACTCGCTCATCAACGGGAAACGGGTCGTAGACACCTCACAGCTCTGTCTGACCAATCCCGAACTGCGCAAGGCATTTCTGGCCAAGCTCACCAACTTCATCGAAACCACCGCCGCCAAGGCACAAGAGGAGGGAGCGCCGCCGCCGGATGTCTTCAGCATCTCCCAGAACGATTGGGACAACCATTGCCAGTGCGACAATTGCGAGGCGATCGCCAAGGCCGAGGAGAGCGAAGCCGGGCCGCTGCTGGATTTCGTCAACTTCATGGCCGGCGCCATCAAGGACGATTACCCGTGGGTGTATATAGACACGCTGGCCTATCAGTACACCCAGAAGGCGCCCAAAACCATCAAACCGCGGGACAATGTCATTGTCCGGCTGTGTGACACGGAATCGGACCCGACCAAGCCCATCACCTCGGAAGAGAACACGAAGTTCCGTGAGCACCTGTTGAGCTGGGCGCGCATCGCCAAGAACCTGCGGGTGTGGGATTACGCCGTCACCTACGCCAACCCCGTGGGCATGCCCCTGCCAACCATGCAGACCTATGATGATGACTTCACGTTCTACTCCCAACACAACGTCGAGGGTGTCTTCACCGAGCATGAGTTCGGCATCATCGGCGACATGCGCGATCTCAAGATCTGGATGATGATAAAATTGCTCGAGAACCCAGGTGCGGACTACAACAAGCTCGTGCAGACCTTCACCGACGGGTTCTACGGCCCTGCGGGCAAGTTGGTACGCGAGTACCTTACCGCCTTGGAGACCGAAGCGAAGGCGAAGAAGAGCTATGCCAACTGGAGCTCGACGCCGATGTCGCTGACGTACCTGAACCTGGGTTTCATCAACCGGGCCCAGCGGATCTTCGACGGGGCGGAAAAGGCCGTGGGGGATGATGCGGCACTCCTGCGGCGGGTGCGACATGCACGTCTGCCGCTGGACAGGGCCACCGTGGTGACATACACGCGCCTGAACAGCGAATGGCAGACTCAGGGACAGCCGGCGGGTCAGGCGCCGCCCAGCCGTGACCTCATGGCGCAGCGGGCGATGAACACCTGGATGGCCGAGGCGAACTTGCGCCTGCCTGAGAGCCAGCAGGAGAAAGAGAAGCAGGCCGCCGAAAGGGAGATGCGGCGCTACACTTCTCTGCCCAGCTCGGTCCCGCTGCCCGAGAAATTTCGCGACCTGCCCAAGGGCACGGTTCACGACTACACAGCAGACATGACTCGGAACTGGAATGACGTGGTCCAGGTCATCAAGGACCCCGGGGCCGAGAGCGGCATCACCAACAAGCTGGACCTGACGGCGCCGGAAACCACCGACCAGGAGAAGTACGTGCTGCCGATGCCGTGGGGGCTGTACGGCGTGCAGCAGAAGAAATTCATTGGCGGCAATGCCATCAAGGTCGAAGACTTCCCCGGGCCGGGCTACCACTGGTACAAGATGGGCAGCTTCGCCGTCGAGCCGTCATACTACGCGTACTTCTTCTGGAGTTGGATCATCCAGGTGGACGTGGACAACGTCTACGATGCCGGCAAGCCGGACCAGAAGTTCGATGTGTGGGCGCGCATTAAATTCGAGGGGCCACGCTTCCCGCACGCCAAAGAGGGAGACAAGGACGCCATCTACGTGGAGCGCGTCGTGCTGGTAAAGGCGCAATGAACTCCCGCCGCCGTTTCCTGAAAACCATGCGCTACGAGACCCCCGACCGGGTGCCGTATTTCGAGGAAGGGCTTCGAGATGACGTATTGGATCGGTGGCATGAACAGGGGCTCACGAAAGACGCCGACCTTTCAGGTATGTTTCAGACCGACCGGCGTGAACGCATCCCCGTGAATATCGATCCATTGCCCCCCATTAACAAGTGGCCGGCATCCCGCCGTGGCTTGAAGGCGCTTCGGAAGCGACTCGATCCTGAGAATCCGGCTCGCTTTCCCGACGACTGGTTACAGAGGGCAGCAGCATGGAAGACCCGCGACCATGTCCTCGAACTCGGAATTCATCACGGTTTCTTCCTCTCGATGGGTGTTCATGGCTGGGACCGGTTCAATGAGGTGATCCAGCTTCTCCATGACGACCCCGGCCTTGTGCTTGGCATCATGGAGGTCCATGGCGAATTCTCCGCACGAATGGCCGAGCGCGTTCTAAAGCAGGTAGACGTGGATTTTGTTTCCTTCTCTGAACCTATCGGCGGCGAAGAAGGCCCTCTGCTCTCTCCGCGCACTTACCAGGAGTTCGTGCTGTCGAGCTATCAGCCCATCCTCGAAGTTCTCCGACGGCACAACGTGGATGTCATCGTCCTGGTTACTTACGCCAACGCCCGTGTCCTGCTGCCGTGCATCCTCCGTGCCGGGTTCAATTGCCTCTGGGCCTGTGAGGCCAACACGGATGCGATGGATTATCTGACGCTGCGGAGAGAGTTCGGGCGAGATCTGCGGCTCATCGGGGGGATTGATCTGGATATCCTGGCACAAGGGAAAGACGCGATCTGTCGCGAGCTTTGGAAGAGAGTTCCACCTCTCCTCGCTGACGGAGGCTACCTGCCTCTGGCCGACGGCCGCGTTCGCGCCAACGTGCCGTTCGAGGATTATATCTACTACCGGCGACTGATTCAGGAAATTGTGGAGGGGAACTCGAAACCGAGTACGTTGGAACACAAAGCCTGACCATTGCCCGGCCTTCTCAACCTGCAACACTGATACCAGACTCCGGTCTGTCGCGGCACCGGCTGAACGGTTACCGCGATTCCCAATATCTGTGTCCATCTGCGTTTATCTGCGATTGTAGTATTAGTATCTGTACTTGGCCAACTGCTCCGTCGAGCATTCCTCGTCTGTCCCCACGAGCATTGCGGGTAACCAGATTCCTCCCAGCCCCGATGAATGAGTGACCCTGACCGCTACACCATTCTTGATTTCCGACTTAAGCCATCTCTTTGCATCAAAGCTGAAAGCCGCTCCCGCCAGATCGCCGACACCTTTTCCTGTCGAGGCGTATGATCTTTCATAAGCGAACTCACCGTTGATATAGATCCACGCCTGTTCGTTCACGCCAAGAAAATCCAGATACAGGTGCTTCCTGGTGACCAGCTCATCAGGTATCTCGAGGTTCTGGAAATACCAGCCGTAACCATCAAAGCCCGGGAAGCCTTGCTGTTCCCAACCCACACCTCGGTTGATATGCAGTCTCGAAAGTTCTTTTTCCAAAGCAACGGCTGATGCTGCGCCGCCTCCAGCCTCGTTGGGTAATCTGGCAGCGGCGTCAAAGTACTTCCGGTTGGCATACCACTTCTCGCCTACGCCTTTGTCTTCCGGGTCGGTTGTGAAGATCCATTCCGCGGGCAGATAGACCTTGGGCAAGGCTGAGCTTTCCGCATCTATGCATGACTGCCACTTGGCGGTTATCTTCTCCACGGTGCCGGCGATACCCAGGGTGGTCAGTTCATTATCCTTGCAGATCTCAGCAAACTCATCGAGCGGCGGCTTGAACACCTGTTTCGCAGCACGCGACTGTCTGATGCTTCTGCCGTACACGAAGTCGCCAAATTCCGTGTAGTAGCCTACATTCTGAGATAGCTCCAGATACAGCAAAGACGTCTTTGCCCGCTTTACGCGCGCCAGTATCTCCTCGCTCTTTGCCATGCGTTCGGCTTCGGTGAAGCAGTTCCTCATGTTCGCCATGAACTCTGGGGTGAACATCGGGCCATCGGGCGCGTAGGAGCAATGGAGGTTGTTCAGGAGCGGGTTGTCCGACGGCTCGCCGCACTTATGCGGCAGCTTGTGCCACTTCTCCCAGTAGGCCCACATCATCATCTGAAAGTCCCAGATCGGCTGCGCCGCCTCCTTGTAGTAGCCGAACACGAAGTCCTTCATGAGAGCTTTCGTATCCAGTTCGGGGTTCCAGAGCTGCTTCGCCCATACCCAGCCACGCATCTCATCGCTGTCGTTCGCCTCGGACTCGTACATGATGCCTGTGGCGCCGTTGCGGATGTTGAACCTCGTGTTGTCAGCCACCACAGGCCAGTTCGCCATGGGGACCAGATAGTGAACATAGTCTGTTGTGTAGTCCCAGATGGACACCTTGGCCTTAACGGCATGCCAGGCCTCGATCATCTCCTGGAACTGCTCCGACTCCCAGAGGAAACAGAACTGGTATTTCCAGGCGTGCGAGTCCGTACAGAGCTGGATGATGATGTAATCATCAACCTTCAGCTTCGTGGGCGGTTTGGCATAGTCCAGGTAGGCCAGCGAGATCAGATGATTGTTGGGGAACTCCTTCTTTACACCCTCGGCGATTCTGTTGACGTGATAGAAGAAGCTGCCTGATCTTCCGCCATTCTCATCGTCCAGCTTCTTGCAGTTCGGACAGTCGCAGAATCCTCGTCCGTCATTGGGACCGATCGCGGTGATGGTAATCTCGGGGTGGTTGCGGAAGATTTCGCAAGTCTTCTCGATGCTCAGCCTGATGACATCCTCATTCGTGTGGCACAACTGGCTGGGCTGTCGCTTGCCGTTCACCAGCGCGTAATACTCAGGATGCTCCTTGAAGTACTGCTCTGTCGGGAAGTACCAGCCATAGGTGTGCCCCATGAGGTGGTAGCGCAGGCTGCCGCCCCAAGCCAGCGGAATTCGGGCATGGGGCGTGTTCGTCTTGTTCCTCAACGACCAGGTGGAATCGTGCATTCTGAGTATGTACGGATCTCTCAGTTCGAGAACCGGCAGGTATTCCCGCGACACGAGACTTACAAAGAGCCTTCTCATTTCCGGGGTATCTACAGAGGTTGTGGAGTACCATCTACACCCCAGGTCTTCCTCAAGCATTGAGTAGACTCCGTGCATCAACCCGCGACCGCTGCCGCCGTAGAGGTACACGTCCTTGCCGACGACTTCCAGCGCATAGCCTTCCACTGCCAGGTCAGCGTTCTTCCATCTGCACTCCGATCCTGCCAGCAACGCCGTGCGCCCGATACTGATGTACGGCTTGCCTCCTGCTGAAGAATCCTTGTCGCTGACGACCGGGAAATCGGCTCCGCTGATGAGCTTCAGATGCCGACAGAGATCGGTGGCTGCTTTCTTCTCTATTCGCTTCGCGTTCTGTGGGATCACGAGTACGTACTTCGCTCTGCCACCGTATGCCAGGACCAGGGCCGCCGAGGGCTTGCCTTTTGGCTGCAGCGAATTCCTCCACTGCTTCGGCATGTCGGTCCGGTTGGCTTCTGCGTCTCCCTCGATGGCGATCGTGCTCATCTGCGTGAACCCCTCATACTTCACGTTCTTGTCCTCGATATACAGGAATACATTGCGCATCCCCTTGAGAACTCCCGGCTTGAACTTGAGCCTGTAGGCTACAGAGATGTCGTCCGCGGTCTTCTCAACCCTCGTGTGCTCGCAGTCCAGGTATCCCTGGTCGTTCTCGATGATCTTCCCCACATCGCCAGGATGCCCGGTGGCTTCCGTGGCGTTCCAGAATCCATGCTTGACGATCATCAGCTCGTTCGCTGGAAGGTTGTATCCGATATCCCAACCGCTGAGCAGGTTACCGCCCCTGGCGATGACCAGGAATGTGTTGGTCAGCAGGTGGATGTTGCCGGGATACCGGTATCGCGCGGTGACCGTGAGCCACCGGTCTGCAGCTAACGGCTCAATGGGGTCCGTCTCGCCATTGAAGGTTACGCCTATGTTCTTAGGTGCTTGGGCGAATAGGCACCGGACGGAAGAAACTACTGACAAACACACGAACACGCAGATAATGTACGCGGTCTTCATGGATTCTCGGTCACCTCTCAAATCGTGGCTTCTGTTCTTGTGAGTTTCGGCGCCCGTTGCTCGGCCTGCCGGACAAGATGGAGCGCCACATCGCGCGCTCGATTCAGTTTTCGACCCCGAACCCGTAAGTCCTCTTCCGCGACCTGATACACCTCAGCCACGCCACTTCCGGGAACACCTCCGGGGCTTCCTCATCGAAACGGAATCCAATGTTAGAGATGTGCCCCATTCCCACGGATCTACTTCCACTTCCCTGTTGCCGGTCATGCCGCCGTTTCATGTCCTGCACCGGCCTTCGTCGGCCCCCCACACGCGCCACGCAGCACCCGGGCACGCGGCCCGGGCGCTGCGTGTGGGGATTCGCACATAGTTGTCGCGGACGGTCCCGCCAGCGTCACTTCTTGCCGTTCCTTTGCCCTTGATAGTGCGGCACGGAGGTTGCTGGTGGCGGTCCAGAGACCGGTCGCTGCGTTCAACGTCAGGGGCGTCTCGCCATCGAACTCGTTGTGCTCAGCGTCAATGATCAGCGTCTCCGAGGCGACACATCCGCGGGACAAAGCTTTGGCTTTATCCTACGGCGCGCCCGGACGGCGCACGACAACGCCATCAAAGAACACCTCCCGCGCCGGGTAATTGCTGTGGCTGCTCATCTGGAGGTAGAGGTAGGCATTCGGCCAGGTGACGCTCCAGTCCGTCTCCCAGAGTGTCTTCTCGTTCTCGACGATCGTCAATCGGTCGTGCTGCCACCGGATTGTCACTGCCTGCTTTCCAATCTTCCGCCCGGTCCGCTGCTTCGTCGGCCAGCCTTCGTCGTAGAGCACGCGCTCGCCGCCTTTGCTCCGCGCCGAGACCCACGCCCGGGCGTTCTTCCCTGGCGGCACACCTACGTATTCCAGCTTCCACCAGTCCTTCTCGTCGGCGGGGTTGCCGTCTGTCGCGGTCGGGCAGAGGAAGATTCCGGTCGTCAGATAGCAGCCGTTTGCCTGGTTGTTCCAGTCTACCTCGAAGGACAGCTCGAACGGCTGCAGCAGGCCGATCGGCTGCACAGTGCGCACACCGTGGAACTTGACGGTCTTGTCGTCTGTGCCGATAGTCGCCGCCCGCAGCCGGAGTCGTCCGTCCACCACGTCAATCTTGCTCTCCTGGAAGTCGTTCTTGCGGGTGACGCGCCAGAGGTCTGGGTTGAGCCTTTCGCCTGAGAAGTCGTCGCGCAGTGTTCCGAGGGCTTCGACTTCCATGGGCGGCTGCGCGTGGGATCGGCAGCCTTGCCCAGCAAAGGCGAGAAGCCAGCAAAGCGGCAGCGCTATACTTATTAAGGCTGAACATGCGCCTTTGCTGTTGTGAGACAGTTGCACTGTCGAACACACCGACCGTGGAGAGTTCGACAGTGCAACTGTCTCACAACAGGGAGTTTTGCTCTGTAACGAGCATAGCGGAAAGCAGCGCACGGTTGTCTCCTGCGACAATGAATGGGTGAGCGGGTGAAGGGGTGAAAGGGTGAGCACTTCTCCCCGCCACACACTGTGCGATTCCAGAGGTTTCCGTTCGCCATGGTGCCGAGAGGTCGGCACGGATGATTTCCCTCCTGAAGGAAAGAGCCGGCGCGCGAGGTTCGCGCGCCGGCTCTTCGTTCGTCTTGCTGGTCGTCGCCGTTGCTCTCGCGGCGGCGCCGCCGTGGGGGTTACTTGCCCCCCTGGTTCTTCGGCACGGTCACGGCTACCGTCCGTGTAGAGCGGTTGCCGGAGGCGTCCGTGCAGGCAACGGTGATTGTGTAGATCCGACCGGCGCCTTTGCCCGACCGCTCGGAGCGCAGCTTCACCGTCAGGTTACCGGTGATCACCCAGTCAGGGGCGGTGTCGCCATCGCCCAGACCGTTGATCGGTTCGTTGCTCGTGACGCTGAGGATTTGAGCCGTCGGCGCGGCATCGCACGCGTCGGCTGCGCCCACCGTCACCGTGACGTCCACCATCTGGTGGTTCGGCGGCCAGAGTTGGTTCGGGCTTGCCGTGACGCTGCTGACCCCAGGCGCCGTGGTGTCCACGATGGTGACATTCTGTGTGGCGGTCACCACGTTGCCGGAGGCGTCCTTCGCCGTCCATGTCACCGTCGTCGTTCCCAGCGGGAAGACCGCCGGGGCGTCGTTGGTTACTGTTGGGTTGACGTCGCAGACGTCATTGACCACCGGAGTGCCCAGATTGACCGGAGTGCCGTCCCGGTTGGTTTGTTCCGCCGTGATGTTCCCGGGAGCGGTGATCGTCGGCGACCGAGTGTCCGTCACTTTGAGAGTCACCGGTGTCGTGACGACATTGCCGGAATCATCCGTCGCGCTGACCACCAGCGTGTGCTCTCCTAATTGGAGTTCCACCAGCATGGGCCATGCGGCCGGAGTCTGCGGTTGTTCGTCGTCAATCTTCACGGTGAGGGCAACCTCCGCATCGCACACGTCCGAGGCGCTCGCTTCAATTGCGAACAGGTGCCCCGCTCCAGTGCTTTGCTCACTGGAGGCCTCCTCTCCATCACCGACGGTCTCAGCGTCCACTTTCACGCTCAGACTCGGCTTGGTGCTGTTCACCACCGTCACCTTCTGCGTGGCCGTGGCCACGTTCCCGGCATCGTCGGTCGCTGTCCACGTCACTACGGTCTCGCCCAACGGGAAGACCGCCGGGGCGTCGTTGGTGATCGCCACGTCGGCGTCGCAGAGGTCGGTCGCAGTGGCTGCGCCGATCTCGACTGCCGTCCCGGCGGCACTGGTCTGTTCGGCCGTCGCGTCTGCCGGGAGAGTCAGCTCAGGTTCTGTCGTGTCCACGACGGTCACCTTCTGCGTGGCCGTAGCCACGTTGCCGGCGTCGTCCGTCGCAGTCCAGGTTACCACGGTCTCGCCAAGCGGGAAGACCGCCGGTGCGTCGTTGGTGATTGTCACGTCGGCGTCCACATTGTCCGTGGCTGTCGCTTCGCCGATGGCAACCGCCGTTCCGGCGGCGCTCGTCTGCTCGGCCGTCACGTCGGCGGGGACGGTCAACTCAGGTGGAGTGGTGTCTTCCTCCTGCTCCGTCACCGTCACCTTCTGCGTGGCGGTGGACACGTTCCCGGAATCATCGGTCGCGGTCCAGGTTACGACCGTCTCGCCCAGCGGGAACAGCGCGGGGGCGTCGTTGGTGATCGCCACGTCGGCGTCGCAGGTATCCGTCGCGGTCGCTTCACCGATATCCACCGGTGTGCCGGCTTCATCCGTCTTTTGCGCCGTCACGTCTATCGGAACCGTCAGGACGGGTGGGGTGGTGTCCACGACCTTTACCGTGAACGTGCCCGTGGAGACGTTGCCCGAGGCATCGGTCGCCGTGACCGTCACCGTCTTCGTTCCGAGCGCGAACACCGAGGCGGACGGCGGGTCGGATGTAAGCTGTGGCGCAACGTCGCAGATGTCGGCGGCTGTCACCGCGAATTCCACCACGGCGCCGTCCAGGGACGTCTGCTCCACCTCAATGGTGTCCATCGGAAGGTCGAGTGTTGGCGGGGTCGTGTCGAGGACCGTCACGATCTGGATGGCGATCGAGACGTTCCCCGAGAAGTCCGTGGCTGTCCAGGTTACGGGTGTCTCACCCAGCGGGAACACCGCGGGCGCGTCGTTGCTGACAAGCGGGTTGAGGTCGCCCAAGTCGATGACCACCGGCGTACCCAGGTCCACCGGCGTGCCGTCGGCGTTGGTCTGCTCCACCGTCACGTCGGGCGGCGGGGTCAACTCCGGTGGGGTGACGTCCGGCCCCAACTCAAGCTCATACGCGCCGATGTCGTACCCCAACAACTGAGGCCGCGCCACGCCGCGCTGGTCGGTGTTCGGCGCATAAGCGGGGTTGGCGGCGTCTATGGCCGAACTGCCAGCTTGAATCGGAATCGTCTGCGTGTAGCCGCCGTAGTTTCCGAGAGTGCCGAGTTTGGGGTCCGCGGTGATGATGTTCGTGCCGCCATAGCCGTCATAGCCGCCCTGCACGACGCTGTCACTAATGGTTGCATGATCCAACTGGTTCGGCGTGTTGCCCCACAGGATCGTGTTGCGCACATACGCCGTGGCACTTTGATTGTGGAGCCCACCACCGGAAAAACTCGCCGTGTTGCCGGAGAAGGTGACGTGGGTCAGCGTCGCGAAGGGTTTATCGTCCAGCATGAGTCCGCCGCCTATCCCCGCCGAGTTGCCGGAGAAGGTGACGTTGGTCAGCGTCGGACTGCCGTAGTCGGCGTACATTCCGCCGCCTCTCCCCGCCGAGTTGCCGGAGAAAGTGACGTTGGTCAGCGTCGGATTGCCGCCGCCGGACATCCCGCCGCCGTCGTAGTCTGCCGTGTTGCCGGAGAAGGTGACGTCGGTCAGCGTCGGACTGCCGCCGCCGGACATCCCGCCGCCGCGGTAGCTCGCCGAGTTGCCGGAGAAGGTGACCTGGGTCAGCGTGGGACTACTCGTGTCCCCGATGGACATCCCACCGCCGAAACGCGCCGAGTTGCCGGAGAAGGTGACGTCGGTCAGCGTCGGACTGTCGGCAAAGACGAACATCCCGCCGCCCGAGTCATCCGCCGAGTTGCCGGAGAAGGTCACGTGGGTCACCGTCACATTGCCGTGGTCACAGAACATCCCGCTGCCCCGGCGGTAATTGGACCATTTTGCAGGGTCGTCCGGGTCGTCAGACGGCCTGTTGGCATTCCCAGCCGTGATGGTGAAGCCATCCAGTAGCGGCGCGCCGTGCGACTCCACCACGTGATACGAGTTGTCGCTGCTG
>MNXM01000287.1 GCA_001872605.1 Armatimonadetes bacterium CG2_30_59_28 | reverse complement strand
CCATAGGCGCCTGTAGCCTGAAACCCGACAGTGATTGTGTAACGGAGTTCGCGGTTCGTCGGTCCTGAGTGAGTTCATGCAACAACCCCCATCCTCGAACCCAAAGGGTGGTCGAAAACCGGATGGGGGTTGTTACTGTCCCCTTTCACTCGCGTAAGTCTTCCCAACCTCTCGTTTATGCCTGCCCGGCCCCAGGGGGCTGATTACCGCCACGCATCACCAATCCGATTTACACCCTGGAACGCCGTGCCCACAAGCCCAGCGCCGCCAACGATCTTACGGACCGCATGGATTAACCATCAACCCCTAACCACTAACCCCTAACCACTAACCACTCCCAAACCAGCGCCAACGCTCGCCCGAGCCAGTAGGTTGCTGCTCCGCCAGCGATGACCTGCGGAAGACCCATATTCCAGACTTTCCTCCAAAGCACCGGTCGTTCGCCAACGTGGTCCTGGTATTTCTCGAGGAGTTCCTTCCCCGCAGAGATGCCGCTGAGCAATTGCCTGTCTGTCGCCGGCTTGGTGGTGAAGTAGAATTGCAGCTTCATCCCCAGAAACCTCCAGCAGAAGAAAGTGACGAGCGCCGCGATCGCGAACACTGTCATGGTGTCTTGCGCGGTCAGCAGACCCACCAGCCATGAATCTGGGAGAGACTTCTTGAGCATCGTCTGAGAAACAGGAATCCACTGCATCAGGATTTGCATTAACAGGAGAAACGCGACCAGGTTCGTGCCACAGCGCGGGTGCGGGCGTGGCATGGTGCGAACGACAGATATTTCGAGTGGCTTGCCTCGTTCGATCGCGTGGACTGTCTGATGCTCAGCGGCGTGGAAGCCGGAGAGGGGCAGTATTCGCAGCAGGAGGAGGAAGCCGATCAGCTCGAATAGACCCAATAAGTGGGAGACGATGATCTCAGTGTGTCCCCGCATTCCGGCAACATAGGGGGAGAGGAGAATGTCGGACCAGCGGTTCCCAAACACGTCGTCGAGGAGGAAGGTAACGCCAAACAAGAGCGCGCGGGTGACTCCCATAGCCAGAACCATCAGCGCTCCCGTCAGCATCAACGCGAAGTTACCGGCCCCAGCGGTCACCGTTCCCGTGGTGAGGAAAACTCCGAGCGGCGTCGCCAGCCCACCGATTGCCCGAGGGCGCGCCGACCGGTAGTGGGCGCTGGCCACGTCTGTTCGGGTGACCATGCCCTGATAGAATCCCATCTCGTCCACAACAGGAATCGCCGGCGCCGGGTTTCGTGTGAAGACCTCGACCAAGTCCTCCACCGACAGGTGCTCCGGGACTGGAACAGGGGACAGACGCATCACGTCCCGCACCTTCAACGGCTCGCCCTTCCCCGACAGCCCATCGGGGTGAACTGAGTGAGCGTCAGAAAGGCCAAATGCGTCGTGAAAAGCGGGTATCCCCGGGAACAGGTCGGCTTCCGACAGGAGACCACGAACGAATCCATCCGCTCCCACTGGCACCGACGGAGAGTGGCTCATTCGCAGTACCTCGACGGCGCGCCCGATGGGTTCATCGGGAGACACCATCCCCACCTCTCGGGCCATCTGCTTTGCTGTTAGACTTGTCATGGTTGGTTGCGGCTTTCCAATACCTGTGATATACTTCGCTGTCGTTCGATGGATGCAGCGCCGCGCTGGGCGCCCTTGTCGGACGTTTTTGTGTCAGTCGGTTGTGCCCGTTGCACGCGTGGACGTGGCACACGCTGTGAGAGTATCAGTTCCGGAGGGATCCAATGGCCAAACGATGCGAAATCTGCGGCAAAGGGCCGCTTGTTGGTATGAAGATCAGTCACTCACACCGCCGCACCAAGATGCGGCAGCTGCCGAACCTTCAACGGATCAAGACCATCGTCAAGGGCGCACCGGCGCGTGTCAGAGCATGTACGGACTGCCTCAAAGCCGGCAAAGTGGCTCGCGCAGCATAGTAACCATTCTCTTCTCTTTCCCGACTCTGACGCCCACAGAGCGCCTGCGTGGCGCACTTTACGTCAGTAGAATCGGATAAAAATCACCTCGTGGTGCAGCACAATTGCCTGCACGAGCTGCAATCCAGCAAGCACGGCATAGTGCACGTTCATTGTAGCATGGGCAATCATCTCCTGTCTTCCCCTCTCTGCCTCTGCTGCCTGTTTGTTGTTGCCGTGTGCGATGAGTACCGGGCCACACAAGGCCACGCCAACCGGCAGAAGAAACATCCAGATGCGGGCGACCTCCGCTCGCACCACTCCACTCACGTCCAGCAGCAAAACGGTTGCGGCCCACGCGATCAGCAGTAAGGTGGGAGTGACCGTCTTCCCGGTGGGAACTGAGTCGCTCAGCAGCGACCGTTGTCCGTCGGAGCGCAGACTCAGACGCGTCGCCGCCCATGCGCACCACACCATCCACGTGACGCCCAACGCTCCGCCAAAATCAATCAGGTTCACGATGAGCCATTTCCAGTAGGTTCGTTTGAAGGCAACGGTCGTCACATCACCGTGTGCGCTCAGCGCGGTCTTGACGATGGCAACGAAGTCGATGCCGAGAAGCCAGCGCCCTGTCAGGATCGGGAACAGCAGCCCCGCAAGGAAAGCCGAGAACAGCGCCCACGGATGTCGTGTGTGCGCGGTTCGGTTGGGCGCTTGCCGACGTGCGGCCAGCGCCGTCCCGGCCGTCAGCACGACCACCGTCACCAAGAGTGTAAGGACCGCCAGGGTCATCATCAGTCCGACACCAAACCACAACCCACTGAGCAGAAAGGGCCGTGCGCTCCGGGCGTCCAGGCCTTTTGTGAAATGCCACAGCGCGCATGTGGTGACCAGCACGTAGACCTGATCAATGGCAGGGAAGAAGACCAGCAGCCCCGGAACAGTGGCTCCCAGCATCAGCATTCGCCAAGCAGTGGACTCTCCCCAGAGATGCCTGCACAGGAAGAAAAAGGGAATCAGAAAGAACGTCCCCGCCAGCGGCATTAGTCGGGCAACTACCTCGGCAGCAAGGATCTCCGGGTACGGCAGCTTCCGTTTCCAGCTCCGGTCAACGTAGAGTTGCTTATCGCCGACCTCCGGGAATAGGCCGCTATTGAGCGTTATCCGCGCGATCTTCGGGTTGCTGAGGGTCTTCCTGACCACCCAGAAAAGCAGCAGCGTTCCGGGTGGGTGCGTTTGCGCGTGGTACTCAAAGTGAACCATCCTTTCGGGGAAGGTTCGCATGAACTCCCGCACGCCACCGGGGGCGGAGTCAATGGCTTGCGATTCGCAGAAGTACGAAGTTGCCACCGGGCTGATGACGATCATCGCCGCGTCGTCGGGCGCGGGTTTGCCCTTGGGCAAAAGGCTCTGCATCCCGCACCGGATGCCAAACGCGAAAAGCACTGCCAACGCAAGCCCGAAAGCGCGTCCACCGGTCCCCAACCGTTGGAGGTCTGCCTTTTCCCCGAAGAACACACAACCCGACACCACGAGAACAAAAAAGAACACTGGCAACGCCGCGCCCACCCAAGGCGCTATGACGTCCCGGTATTGCCAAGTCCATTCTCCGGGTATGCCCAGGGGAAACGCCCGGCGAATGATAGCGATGCTGAGCGCACCCACTGCGAGTGCGGCGGCGAACAGAGCAGGATGAAGTCTCAGCGCAATCCGCAACTGCTCTCGAAGCGAGAGTCGTTGCGGAGAAAGCGTGGAGGGAGTCTCCGTGGCTGGGCGCGTCTCATTCATAGGCAGTTTCACTGTTGCCGGAAATTCTGCTCCAGAGGGACGAGCGCCTTCTGGTTGACGCTCCCCTTCTTCATCCCCGGAAACCGGATGAATCTTTCAGGGTGATTCGCGGGTCGTGCCCGAATTATCAGCCGCGCCTACGCGGGAAACTCGCGGGAGGCGATGCGGCCCATTTCCGCTTGCGGCAGGAGCCGGAATTGACCAGACTTCAGAGCACCCAGCGACAGCGTGCCCAACCCCGTGCGAGTGAGTCGCGTGGCCCTGCACCCAACCGCCTCGAGCATGCGGCGCACCTGTCGCTTGCGCCCTTCGTGGATCGTGATCTCGACGGTCGTACCGGCTCCCCTCTTGGAGATGATTCGCGCTCTTGCGGGGGCGGTCAGTCCGTCATCCAGCCTGATCCCCGAGCGCAGTCTTCGCAGTTCCTCTCTTGCGAGTATCCCTTCAACCTCGACCAGGTAGGTTTTCTCGACTGCGCGGCTGGGATGGGTCAGTCGATACGTGAGGTTTCCGTCGTCCGTGAACAACAGGAGTCCCTCACTGTCTTTATCCAGCCTCCCGACATAGTGGAGGTGTCGGTACTCCGGCGGCAGGAGATCGTAGACTGTTCTGCTATGGTGCGGATCGCTCCGACTGCACAGCAGACCGCGCGGCTTGTTCATCAACAGATAAGTGAAAGAGTGGTGCGCACAGACTGAGACAATTTCACCGTCCACCTCAAGGGCGGCGACATCCGGATCGATCTGCGTTCCGAGAGTTGTTACGACGTTTCCGTCGACCTTCACGCGTCCTTCGGCGATCAGACGCTCAGCGCCGCGACGAGACGCGACGCCGGCGCCTGCGAGGACCTTTTGCAGTCTTTGCATAAGCATTGCGCAGACATAGAATGCCCAGCGCCACTCCTCCCCAGAGCAATAGCCGTGGAATGATTTGATACACGAGCGCCTTCTCCACCGGTCGTGCCGCGACAAGAGGCACGCGCGCCAACTCATGACCATGGTTCTCCGCAACAACCCATCCGAGCTGCTCCCCCGCGCGGATGGGAGCGGGATGGAGTTTCAGGATATTGTGGTAGTGTACCAGGCCCTCACGCCCGGCAGGGACGACTGCAGCAAGAGCGCTCTTCGCGACGAGTTCCAGCGCAGGACGGGCCCCTTTCCTGATCTTCACGGTGGTCACCACTCCCTCCGCAGGGAACAGACGTACATCTCTGAAAGTATTGAAACCATACCTGAGTAATTTCTCGGACTCGTCCCACGTTCCTGGGGACTTCATCACAACCGACAGCAACTGCCAGTCGCCCCGGGTCGCTGAAGCAATCAGGCAGTTCCCCGCCTGTTTCGTGTAGCCTGTCTTTACGCCGTCAGCCTCGTCGTACCGCCAGAGGAGTTTGTTTTTGTTGATCAACTGAAGGGTGTTCCGTCCTTCATAACCCTGCCAGTGGATCGTCTCCGTCTTGCGATTGCTGACGGTCCGGAAAATTACATTCTGGAGAGCGCAACGTGCAATGGCTGCCATGTCACGAGCTGTGGAGACGTGAGCGTCGTCATGGAGACCGTGAGGGTTGACGAAGTGCGTGTTGGTTGCGCCCAGCTTTCGGGCGCGCTGATTCATGTGTTCGACAAAGGCTGTAACACTACCGTCGACATATTCCGCCGCTACGAGGCAGGCGTCGTTGGCGGACTTGAGAAGAATGGCATACAGGAGGTCCCGCATCACGATGCGTTCACCGGGTTTGAGTCCGGCGCACGACCCCCAGCCCTCGAGCACCGTGGGCGTCACGGTGACCCAGTCGCCCAGCCTCCCGCCCTCCAGAATGAGGAGCGCCGTCATGACCTTGGTGAGGCTGGCGGGAGGGCGCGGCTGATCCGCGTTCTGCTCCCAAAGTACAGTCCCCGTAGTCGCATCCATCAGGATCGCTGACGCTGCTGCTACGACAGGGGGCGAGGGCACGTTGAAGCGGATCGGACCCTCGTCTTGCCCCCAGCACACATGTGTCAGGAACAACGCCGACAGGCACAGGACCGCGATCAGTGTTCCGTGTAACCGCGTTAGATTCCGTCGCTTCATGTCGAGAACAATCTTAGCATGAGACGGAGAGTTGCTCAATTCTTTTCAGGCTCTCCTGAAATTCAGCATGACGGTGGATGCTCCTGATTGCATACCGGAGGAGTCAAAGCCGCGCTGCAGCCATTATCGCCGGTTGTCTTCCAGGGCAAGCTTTACTTCATGCGCCGGTGACAGGGATCGGTCACCGTGCCGATCCTGTAGCGTTGATGTACGCCTGCCACCAGGGCGGATCGTCGTACAGATAGATGTCCCAGAACGGCTTCCCCGTGAGCCGACAGGGGATCATGTTTGAGATATCCGGAGCAACGGGCACCCGGTCGGGCTGCTCGTTATTGAGGGCCGCCAGCATACGGTCTTTACGGGTCATCTCTCGCCGCCCCTCAATTTCCTCCTCGCGATACAGGTGGTCGGTTGCCGTTCTATCGCTGCTCGCAGTGCTCTCTCAATAGTCTCGCGCGTATTCAGCAGACGGGTCGGACGTCGAATGGGATCGACCGCTCCATCTTCTTCGTCCAGGTTCACCGCGCCGTAGCGCGCGGTGTTGCCCGTCTGCTGGAGGTATTCGGCGTATGCGTCCCCCTGATTGTAGTGCCAGAACTCCCACGGATAGGCGAGGAATCCGTGGCGCGCCATCAGGTCGCCGATCGCCCTGCGATTTACGTGAGCCGCCGCGCTGACGAACGGCGAGTGCATCGGTGTGAGTTCCGACAGCTCGAGATACGGGCCGCCGCGATCGATCTCGCCACCGGTGTCACGGTCAAGGACGGAAATGTCCATCGCCGTCCCAGACATGTGAGTGCCTACCTTGGGGCAGTTGGCGATTAACGCGCTGAGACGGCGGAAGAGCAGGTCTGCCGAAGGAATCCTATCGCCGCACTCCCACACACACTTCCGCAGCACTACGTCGAAGACTCTCTCGGACAGCGTGTTGCCCCGCTGCATTTCTCTCGTCCGGAACGCGTCTTCAATGCGCATGATCCATCCGTATTCGTTCATCTCCCACGCCGCGGCGATGAAGGCGCCAATCAATCCCTCTCGGAGATAGAAGAGCCGTGGCAGGCCATTGACTTGTGGCCCTTCGGCAAACGACACTTCAATTTCCTCCGAGGCCGCTACGTCTCTCATGCAAATGCACTTCTCGCCACACTCGTTCACCGGGTACGACCGAATCGCCTGCATGAAGGCGTAAGCTTCATCCATCTGCTGCGTCCAATAGACGCGACGGGCCTTTTCGTCCAAAGATTGGGGGACCAGATCAGTGTTCATAGAGCTTTATCCTGCGGAAACATGGCTACGTCCGGGCCGGTGCCCGTAGATTG
Organism: Armatimonadetes bacterium CG2_30_59_28; assembly: GCA_001872605.1. Taxonomy (GTDB): domain Bacteria; phylum Armatimonadota; class Abditibacteriia; order CG2-30-59-28; family CG2-30-59-28; genus CG2-30-59-28. The sequence continues at coordinate 8,660 of MNXM01000287.1, read as the reverse complement.
CCCACGAGTTCCTGTCGCGCCTGGATTTCGCCCTCCCGATGAACGCCGCTTTCGGATGAGAATCCGGCGCGCAAGGATGCGATTCATTCCGCATTTCCCGACTGGTCGTCCCGATCCTCGGGATCGGCAAGCCGGAGCCGCACTCCCCCGATGATGTCGGGGCAGTCTCCATCCGCATTCTCAAAGGAATCGCCCATGACCGCTCGGTCACCACGGAAGATGAAAATGGGAGAGAGTTCTTTTTAACCGCAAAGCAGCCAAGGCCGCAAAGAGCCTTTGCGTTCTTTGCGTCTTTGCGGTTTATTTTCGGAGGAGTTACCACCTCAACGTTTCCAGCAGTCCCAGAGCAATCATGATGTGGCCGCTCAAGTAAGGATGGACGGGTTCGGGGCAGAAGACATCGGCGGGGCGGTACTTAAGTTGCTCCACAAACATCTGATGTGTTCTCACGTGCCCCGCTACCTTGTATTCCTCAGCCAACTTCTCCACGACGGCGAGGTAGCCTGGCAGCATCTGCAGAACCTTTGTCCGATGCGATCCGGTGGTCAGGTCGGTGCTGATGTAGAAGGGATCGATCAGGACAATCTGCGCGTCGGAATTCTCCTTCGTCAGGTCGAGAATCTCCCGGTACAGGCGCTCAAACTTCTGCGGGGGAATTGCGGTGGGCTGGTCGATCATTGATCGGTGAAGGTCGTTGATGCCAATCTTGATTGTCAGCCAGTCCGGCTGGTGGATGAGCACGTCATCGTGCCAGCGGTTACGCAGGTCCTCCACCGTGTTGCCCCCGATGCCTTCATTAAAGTAGCGGATATTCCGTTCGGAGTATCTGGCCGTAACGAAGTCTTTTACCAGCTTGGCGTATCCGTTTCCGTAGGGCGCCTCTGTTGCGCGCCGCCCACAATCCGTGATGCTGTCGCCGATGAAGACGACAGTCTGTCCGTCTTGCAACCTGAACTCTGACATACGATGCTCCTTGGTGTGAATAGAGATGAAGAAAAAGTAACCGTTCAGTCATCGGCAAGAACGCCCCCAGTTTCATACTGGGGGGGTTGCACTCCACTGAACGGATACAGGAGAAACAGTACGCGAATACGGCTGATTCGTCAAATCCATCTGTCCTACCCCCCCGCGCGGAGGAAAGTGGGTCGATCCACTTTTTGTCTTGGCGGTCGACATTTCATGTCAAGTGGACGAACCTACGCAATTCTTCTGGATCAGAGGTTCTCAGGTTGCTCTGCCGGCAGCTCCGGGTCGATCTCACGCAGCAATAGGTTGGCACACAGGACCCCCAGCGGGATGGGAAGCCAAAACTCGATAAAGCGGTAGACCACTATGGCCAGGACGGTCTCCTTGATCGGCATACCCACGAGGGTCAACACTCCCAGCATCGTTGCCTCGTGGACGCCGATGCTCGCGATGAAACCTGCCAGCGAGCCGGCCAGGGCCGCAAGAACCAATGCCACGAGCAACGCACCCCATGGGGCTTTGGCGTGGATTGCGGAAAAGACAATGGCCATCGAGGCCAGATTAGTCAGCCACCACAGCAGGGCAAACGCGGCGGCAGTGAGCAGGTGTAGCGGTTGCCGGGCAAGTCCCCGCAGGTCCGTGCGGATGGCAATCAGCAAGTCACTCCATCGCACGGGTGAGATGAATTGCCATCGCCTCCGAAGTCTTTCGAGGAGCGTGTCGATTCCTGCTGCAATGCTCCGAGCTGAACCGCCCGCCTTGATATTGCTTGTGAGGAGAAGAGCGCCAACAACAATCACAACGGTCACCGCCGCGCTGATGATCACCACGGGCTTGATGAGCCCTCTGGCCAGATGCTCTGTCATCCACAGATCGGCAAGTCCTACCCAGAGAAGAGCCACCAGCCCGAGGTAGAACGCGATCTCAGACACAATGAGCGTGGCCAGTACCTCACTGGACCGGATACCGGACCGCCGCCAGAAATAGAGGCGGACCGCAATGCCGGAAGCGCCTGCGGATGGCACCAGGCGGACGGCGGTAAGTCCTACCAACACCAGGTAGATTAGATGGCGGAAAGGTTGTGTTTTCTGCAGAGACGCCAGCAATACCTTGTAGAGCAAGGCCCATGAACACCACCCCACAACCATCACAAGCATGGCAAGGATGAGACGCAGCGGAGAAACCGATCGCAATGCTTTCCACACTTCGCCGTATCCGAGAAATGCCACCACCACGAGGCACACGACAACGAATATGGACATCAGCAGAACAAGTCGACGCGCGTGGCGCCGGAACTGAAAGGGAGGAAGAGGCTCAGGCTCGGTTTGGTGGCAGGGGGAGTGCATCACATCTGAACATGGGCAGGGCAAAGATGGACGGCACAGGCGCCGACATGATCCAGGTGATGGTTGCGATTGGAGGCAATGCCCAGTGCCAACAGGGTATTGCAGTCACGGAGTCGTCTCCAGGGGATGAAGGCTGTGAGCGCAAAGGCGTCTCCCTCCTGGTGACACGCCTCTGGGGAATCCACGCCACGGCGGCCGGACCACTGAAACAGGAACTCACGGGAGAATGGATTGTCCGGGGGTTCTCCGTACGAACGAATGAGCAGGCTGTATCGAAGCAGTGATCGGGGCGTCTGAGTCAAGTCGAGACGAAGGACGATCCCGCGTGAATTGGTGGAGGCCGTCAGGGACTTCAGATCGACCCCCGGGACCAGAATCTCTGCGTTGGTGGCACGCACCGGATCACGGAAGATGATCGTTCCTTTCCCTTGAAGAGGCAACACCCCTTCGGGGAGAATTCCGAACAGCTCTGTCTGTCGAACAAAAGAGTAGAGGTGATAGCCCGTTAGAGCTTTTTGTGATTGATGTTCCTCTACCGCTGCGAACTTCAGGCTCCTCTCGGCCGCGCTTAGCGGCAAAACTTGCCACAAAGTGTTTCCACTGGAAATGGCTGAGGGTGGCGCGAGATCCTTCGTCGGATGGAACCCTCGCGGTGTCGGCCACGGGCCGTAGTGGGCCAGGTAGGTTCTCAACTTCGACAGATCGAGTCCGCAGGTGAGCATGGCCGCTTGCGTGAAGGCCGACGCGGCCCAGTGGTCGGGGTGGGAATCGTCGGGGTGCGGAGCGAAGACCTGACTGGGCTTGACTTCGCGGATCACGCGATTGAGATCCTGCAACAACGCTTCCCCACTGTAGGGCTGTCCGGGATGCAACGCCATCGGGTACGGAACCGAAGAGCGCTGGGTGTAGGGCGACCGGTAAGGGGTCGAGGTATTCCAGTTTTCTATCCACAGCGCACTCAATCCGCGGTCGGGGAACCCCAGAAAGATCACTGACGTAGGGGGCATCCCCAACTGCTGTAAGGCATTGATTCCTTCCTTCTGGCGTCGGCGTCCGAGCTCCAGATAATCCGCGCAGCGCCACGGTGGCCGCTTTGTCTCACGGACCACCTCGAACGGGAAGCCGTCGCCGTTGGTTAGTATCACCACGCAGACATCGTGGCGCTGTTCCCGCAGTTTCGCGATCAGTCCTCCACAGGCGATGACATCGTCGTCCGGATGAGGCGCGATAATCAGAGTGCAATTGGGGTTTGGCAGTGTGAGGGGTGGCAGAGCATCTTGCCGGGAGGCGGCGGCATTGACGATGTACAACCACCCGCTTGCGAGAGTCCATACGAGCCCGAGCAACAGGGAAATGCGCACACTCCATCGGCGCACGAGGAACCAGTTCACTGGACGTTGAGAGTTACCGCGACGACAGAGAAAATGCAGAATATGTCCGTACATTCGCATCCTTTGCCACGATCCACGCAAGTACCCAAGCTTCTCCTCTTTCGTCACCTGCGACAGCCCGTGGAGGGGGACTTGCAGGATTCTGCGCCTGCGTAACTTCGCCTCCCGCGTCAGGGCGGCTTCGATCCCCCAACCAAGATCCCTCCAGGATGCCATTCCATCAATAATGTCGGTGCGCAGAGCGCGTTGTCCGGACATCCAACCGGCGACCTTCTGCGCCCAGTTCGTGCGCCACCGCCCTCCCTGACACTGACCAATGGTCATGTCGGCCCGTCCCTGCACAACGGGGAGAAGAAGCGCGCGTATGTGTTCGACGGTCAGTCCCGTGAGGTCTGCGTCAACGAACAGCACAATGGGGCACTTCGTCGCTTGCAGCCCCGTCCACAGAGCCGCGGCCTTTCCTTGGTTTTCCCGGTGCTGCAGCACGCGACAGCAAAAATGGGATGCGCATTCGGCGCTGCCGTCGGAGGAGCCGTCGTCCACCACGATCACTTCGGTGACATCCGCAACACGCGTCAATACCTCCAGTACATTGCCGACGCGATTCACCTCATTGTACACCGGCACAATCGCTGCAATCCCGGGTTGTGTTTGCGTGGAGTTCATCTTCGGTCCAGTGTGGGTACCTCAACCACCGGAAGCGATAGTGCCCCGCGGCGAGTTCCCCGTCCGGAACCATTCTCCCATCTTGCGCAGGTCGTGGCAAGAAAATTCCCGAGGAGGGGACCGAGGCAGCTTCACCCGAGCGGACTACCGGGCAAGCTGGATATGCTTGCCCGGTTAATCGATCTCGACTCTCTGCGGCGATGGTTTCAGGAACCGGACGAGGGAAATCGCTCTGTCCGGCTGAATTGAGAGTTGAGACTCAAGCGGGTCAGACGATCACCGCTCAGCAGCGATTTCCGTTGACTCCTCCGTTACGCTTCTCAGCGCTTCCAGCACGCCGTCCACCATTCTCTTCCCGTACTCCTCACTTGAACCATTTCGCGGGTCGAGGGCGTCGAAGCTGTGCCAGATGTCTTTGTGCTCCGGGTTGTAGCCGGTTGCTTCGTGCAGGTAAGGGTGACCGAGGTAGGAGGGCGGGATGACCTTGGGGTCGTCGGGCAGCAAGTCGAGGTGGATGGTGTCCGGTGCGGCGGCCATGGTAACGGAGGTCTCGAACTTATCGGCGTGAATCCAGTGGTTCTTCAACAGGGGCTCAAGTTCCTTTGCAGGCTCGATGTAGAAAAAGGTGGTTGTCTTCGCTGGCGGGCCGAAGGCAGTGCGGCGGAGCACGTTCTGCCGGTACATTTCTTCCGCCTTTATGCAGCATCCGGGATTGGAGCCGTGACCGGGAAGCAGGATGATGTTGCGGAATCCATAGAGGTGGATTTCCAGCAATGTCATCGCGATGTGATGAATAAAGAACTGTTCCTGGTCTGCCCGAGAGAAAGGGAGAGAATCTTCCGCAGGTTCGCCGTCGTCCGGCTGAGTGGGGCAGTCGTAGCCGGGGGAACCGTCGGTGTTCTGGAGCGGGAAAGCTTCGGCATACTCCTTCGGGACATCCATCTCAGTCGCGTAGGTGTTGCGCCACTCGGCGCGGCATTCCTGCAGCCAGTAGCGGACATCTCCGTAGTAAATGGCCGGAAACGCGACACCACCAAATCGCCGCGCCGCTTCTTCGGCGATGTGCTGCACGGTGAGATAGTCGGTGCCGAAGGGCATGTGCGAGCCGTGCCACTCCAACGCGCCAACAGGCAGGTAGGCGAAACTACGCTCCTTGCGACGTGCAACAATCATTGACGGAACCATTCGGTCAAATCGGACTTCAGTCATGGAAAACTCCTTGGGGGAAGAATGGGTGAATGAAAGAATGGGGGGGAGTGGGTGCGGTTACGGGACAGTCATTCAGACATCCGACGCATCTCGCAGAGAGCGAGATGTACCCACAATCTCCCCATTCTCCCAATCTCACGTACGGCACTCTCCCGGAAACCGTATACACCCAGGCAGTTCCTTCGCATGTTAATTGCCCAAGTGAAGCGGAATCATCGAGCGCGCGCATCCTCCACGGAGTCAAGCTGCAACGACTTAACCAAAGGCATTGCTGCTTCGGAGATTGAGCAAGGAAGAGATAGCTTTGTCGGTTCCGCTCTGGTCGTCGGTGTGGATGGTGAGGTTCTTCGCACCTCGTCCATGATTGCCTCAAAGGTGGAGAAGTCCATCCGCGAGTGCAGGAAGGGAAGCGCCTCCCACGTTTCCCGTGGCTGCTCCAGCCAGCGGGGATACCACAGGACTGCTGAGGCGAGGTGATACTCTTCGACCATCTGCTGCAGATACCCGTAAATGGCATATCCCTACAACTCAGAGCAGAGCGGGACGGGATTGATCCACAAGCGTTGATACTTGCGAGGAATCTCGTCGATGCTGCGTTCCGGGATGATTACGAATTCTGGTCTGAATCCCATTTCGCAAACTACCGGGAGCATACCCCAGGCCGCAGGTCCTTTCACCGCGTCATGTTCTTCCCAGATTGCGGTCAACTGCTCGCGGAATTCTTTATCGGAGAGATGCCCCGATTCTATCTCTCCAGCTACACCTGCGGCGAATTCCCGGGCCCAGCTACAGGTCGGGAACCACTGATATTGGCGCAGTCTATCCGCGAGCAGGAAGAAACGAGGCTCTTCATATCCACCGCGGACGGAAGCGTTGAAATCCGAGTTGGCTCGATAGCCCAACAAGTACAACAACCGCATCACAGCCGAGCTCCCTGTTCTCGGTATTCCTAAAACCAAAATCATGCGTCTCTCCCCCATTTCGAGAGATAGAGTCGCTTACCGGCTTCCCACATCTCCCCGCGCAAGCCGGTGGGCAAACGTGCCGAGGTCTGGGATTCCTCGTGGATTCCTGTTGCGCGAGGCTCATACACGACCTTCCACCCGGCTTGTCGCGCCTTCACACAGAAATCCACATCTTCCCAGTAGCAGTCGTACCGTTCGTCGAAACCACGCAGGGAATAGAACGCCACACGACGAACCAAGGCCGCCGCAAAAGTCACCGTCGGCATCTCACACCGGCGACGAATGGTGGGTTTCCTGCTGAACCTGTCTCGGTGATCAAACGCGTCAAGGTCGCTGCGCCACAACATGCCTCCATGCTGTATCCTTCCATCGGGATACCGCAGCAGGGAACCTACTACCGCGGTTTGTTCTTGCATGGACTTCTTGATGTTCCTCACACACCGCCTATCAAGCATGACGTCATCGTTCAGCAGAAGGAGGTATCGGCCTGTGGAATGACGCGCCAGGAGGTTCATCATTTTCGCGAATCCGAGCCGCTGGTCGCTACGTACTCTCTTGCAGGAGAAGGGCATCTTCGGTTCAGGATATTCCGCGGCCCCATCAAGACCCAACACGATCTCGTCCACCTGTCGGGCGACTGCGTTGAGGCATCGCTTCAGTCTGGACGGGTCGGGATGGTAGAGCGGGATCAGCGCCGACACACTCTCACCGCGGTACGCGTCCAGTTTCTCTTTGGTTGCTTTCGCCAGCTCTTCCGGATGGATGTTGCCGCATGGTGGATGGACGGCATCCCGCCGACAGGCCGAGCTGCAGAATTGACAATCAAGTCCGGCGGACACGGTGGAGTAGTCGACTTGCGGCAGCGCGCGCAGTTGGGGATTGGTGGCCATCCCCACAACCACCATCGGCTTTTGGAGAGCTGGCGCGATGTGCAGGTGGCTGGAATCCACCGTCACCAAGAGGTCGGAGAGCGAAAGGAGAGCGGCATACTTACGGAGAGGGACTTCCCCGCGAAATCAACCATGCCTTTCACCGAGGTTTCCTGCGGGCCTCCGCAGCCGAAGAGAGTCCCCTCACCTTCGGACTCTTTGAGTCCGCCGGACTCCGTGAGGCCGCGCATCAACTCCGCAAACTCTTCCCACTTTTCGTCGGGCACGCTTCGTTCGGGTGCGTACCGTGAACGGAGTCCCACCATGATCCAGGGGCGTGAATATTGGTTCAGCGTCTGTTCTGCTTCCTGCAACTCCTCCGGCAGCAAGTGAATACGGGGAAGCACATTCCGAACGTCGATGATGCCAGCGGTCTTGAGGAAGAAATGGTAGATGTGCTCGGAATGGAAGGCCGGATGGTTTTCATAGCAGCCGTCCAAAAGGACGTCTGCGGGCTGCTGGTCGGGTGCAATCAACTCATCAATATCAGGATGGTGGAGAAGCAACTCGGAGCAAGGACCGGGGTTGGCTGCCAAAACGACCTTGCGATTTGGGTCGTGCTGTTTCAATCGCGTTGCGACGAACGAGGCGGCAATGACGTCCCCGATGCTGTTCCGGCGTTGAATCACCACGGTGTCCTTATCCACGGAACGCGTTCTCCTGTGTCTGATTGGGGCCTCCCCCGCCACCTCGTCCAGCAGTTGCGCCCATCGTTCCGCGCAACGATCCCAGGTCATCGTCTCCGCAAACTCCCGGCCTTTGCGTCCATACTCCGCGCGGAGGTCTGAGTTCCGGTATAGCTTCTCCAGCAATTCTACAAGGTGATCGACGTCCGCGATCGCCATGTCGACGTTATATGGTCCGACCGTCAGCCAATCCTTGACGCGGATGAGCTCACCTCGATCCTGAACAAGCTCCGTTACTGCGCTGCAGTCCGTGGCAACGACAGGGACGCCGCACGCCATTGCCTCTAAGTAGATCGTCATAAATTCTGTCCTCATTCCCTCACCACAGAGATCACGGAGAACACAGAAAAGAAGGCAAATCTTCGCGCGCTTTGCGCCTTCTGCGGTGGACAAGATTATTGATGATTTACTTACAATCCCAGGCGCAACGCACTTTCCCACAAACCTCCCTCCACCTCGTGGATCGGTTTCGCCTCCCGAACTGACTGCTTCACATACTGCT
>MNXM01000265.1 GCA_001872605.1 Armatimonadetes bacterium CG2_30_59_28 | reverse complement strand
CTCGGCACCGTCGCGCGCCCTACACCAAGCAAGCGCGCGGTTTGCTCCAACGTTGCATTCAACTCTGCGGGAAGCAGAACGGCCATAGCTTGGCGCAGTTCGTGGCCATCCTGAGTTTGACGCACGCTTTCACGTGCCGCCGAAACCAACCCTTGATCGATCCTTCGTGGCCTTGCCATAGTAAGACCATTATATCACATTTCGTCTCATCTTGAAAGCATATTGGAATAAGTAAGATTTGTGATGGCGCATGATTCGGACTCTGTGAGTCCGCCGTGACAGTCAGCCCTGTAGCCCTTGCTACAGGGGTAATGTGACGGTTCCACCTGTTCCCTGCGAGCCCCCCCCGCTCGCTCAGCTTACTGACGACAGCAGGGGCTGTCTGGGTAAGGGGAGGCCCCCACCGTCTCCCCTGTAGCAGGGGCTACAGGGCGACGATCACAAATCTTACTCACACCCGCAACTTCTTTGTACTTGGGCGCGTTCTGGCTTTCCGACCCCGGAACGGAGCCCCGCCTGCCATCCGGCGGGCAGGGGCGTCGGCTGCCCGCCCAGACTGCGGGGGGGGGGTGCGTGTGTTTCTGGAAGTTCGCCTCGAACTCAAAAGTTCGCCACTCGACCCGGCGGCGGAACCATCTCGTCGAGGGGGGGGCGCTCCCTTCCTTCCCCTTCCCCCAACACCATGTATTGCTGCGACGCAGGCTGCCATGGTGCTATCTTGTATCAGACTCGCCTCCCCCGATTATACCGGTTGAGGCGAGTCATTCCAAAAATTCAGGCGTTGGATTTATGCAAGGCTCTCAGGTTCAGATAGTCATCCACCCCCAGCAACTGCTTGAGTTCCCCAAAGGTCATCGCTTGCGAGACGAGGTCGTCCACGCGTCCCTTCCCCATCCATTCCGCGCACAAGTCGCGGAGCGCACGGGCACAGACCATGAGCGATTCCACCGGGAGAACGGCGATCTTGTAGCCAAGCTGCTCCAACTCCTGGACGGAGAGAATGGGGGTCACGCCGCCAGTCAGCATGTTTGCCAGTAGGGGATACTGGACGCGCCGCGGAATCTCCTCCAGCTCGTTCGGCGATTCCGGCGCTTCGACGAAGGCCACGTCCGCTCCTGCGTCACAGCAGCGGTTGACGCGGGCGATGGCTTCGCCGAGTCCATGCTTCTGCCGCGCATCCGTCCGCGCGAAGATGGCGAAGTCGCGGTTGCTCCGCGCTTGCAGGGCTGCCTTGATCTTCAGCAGGAACTCGTCTGCGGGAATGACTTCCTTGTCGGAGAAGTGCCCACACCGTTTTGGCGACACCTGATCCTCGATGAGGATTCCCGCCGCTCCGGCCTGCTCGAACATCTCCACCGTCCGTTGCACATTGTGCAGGTCACCGTGACCGGTGTCGCCGTCGGCAATGACGGGGATGGACACCCGCGCCGCCATCCGCCGCACCGCGCCGGCCATCTCGGTCATGGTGAGGAAGTTGAGGTCGGGCAGTCCCAGCAGCGACGCGCTGGTGCCGAACCCTCCGATGAAGACCGTCTCAAACCCCGCCTGCTCCACAATCAGGGCAGTGAAAACATCATGCGCCCCGACGCTGCGGATGATGCCCTTGCCGTGGAGAAGCGACATGAATTGACTTGCAGCACTATTGGAGACTTGCACGAATTCCCTCCGTTTCCGAGAACGCAAACAGCAATTCCTCAGCCGTCTTTCAGCGATAGCCCGCGGTCTGGCCTGCGGGCACGACGAAGCGACATCAACCACTGAAAAGCGCGGAAAAAGCCGCTGAATGGACGCTGTTTGGTCATGCTGTCAGAGAAGACACCATGTCACACTCTTCGCGTTTGATACCGATACCTCAAGTCTCTCCGTGGGATCATTGTCACTTACCCCGCGTGATCTTCTGGTCTCTGGGTTCACCTGCACTGCATTCACATACAGTACACAGGCACAGTGACCTCGCGACTGACTTCCCGTCTTCCGCGAACGATCTCTTCGATGCTCTTCAGCACATTGGCCGAATAGTACCGCGTCCCACACTCGGTACACACCCCGGCAGGAACATCCTCGATGAAGATGTACCTCCCCTTGGCTTTGCGGGGAAGATCCACTATCTTCTCAGTGATTGCCCCTCCGCAATATTCACAATGCTCACTTTCCCAGAATCCCATCGGGCGACTCACTCTCCCTGCTTCCCCCAGTCAAACTCCACGTTACCGGCTTCCTTCAGCGTCTCGCTGATGAGCTGCTTGACCTGCTCCAGCTTGTCCTCCTTGTCCGATTCGCTGCGGACGATGAGGGCGGGTTGTGTGTTGGAGGCGCGGATGAGTCCCCACGTGTTCTCGTCAGTCCAGAAACGGATGCCGTCGATGGTGATGTTCTCGTACCTCTGCCCCAGCAACTCCTGCGACTTCTTCACAACGGCGAACTTCGTCTCGTCCGAGCAGAAGGGGCGGACTTCGGGAGTATTGAAAGGTTGCGGGAAGGCGGCCAGAAGCTCTGAGAGCGACTCGTCCGAGTAAGAGAGAATTCTCAGCAATCGCGCGGCGGCGTAGCAGGCGTCATCGTAACCGAAGTACTCGTCACCGAAGAACAAGTGTCCGCTCATTTCCCCGGCGAGCGGCGCGCCCACTTCACGCATCTTCGCCTTGATAAGGGAATGGCCCGGGCGACCCCAGATGGGTTCTCCTCCCATTTCCTTAACAGCATCAAACAAAGCCTGAGAGCATTTCACTTCGATGACTACTTTGCTGCCGGGTCGATTGGACAGCACCTCCTGTGCAAAAAGAATCATCAGCCGGTCGCCCCAGACGATGTTCCCCTGTTCATCCACGACGCCGATGCGGTCGCCATCACCATCGAGTCCGATGCCCAGATCGGCGTCATTCTCTGCAACGAGGCGGATCATGTCCTGCACATTGTCGATCTTCGTCGGGTCGGGGTGATGGTTCGGGAAGGTGGGGTCGGACACGCAGAAGAGAGGGAGCACCTCCACACCCAGCCCCTCCAAAATGGGAGGCACAAAAGGGCTGCTGGTCCCGTTCCCCGCGTCGAAGACCGCTTTGAGCTTCTGCGGGCCTAACTTCACTTTGTCACAGATCATCTGGCTGTAGTCGGCAGCGATTTCTCGCGACTCCACGCTGCCATCGCCTGCCTCAAAGCCTCCGGACTCGATGAGATGGTGGAGCGACAGGATGTCGTCTCCGTAAATGGAACCGGGTCCGCAGGTCATCTTGAATCCGTTGTAATCGGGTGGGTTGTGGCTGGCGGTAATCATGACCGAGCCGTCCAGGTCCCACGCTTTCTGAGCGTAGTAGACCATGGGGGTAATCACCATGCCGACCTCGATGACGCAGATTCCGGCGCTGGTCAGTCCGTTGTTCACAGCACGCTGCAGCGACTCGGAACTGGTGCGGTTGTCTCGTCCGGTGACGCATGACGACTTCCCGTCGCGCCGCAGAAACGTGCCAAAGGCTTTGCCGATCTTTTCAGCAACGCTCTCGTCGATGTCCTTCCCGACGATGCCGCGGATGTCGTACTCACGAAAGATGGACTGCCTGATTGCTACTGCCATCTCGTCCTCCTGCTCCCTGAACGGATACACGAATGATACGGGACGCGGAATCCCCTTGTCAAACCGTTGACAGAGCCACTGCAATCCATTACTGTCACTACCGGCGAATGGAAATGAGGGATACCGTCAGACTGGGGATCACAGGGCTGGGTAGCTGGGCGCGACGCGCCTACCTCCCCAACATCAAGCGAATGGGTGACGTGGAGATCGCTGCTCTCTGCACCCGCAGCCGCGCCAACATGGACGTCGCGCTGAAGCTGGTGGGTGGCACGCCGCGTCAGTTCGATAGTCACAGCGAGATGCTGAGCTGGGGGGAGTTGGACGGAGTCATCGTCGCCACCGCGGCGTGCTCGCACCGAGCCGTGGTGGAAGCGGTACTGCAGGCCGGGTTGCCGGTGTTGTGCGCGAAACCGCTGGCGACAACGGTTGCCGTCCTGAAGACCCCGGAACGCCACACCGCGCCCGGAGGCGTGTTCGGTGAGTTCAGACTGCGGGAGAAAGCTTGACACAGCCGTGTTCGATCACGGCAGCGTCCGGTTCGGCTACTCCAATGACGCGCGTTGGCGGCATTGGGATGGAAGGTCGCTTGGAGGTTGATTTGTTGCGGAACGATCTGCATCTGTTCGCACGCGACTCTGCAGACCCGCAGCGCATCCTGCCCGATTCGGTAAACCATCCCAGCCAGCCGTACCCCGGCTCTTTCGAGCAGACTGCCTCGTTCGCGGACTGCGTCCGTACCGGCGGCCCACCGCGCGTGCCGGCCGAGGTTGGGAGAAACCTGGTGTCGTTGACCCTTGCAGCGGAGGAATCGGCAAGAACCTCCTCCGCAATGGTCCTGTCAGGCTCGCAGCCAGTTTGACCACGGTCCTGCCTGTCGGATAAAATCTCGTAGAGTCAGTCAATACCGAAAACGCCATGGACGGAAACATAGCACCATGTCAGATGCAGTAAACAAGGCCGTCATCCTCGCCCGCGGGCTGGGAACGAGAATGCAGAAAGAGGCCGAGGGAGTTGAGTTGGATGAACAGGCAAGGAAGGCGGCGGACGCGGGTGCCAAGGCACTGATCCCCATCGGCGGAAGGCCCTTCCTTGACTACGGTATTCAGGAACTCCTGGATGCGGGTTTCAGCGAGATTTGCCTCGTTGTCGCGCCGGACAACTCCGTGCTGCGCGACTATTACCGGGGTGTCTCCGACCGCTCTCAGCACTTCACCATTTCCTTCGCCTACCAAGCGCAGCCTGAAGGCACGGCCAACGCCGTGGCCGCGGCGCAGGACTTCGTCGGAGTTGATGAGTTCGTCATGGTCAACTGCGATAATCTCTACTCCGTCCCTGCGCTGCGGACGCTTCGGGAGTCCCCCGCAGGCTCCTGCTACCTTGCCGGGTTCGACCGCGACGCGATGGTGGCCAAGGGGAACATCGAGCCTGAGCGGATCGCCCGGTTCGCGGCCGTTCAAGTCGATGCAAACTGGAACCTCGAGAAGATCGTCGAGAAACCCGAACGACCGGAAGACTACATGGTAGATGGAACCGTGTACGTCAGCATGAACCTGTTCCGATTCACCCCCGCCATCTTCACGGCGTGCGACGCCATCGACAGAGATCCCGTGCGAGGCGAATTCGAGCTGCCGACGGCGGTGCAGTTTATGATGGACCACGGACTTGCTCCTGTAAGGGTAATCCCCGTTGCGGAGGGAGTCTTTGACATGACCTCCAAGGCCGACATCGGCCCATTGCAGCAAAGACTCATAGAAAGGCGACTGAGTTTCCAGCGAACTCTGAGTTCGAAATGATTCCTGTCAGCGGCGATTCCCCTCTCGACTACCAGATTCTGAACGTCCTGCAGCACACCTGCTGGGAGGCGATGGCGGAGACACAACACCTCGTTCACCTCCATCAGGAAGGCGTCCTGAAGGTTACGGGCAAAGCGCCGGTGGAAGGCGACACGGAGTCGATTCGACTCGATCTGCGCATCGAGCAATTCTACCTGGACGCTCTGCAAGAGCGGATGCCCTGCCCATTCCGGTTCATCGGCGAAGAAGAAGGCGCGCAGGATTTCGGCGCGACGGAGCCAGAGATTGTCCTCTGGATCGACCCTGTAGACGGCAGTGAACTGGCCGCCCGCGACCTGCCGCTGTGGTGTACAGCGGCCTGTGCCTACGACAGGAGCAAGCAGGAGTTCGTCGCCGCGGTGGTGACGGAGGAAGACCTGCGGAGCTACTATACGGCGCGGTGTCTCGACGGAGCATACGTGACGCGCGTCCACCGTCTGCCCGTGAAGATTGAGGTCTCCAAAGTGACCCGACTGGAGGACGCGGCTCTCAGCGTGTACGGCATGACGGTGCAACGCATTCTGCAACATTCCGCGGAGTACCTGCCGCTGTTGGAGCGCGTCAAGCGGTTCACCACCTTCAGCGGACACCCTTTGCTCTGTCGACTTGCGACCGGAGGGATGGACATTGTGATGGACCTCGTCGGCTACTACGCGCACGATCTGCTCGCTGGCGCCTACATCTGCCGGCAGGCCGGAGCCGTCGTGACTCCCATTGACGTCGAGAGCCACATCGCCAATCCCAAACACCGCTATCGCTTCGTCGCTGCCGCGACGCAGGAACTCTATGATGAGGTCGTGGCGGTGGCTCCCTTGTGAAGTCAGCCACAGAGACACAGAGAACACGGAATCCCTGCAGTTGCGCTCTGCGCAACAGAAAACCGACATGACAACCATCGCCAACCTGAAGCGCTCAATTGGCCTAAAGCAACATTACGTCGGTCTGTGCCAAAACCCTGAGCAGATTGCGGGAAAGATAGTACTGATGCGGAAGGTGCTGAATACCTTCGCGGCAAGCTTCAACGCTCAGGATCGGAGAGAAGTCCACGTCCACTTCGTCCCTGGACGCGTCGAGTTCCTCGGCAAGCACACCGACTACGCGGGCGGGCACAGCATCGTCATGGCGGTAGATCGCGGTTTCTTCGCCATCAGCGCGCGCAACGGAACCAACGCCGTCCGCATGGCGGAGTGCGACAATGACTCCGGAGTCTTCCCGTCCGCGGCTTTCGGAGTCTCCCCCCGTCTGGAGCACGCCCCCGGCGACTGGACCAACTACCCGAAGACGATGGTGCAACGGATCGCTCTCAACTTCGCCCGGTCCGCGAAGTTGGAAGGTGTGGACATCGCGTTCGGTTGCGACCTTCCCGTTGGCGGAGGAATGAGTGGCTCGTCGGCTCTGATGATTATGACCTACCTCGCGCTGGCCGGTGCCAACCACTTGCAGGACTCGAAGAAGTATCAGCGCAACATCAGGGACGGACTCGACCTCGCGACGTATCTGGCCTGCTGCGAGAACGGGCAGACGTTCCGCGAGCTTACAGGGCACAAGGGCGTTGGAACCTTCGGCGGGTCGGAAGACCATACCGAGATTCTGAATGGCAAGAGGGGGATGCTGTCGGTGTTTCAGTTCTGCCCCACCGTTCATAAAGCCGATCTCGCATGGCGTGACAACTGCGCGCTGGCGATCTGCTACTCCGGGGTGCGCGCCGAGAAGACCAGGGCGGCGATGGCCGACTACAATCAAGCATCCGAGCGAGCGCGGTTGGTGGTTGCAGCATACAACCGTCAGTACACAACGAACGATAGCCTGATGCGGGAGATCATTGACGAGAATCCAGCGAGGGGTCTGCCGCATCTTCTCGACCGCGTCGCGTTTGCGACGAGAAAGAGCCTGACTGAAGATGATCTTTCGGGAAGGTTTCGTCAGTTCTACGTGGAGGACCGGGAGATCATCCCGAAGACCGCCGCGGCGTGGATTCGTGCGGACTGCTGCTCGCTGGGCAGACTCGTTGACCTTTCCCACCGCAACTCAAAGAAGTATCTCAGGAACATCGTGCCGGAGATTCACTTCCTGCAGCGGTCGGCGCGACGATTGGGCGCGCTCGCCTCTTCCGGCTTCGGAGCAGGTTTTGGCGGCAGCGTTTACGCGCTCATGCAGAAAGATGGGGCCGCCGATTTCCTCCGGCAGTGGAAGGAAACCTACACCGGGAAATTCCCACAGCCCGCCGCGGAAAGCGAGTTCCTGCTAACGACGCCGGCAGGTTGCGCGCAGGAGATGTTTGTTGACGGAATGGTTCACCCTTGAACGTTGCCGGGTATCAAGGTGAAGCCGCAGGCAAGCCTTAACTATCTGGCCGCAGTCACCGGGGTCGCCGCCGCTACCGCGGTATTCTGGTTAAGCCGTGCATACTTGTCGCCCCACTATGTGTCTCTTCTTTACCTGTCGGTGGTGGTCGCAAGCGCAACGTCTTTCGGGATTGGTCCCGCGGTGCTGGCCGCGGTCCTCAGCTTTCTGTGCTGGAATTTCTTCTTCATCCAACCGGTCGGCACCTTCTACATCCATGATCCCAAGGAACTGATAGCTCTCCTGGTTTTTCTTGTAGTAGGCATCGTGTGTGGAGTATTGGCGGGGCGCGCACGATTGGCTGAGCAGATGGAAGCCCTGCGAGAAGCGAACAAGCTGAAGTCGGCGCTGCTCTCGTCCGTCTCGCATGATCTGAGGACACCGCTGTGCTTCAGCCAGCGGTAGCTCACACAAGTGGCTACAGCGGGCGCGAGCGCGAAGCTGATGATGTTGTGTAGGATGCCCCACGTAGCCGGTTGTGTCAGGAACCCCGGTTTGAAAACCGGGGTGTGTAGGCGGGCTTGGTAGTGGCGGCTTTGTAGCCGGTTGTGTCAGGAACCCGATTCTGAAGAATCGGGTGTGTGCGATGAAGTGAAGTTACCCAAACCATATCCCGCGAAACCCTGAATACCCAATTCTGGAAAGCCTGCAACATCTTCCGTCAGGATGACAACACCAACAGCCTGCTCGACTAGTCCTAAAATAAGCGCGTTTGGCTGTAGACTGGATAGTTAACCTCATTTTCTGTCTTTCGCGTGGGTCCATCGTGGGTAACATGCTCGCGTTGTCAAATTTGCGCAGTTTGGGGACCGCGTCCGTTGCTGAAGTGCCTCTCGGGTGCGTTTTCAGACACACTCCGCCCCGGGAAGCGCATGGAAAGTCTTTTTCGGTCTCTTTGGCAGCGCCTCAGGAAGGCGC
>MNXM01000091.1 GCA_001872605.1 Armatimonadetes bacterium CG2_30_59_28 | reverse complement strand
GCACGCACTTTTACATGCCGCTTCACCGACTCCCGCAAACCTGCCACGAAGGCCAAATCAAGATACGTCGGCAACCCCGCCATCGCTGTCAGACCCGTCTCATGCTTCTCCGATTCGTCCTCGTAAGGCAAAAGACCCTGTAATGCCATTCCTGCACCTCGTTGGTGAGTTTACTCACTCAACCTACCTCACTCCTCCTCAGCATTCACAAGGCGCCGCAACTTCCTCTCCTCCTCCGGATGGTGGATCAAGGGCCTGCACTCGTAACGCCCCGCTCATTCCCGATCGGAACACGCCCATGCTTGCTGGCAGAACGCGCAATGCTCACCGGGACAAGGGGCAAAGTTGCCGTCGCTGATTCGACCACATGCTTCGACTGTCATTTCTACAGAGTGCCTCACGCTACTGTGAACGTCAAATTCCTCGAGCCGGTTCTCGTCAACAAAATAGATCCCCGCGCGTCGCAGCGTATTCCCGGCAAGTTCCAGCGCGTGGGCATAGAGACCAAGCTGAAACTGGTACTCCGCCTTCTTCTCCGTGGAAAGGTCCTTCCCCGTCTTGTAGTCCAGCAAGTGCGTCAACACGCCGCTGGTTTCGCCGCCCCAGTCGATGATCCCTTCCACAACGTAGTCGCCAACGAGACACGAAAACGGCAATTCCACGCTCTGGGTATCGACCTCCTCAAGCCACTCCACGACTGCGCTCCTGAGAAAATGTTCTGCGACCTGCAGCAACTCCATTTCTGCCCGCCGCAAAAGGTCGTCCGGGCGTTGGACGATCTCGGCCAGCGAATCCGCGACGGCCTGGGGGATACTGGCGGATCCCGTCAAGCTGACGGCCTGCAGGACCCGGTGGATCAGTGTGCCTCGTTCGGCCGCGGAGAGACGGTTGCCCTTTGACAAAGCAGCCTCCTGGGGGCCAACCGGCATGTCCGGAATGCCTTCCAGGTTACGCAGATAGAAATGGTGCGGGCAGCGCATGTAGCGCAGCAACTGGGTGACCGACAAGGTTCGCAGCGCGGACCAATCGGGTGAGATAGAACTGATCCGTCGCTGGAGCGCCGCGTCGGGTGGAGCATTGGAGAGAGGCTCGCCATTTTGCAGAGCGGTTGTCATCTCGCCGGCGAGGGGCGGGTGGTGTCGGCCCGTCCGACGGAATGGAACTTCTCCTTCTACCGGCAGGATGTCGCATCTTACCGACACAGATGATGACGGCGTCTTGTCTTCGCGGACTCGCTGCGAGTCCGTAGCGAAGAGACCAAGCTCTACAGCTGACGAGATCCACCCCATCCACGTTTCTTCCGGTTTGGGCTGGCGAGTTCCCCGGGTACAGTGCGCTCCGCTCAACAGCAGATGATCTCCTGCGCGCGTCATACCCACATACAACAGCCGTCGCGATTCGGCCAGGTCACGCTGCGCCTCATCGTCGTGGAATAGCTGTGTGACGCCGGGATACACTCGCGTGCCTCTTCCGTCCCTCACTTTGCAGATGATGCCGTGCGTGCGGCTCAACATCACCGGCGCTACCTGTCGCCATTGCTTCCCGCGCAGCAGATCGGGAAGAATTACCACAGGGAACTGAAGCCCCTTCGACTTGTGGATGGTGAGAATCCTGACCACATTGCCACCTTCCTCCTCAACGGCGGCCTCGCTTTCTCGCTCTTCCTCAAGCCGAAGGTCATCCAGGTGACGGATGAAATCCTGCAGCGAAAAAAGTCCGGAGCGTTCTACCTCGCGTGCCACCTCCGTCAGCTTGCGCAGGTTGGCCGCCGCCCGCTCACCGTTGAACTGAGTCAGCAATACCGCCGTCATGCCCGTCGCGTTGAGGACCTCCTCAATGAGTCGGGAAAGGGGAAGCCGATTTTTGATGCTCCGCAGTCGCCCAAAGGCGGTCGCCGCGAATTGCAGCTTCTCCAGTTCTGGCTCTGATAGAGGCATTTCGTCTGGAATCTCGCCCCTGCCGATTCTGTGGAAGTTGGCCAACAGACCCCTCCCGGTGGACAGCCAGTAGAGCGTGACATCGGATATGGCGACACAGGGACAGCGCAACACCGCGGCGAGGTGGAAAGCGTCATCCGGTCGCTCGAGGTGCTGGAGAATACTTAGAATGTCAACGATTTCCAGGCGCTGGAAAAAGCCGCGTCCAGCCTCAATGTAGTAGGGAACGTTCGACAGACGCAGGGCGCGTTCGTAGAGGGACGCGTCCGTCATGGATCGGAACAGTATTGCTATATCGCCATAGCACACCGGACGCAACTGCCTGGCATCGCGGTCATAGACCTTCGTTCCCGACCCCACCAAGTCCTGTATCCTCCGCGCGAGCGCATCTCCCTCCCACTCACGAAGCACGCTCAGGCTCAGCAGTTCAGAGTCACCGTCTTCGGGTTCTTCCTCGCCCCGGTTTACCGCCGACCGAACCACCTGGACATGAACGGGCGGGACGACGCTCTCCGGTCGGTCAGGTGAGGGGTCGAGTGGTTCATAGAAAACTTCATACGCCGGACGGCAGGGATCCGTTCCCATGAGAGCAGGATCGGAGAAGCTCTCGTTGAAGAACTCCAAGAGAGACGGTTGACTTCGGAAGTTGGCGCTGAGATGAAAGACACGCGCGGTGGGAGACTTATCAAAGGCGTCGCGCGTCGAGTTGAAGACTGTTACGTCCGCTCCCCGAAATCGGTAGATCGATTGCTTGGCGTCCCCGACAACAAACAGTCGGCCGGCGGGCGGTTCCTGGCAGCCATTCGCGCTGCCGGCGAGCATCCATGCGATTTCAGTTTGCAGTCGGCTGGTATCTTGGAACTCATCGACCATAACCTGCCTGAATTTTTCCTGATAGCGCTGCCGCGTGGCCGGAGAGCTCTTCAGCATCGCGTGTGCGCTGAGTTGCAGGTCGTCGAAACTCAGCAGCGATTGCGCCTTCTTCGTGTTCTGGAACTCGCAATGGATGAGCCGCAGTTCATCCATCAGCAGGGCGGTCTGCTGGGCGCAACGCTGAAAGGATCCACCAGCAAAGTGCTCTTCCCGCAAGGCATCCAAGGGCTTGAATGCCTGTGACAGAACTCGCAGAGACTCCCTCATCTTCGCCAACTCTTCCGCGGACGGCCACTTCGCCGCTGCGCCGGCATTCCCGGGGGCGCGTAGTCCGCTCAGGCCGATGGCGGCCGTGAGTTTGTCCGGCGAGAAATTGCCGGATGCCGACAGCGTTCTCGCCGGCTCCAGCGCAGTGTCGCGAAGCTGCGCCAGTTTGTCGCTCTCATCCAATGGCTCGACAAAACAGACGGTGTTTAGAGCGTCCCGCACACGCTGAGTTGCCAGCAACAGGGGGAGTGCGGTCGCCGCCATGCTGAATGCTGCTTCGTGCCACTGCTCCGCGAGCTCCTGGGGAGAGCGCGCCACATCCAGCCATTCGCTGCACAGCTCCGCGTCGGAGAGCGCCATGCTAAGAACCTTCAGTAGTGTCAGCGCGCCATATTCTGCCACGAGCGAAGCCAGCGCCGCCGGGGCGGTATCCGGGTCCTCAGTGAGCCGGCGGACGAAGAATTCTTCCACCGTCTCCGTGAGAAGCATTCGCGCCTGTGTCTCATCCAACACGTTGAACCCGGGATCAATCCCCGCGGCGACCGGGTTCTCCTTCAATAGACGGGTACACAGAGAGTGGATCGTGCTGATAGGCGCGCTCTCGAGGTTGCAGCGATGGCGCTCCCACTTCCGCCGTTGCTCCTCATCGTGCCCGAGGCTGTCAATCTTCTCGGTGCATCGGAGGCGGATGCGTTTTCTCATCTCCGCAGCAGCCTTCTCGGTGAAGGTGATCGCCACGATCTCCGGCACTCCCGCGAGGTCGTCCTCCAGCATCTTTACATAGCGATCCACGAGCACGCGTGTCTTCCCCGATCCCGCGCCCGCGGCCAGAAAGATATTGCGGTCGAATGTGTTGACGGCAGCTTCGCGGTCTCTACTGTCAGTGAGGAGATCCTCAACCATCGTTTCCGCTCTCCTTCCTCCTGTGGGTCAACCGAGGCTCTGTTTTGTCCCGAATCCTCCAGGACTCCACGCGGCACAGTGGTTTCAGACCGCAGCGGTTACAGACATCACCCTTCGGGTGGACCTGGAAACATCCCTGCCGTATCTGCCGGACGTCGTTGACGATGTGCGTTCTTGCCACGTCAAGCAGCTCGCTAACCGCGTGTTTTTTGGACGGGACGGCGCTCGCCAGCCTGACGGGGGTTTTGACCGAGTAGTACGCCCACCCAACGCAATCTTCACAGCCATCGAAGAGCAACGAACTTGCAGCCATGGCATAGATGGGCAGTTGGAGGTCCGTTCCCTCGACAACGCATTGCGCTCCAGGGGCGGTCCCCGTCTTGTAGTCGTAGACCGCAAATCCCTCGCCGCCTACCTTGTCGATTCGGTCGATGCGCCCCGCGATCCAGACCGTCTCCCCGTCATGCGTCACTGCAAGCGGGGGCACGGCGGCGGCGCCGCCGTAGGCGACCTCCAGGTATTCATTCAGCGGCACGTGTCCCTTCTCTGTCAACGTCACTTCATGCTGCAAGAACCGCTCCATTACTTCATGGCACAGATTTTTTTCGATGTTCCACAGCGCCTTGCCCGGAGTTCGGATGTCCTCGGCGGCGGACGCAAAGCAATCGTCCACCAGGCGCGTCAGCATCTCCCGCGCCGCTGGCAGCGACTCGGCTGTCACTGGCCCCGCGTGGCGCTGAAGGAATCGCTGAAGAATCCGGTGGTAGACAATCCCTCTCTGTCTCGGCTCCACGAGTTCTGTGGGTTCATCCATAGGTTCAGCCCGTATCAGACGCTCGGCGAAGTACCGGAAAGGGCATGAACCATAAAGCCCCAGTTGACCGGCGCTAAACAGCGAGTCCCGCGGGAACGCCTGCTGCAGCGACTCCCGAACCGCCCGGTTATCCCGGAGCATTCCGTCGAACTCATCAAAGGCGCCGCGGGCGTAGCGACGCGTCTGCGCCTCCACGCCTCGGTAGATTCTCTTGACGCGGTCCGATTGACCTCCGGCAAGAAGGTTGTAAGCGTCGCGCAACGCGGCTGCACCGTCGCGCAACCGGTCACGCGGCCGCGAAAGTTCGAAGAACACGTTCTCTTCCATTTCCCGTTGACTGCACACGTCTGTCAGCGAACGCACGACCTGTGAGGATTTCTCTTCGCGGTGATGAATGGTCACTCCCCGGAAGCACTGATCAACCATTTGCAGATAGTAGGAGGGAATCACCTCCCTGCCGCTGGAATCGGACGAGGGATGCGAGAGGTACAGGCGGTGCCTCGCGCGAGTGACCGCCTGGTAGAAGAGGAATGCTTCCTCTCTCTGCCGCGGCAGGCGTTCCGCCAGGTTAACGCCCAGTGCGTTCAGCCGCTGCCGTTCGGCGTCGCTGAAAAACGGACTCTCCCTGACGATTCTGGGGAACTCCTTTTCCTGCAACCCGCCGATGAAGAGATGGTTGAAGGATGAGTCCCGGCTCTGAAATACGTCCATCACTTTCACGCGACCCTCGGCCCGCGCGCTCGCAGGAAGGCGAACATCGGCCAGCAACTCGCGCAGCAGGTCGGAGAATCCGCGCATGTCCACCGCGGAATTCATCTCGCTGCATCGAGCGGTGAGTTGCCGCAGTTCACTCACCGAGTCCCACAGCATCTGCCATGCGCCGGCCTCTTCCCTTGCGCGCAGCGAGTACGCCATCGCGACGCTGCTCCGGGAGAGGTCCTCAGTTTCCGCAACGGTCAGAAAATGGGACAGGCCCGACAGGCTGTCCAGATAGTCCGAGAGACGAGCTGTCGTTGGGATTGCGTCGAAGAGTGTTCGGAGGTTTGTGAAGAACTCCAGGCTCAAGCGGGCCGCATTTTGCAGCGCCTCACTCTTCGTGGGTAGGTTCTCCCCGTTCGCGTCGCGTTGCCCCCGCGTGCTGCGCGGGTTCCTGATGAGTTCCCTCAGGCCGTGCACCCACCGGTCCGCGCCACGGGTGATTGCAGCCTCGCGCGTCGCCCAGTCCAGGCCTGACAGTGTCAGCCCCTCCGGGGTGATTTCCGAGACATCAGCATAACTGGAGTTGAAGAACTGAAGCACATCCGTTCTGCGGTAGTCTCGGGCGGGAACCCTCAATAAACCGAAGAGAGCCGCAACCACCGGTTGCTCCAGCAGAGTCGGCCCGCGCTCGACGTGAATGGGAACACCAAGGGCTCGGAACGTTTCGCTCGCGATGCCTCCATACTCCTCGAGATGCCGGAACACTACGCCGATGGAGTCGGGTGGTACGCCATTCAGCAGCAGTTCCTTGACACGTCGCGCGATCGCCTCCACCTCCCGCGATTTCCCCGGCGCGGTGATGATCTCGATGGGCAGGCTCTCCTCGGAGTCTTCCCTCCCCGGAATCTGTCCTGGTTCGGGAGCGGAAGTGAGCACATCGAAGACCATCGGGACGAAGAGATAGTGGGCGAGTCGCTCAAGGTGCTGGTCTTGCAACCAGTCAGGATGGATGTAGTCCGTCTGTACGGCACCCCCGAACGTGGCGCGGAGTCGCTCCAATGTTCTGCCCGTCGGCAGGAAGAGGTCCGCGCGTTGCGAGTTCTCGGGATTCTCCAGTGTAAGGGTGAACACCGCCTCGTCACAGCGGTCAACGAGATGCCGCAGCACATTCCACTGAGTTGGTGTCCAGTCGGAGAAGCCATCCACCAGCAGCAACCCGATCTGCTCAAACGGTTTGCATTGTCCGTGTTCCATCAGGTTGCGCGCCCACCAGAAGCGCCCTTCGGCGTCGAACAGATTGAGTTCGTTGAGCGAGTTCTGATAGGCGGTGTAGATGGCGGACAACTCCTGGGTTCGCTTTTCCCGAAACTCTCCTTCTTGCGAGACTTGCTCAAGCTGTTCGGGCTCCACTGCCCCGCGTTTGAGTTCGGAAAGTAGTTCCAGCACGGCGCGCAGGAAGCCGGGATAGCCGCTCAGTGGAGCAAAGTGAACGAGTTTGCGGCCCTCGTGTAACCCCCGCACAATATGCCGCAACAGCAAATGCCGGGCCATTGGTGAGATCGGTCGCAGGGACTGGTGGTTCTCCCGCAGGATGGCGTCCGATACATCGGGGAGGGTGAGGATGCGCGCGCCAACCAGGCTGGGAAGGCTGTATTCGGTCAGCAGAAGGCGCTTGAGTTCACGCACCTGTCGGTGCGAGGGCACCAGCAATACCGCCGATGAAGCGCCGCTCTTCTTCAACCTGTCGGCATACAGTTCAAGGATGCGACGGGTCTTTCCCGCGCGAGCGGCGCCGATGATCACCTCAACCTTTTCTGAAGAATTTCGCACAGTATCTTCGCTTCTCATTGCCCTCCACTCAATGGCGCAAAAACGATGTTTGTGAATGATTCCAGAGTCCCCTTATAGAGTTTCACATGGCCGTCCACATAGCAGATGTTCACGGAACCGGGTTTGCTCGCCGCCCATTGTTCTGGACCGATGCTGTCGTGGGCGCTGCCGGACGCGCACCAGACCATCGGCTTGTTGGAGTCCCGGATCACTTCACTGAGTGACCGACCATAGAGGGTTCCATCCGGTTCGTTGGGGAAAGCGTTGTATCCGTAGGTGGCCCCATTCTGCTTCCAGAGAACGTTGGTCTCCAGTAGATTTCCATGTTCCCCCAACCAACTGGGGCAGTACCAGATCTGCTCGTTCTTAACGTAAGGATGGAGAACCACTTTGAGTGGAGCCGCAGCGAGAACCCCCTCGCTCGACCCGAGTAGCGTGCCGGCAAACGGGAAACGGTCATCATAGTCCGCGGTGTACATGACGATGGCACGCCCGATCTGCCGTAAATTGGATGTGCAGGTTGAGAGTCGGGCCTTCTCGCGAGTTCGCGCAAAGACAGGGAAGAGAATTCCTGCCAGCACCGCAATGACAGCGATGACCACAAGCAACTCAACCAAAGTGAACCCGCGCCTCCGCGAGGAAAGACCGGGGGGCGACTGTCGCACTACCGTCTGCATGGATTCCTTTCTGAGAGACATCAGGTTTCCCGTCCGGCTGGGGAAGCCATCCGAACAGAGCGCTCACATTTTACCACATCCCCTTCGACATCGTAGTGACCCTCCCCGGAAGCCTGATAATCCGGTTTGACGTGTGCTGGATGGCAGTGGTAACATCGGTCAACTTTCAGGGAGCAATCGGTGAGTCCTCTCCTATCTGCCTTGGTGTTTGGCGCTTTGGTGGCGCTTGGCAATCTGCTGGGTGGAATGCTTGCGGCCTTCCAGCGGCCGCGCAGCTATAACGCTTTAACCTACGCGATCGCCCTGGGGGGGGGATTCATGTTGGCTGCCGCCTTCCTGGAGATGGTTCCGGAGAGCATTCACCTGAATGAGACCTACGCGCCGGTGTTGATTCTCGTGGGGTACCTGTTCATCCACTTCTTCGAGCACACGGTCGGCGAACACGTTCACCTGGGGCACCACGAGCACCACGGCGACTGCGGACTGTTGCACGAGACGGTCGGGTTCAGCACGCTGCTGGGAATCGGCGTCCACACCTTCTTCGATGGAGCGGCCGTGGGAGCGGGGTTCCATGTGAGCAACGTTGTAGGGGTGCTCATCTTTGGCGCGGTCATCCTTCACAAGTTCCCGGAAGGTTTCACCGTATCAGCGATTCTTCTTGCATCCGGCAAAACCCCCCGCCAGGCTTTGACCGGTGCAGCCATCATCGCGGGCACCACCCTTCTGGGTGCGCTATTGGTGGGTGTCAGCGGGGGTCTCATTTCCGTAGCGCTGCCGCTCAGCACCGGCGTGATGATTTACGTGGCAGCCTCAGACCTCATTCCCGAAATCAACGAAGTGCGGGGATTCAAGATCGCGGCGATCGTGTTTGTGGGAGTGGCTCTGTTCTATGTGACTCGGCTTGCCCTCGGGCATTTGGGCATTCACTGAGGCAATACGGAGACGGAACAAAGCAGCGGCTTGTCTCGCAGAGACCAAGCTCCCGCTATCCTCTGGGACTCTCAGGCACGCATCCGCATCTTCACCGCGTCAACTGGTAGACCGCCCGCAGGACCGTCTCACCGACGATCATGAGCGATTGTGGGCTGCACTTGTCTACGGTGTCATCCAACGTGTGCCAGTAGCGGTGGCTTGAGTCGGGGTACTCAAAATCGATGAGATCGATGGTGGGGACGCCCGCATTGATGAGTGGGATGTGATCGTCGGTGATGAACGTCGACCGACCGGTGAAATACTTGCTGAAGCCAAGCTCCTCTGCCGCCTCCAGAACCGCGCTATACAGCGCAGCGTTCGCATTGATGGAGTTCTGTTCACGATTGACGTTCAGGTTGGCATCGCCAACCATGTCCAAATTGATCCCCTGATTCGCCTTGTAACTGCCCATGTGTGTGGCGAAATACTCCGACCCCAGGAACATCTCCTCCGGACGTGCGCTGTCTTCTGCGTCAAAGAAGACGACGATCACCTGTACCGGAGGTCGGTCGTTGATGAGAATGCGCGCCGCCTCCAAGAGCAGGGCAACACCTGACGCGCCATCGTTGGCTCCGTCGATGGGATCATCGCGATTGGCGGGGTTGGGGTCCCTGTCCGCTACCGGTCGGCAGTCCCAGTGCGCGCCCAGCAGTATCTTCTGCGGATTCTGACGGGGTGCCGCACTCGCATCGATGACCCCGATGAGGTTGGTGAGTGCGCGGGTCTCCCCCTCGATGATCCCGTTGAACGTTTGTTTCTCCTGCCGATCGGTCACTTTGAATAACTCAGCGAAGAGAAAATTCAGCGCGTCTTCATGGGCCTGCGTGCCAGGGACGCGAGGCCCGAAATTGACCTGCGCTTCCAGCAGGTTGAAGGCTTTGGCTGCGTCAAAGCCCCTTCGAAGCGACACGGGATCTGGCGGTGGGGGAACGGGCCCGGAGCTGGAAGAGCCCCCTCCGCACCCACGAAACCCCAAAAAGAAGAACAGGCCCAATAGCGACAGCAGCAGTGACTTGGGCGACGAGGATGTTGCGCGTTTCATGAGTTCTCCCGGCAATCGTTTGCAGCAGGTCAGCCGAGGTCAACGAAATAGGTGGCGACCGCGGTGTCGATCAAGTCTTTCGTGAGTGTTGGCGGCTCTCCACGGTAGCCCGATATGTCCTTGATCTGGGACAGCAAATCCCGCGGGTGAACTGATCGGAAACCCCGCTGTACCTTGTGATAGTGCTCCTCAACGAGGTACTCCAACATTTCCGGCTGGAACGGAATGTTCATATTGCTGCAGCAGCGGCGAAAGATCTCCCGGAAGTCTTCCTCCGGCGGGTCGCCAATCTCGATTTTGTACCGGATGCGTCGCAGGAAGGCTTCTTCAACCAGGTCCTTCGGAGCAAGGTTGGTCGAGAAAATGATGAAGACCTCAAAAGGAACCTGAATCTGCAACCCACTGACGAGGTTGTGAAAATCGTACCGCTTCTCCAAGGGAACGATCCAGCGGTTGAGCAGATCACGCGGCGACATCTGCTGCCTACCGAAATCATCGATCATCAGGATGCCGCCGTTGGCTTTCATCTGGAGAGGCGCGATGTAATAACGCAGCTTGGGATCGAAGTTGAGTTCCAGCTTGTCGAGTGTCAACTCGCCGCCAGTGATGATGAAGGGACGGGAAGCGACGATCCAGCGCTCATCCACCCGAGGGGCCTTCTCGCCTTCCTCGGTCTTGATTCGGCGCACCTCCTGAGGATCCTGAATAACCTCGTGGTACACCGCATCGAAAATCCGGATAACCTGCCCACCCGCCTCAACAGCAAACGGGAGAAGGAAGCCCCCGCGCAGAGATTGACTGAGCCGCTCCGATAGCAGCGTCTTCCCGTTACCCGCGTTGCCGTAGAGGAACATGGAATGCCCGGAGTTAAAGGCGGGGCCGAGGGCCGCAAGCGTCCTGGAGCTGACGACCAAGTCGTCCACACTGCTTCGCAGCAGTTCTTCCGTCACGCTCTCCCAGATGGCGGGATGTTCCTCAATCTGCCGATTGTAGGTTGCGAGAGGCACGGGCGCGGGCCCGATGTAGCCCTCACGGTCCATGATACTGTTAGCGGTCACCATCCCCTTGTTGGTCAGGGCGAGTTCCCAGGTGGTCTCGTCGTATCCGGCGCCCTTCTTAATCTCAACCTGACCATCATCCCGCAGGAAGCGCAGCACATTCTCCAAAACATTCTGGTAGGGGACGCGCAAGAAGTCGGCGATGTAGCCACCGGTAATCTGGCCCTGAGCGAGGAGTGTTTTCATCGCAAGATCGCAGAGAAAACTGAAACTAAGTCCTGTTTCCTCAACGGAGTTGGGCATGGAAGGGAAATCGGGCAGGACGGGAGCCGGGATCTGCGCACCCGTCTCCTCGCGAGCGTCTCGCTCCTGAAGGAGCCCGCGTACCTTCTCAAAATCAAGTCCCGTATTCAAACTCATGCGTTGCACCTGCTCAAGCGATAGGTTTCAGTTCGTGTGCGATCGGCACAAGCTTGGGATCAAATTGCTTCCCGGCTTCCTTGTCAATCTCTTTCAGAGCGTCGTCCAACGAGTATGCGGGTCGGTGAGGGCGCTCCGAAATCATGGCTTGGTACGCGTCGGAGATCGAGATGATGCGAGCGCCCAACGGAAGATCGTCGCCTTTCAGCCCTCCGGGGAATCCTCCCCCATCAAAGCGAGTGTGGTGGTAGCGAACCATCGGGACGATGTTGCTGAGGAATTCAATGGGACGGAGAATTTCCGCCCCAACGACGCAGTGATTGCGCGCGGCAGACAGCTCCTTGTCCGTCAGCTTCCGCGGAGATGTAATCAGACGCTGACTGGTGTTGATCATACCGATGTTATGCACGTGAGCGGCATACTCAATGTCCACGATCTCCTGGTCGGTCAGCCCGAGCCGACCGGCAATCATGCCCGAGTGACGCGCCACCTTCTCGGAATGGGCGGACGTGTAGGAATTCTGAGCGTCAATGGCCTCCATCACCAATCGCCCGGACTCAAGGAACACCTGCTTGAAATCAGACGGCGCAGCTGTCGGACTCATTCCGGCCACGCCGCGGACAAAGTCGAGTACCTTAAGAACGAACATGTAGAGACAGACGCGCAACTCTTCATCGGGCACGCCCTTAATGTGTTCGCTGGCCGTTGCCCTGATTTCGCTCAGGGTCTCTTCCATCAGCTTGACGGACTGGTCTTCTAATCGTTTAACAATCTTGTCTCCGAACAAGGCGAACTCCCCTTCCATAGCCCCGTTCACAATTCCGAGAATCGGAGCAGTCCAATCGCGACCGGCTGCGGTGCCTCGGTAACGTGGCGAATTATATCAAAGCGCGAGATTGGAAGTCAAACGGCAAGGCGAATAGGCGAATCATCGAATGGGCGAATGTTGGAGCGCAGCGGAAACCCCGAAGCCTCGGGGGGCGAATAGGCGGGCTCGTCCGCGCACACACGGGAGGCAGGGGTGTAAGTCAGATTTGTGATGGCGCATGATTCGGACTCTGTGAGTCCGCCGTGATCGTCAGCCCTGTAGCCCCTGCTACAGGGCTAATGTGACGGTTCCACCTGTTCCCTGCGAGCCCCCCCCCGCTCGCTCAGCTTACCGACAGCAGGGGCTGTCTGGGTAAGGGGAGGCCCCCACCGTCAGCCCTGTCGCAGGGGCGACAGGGCTGACGATCACAAATCTTACTTTCACCCGACCGGATGGGGGTTGTAGCATGAATTCACTCCGGACCGACGAACCGCAAACTGCGTTACACGATCACTGTCGGTTTCCAGATTATAGGCGCCTATGGTTCCGGCTGGGCTGGATTCTCACAATTCTTACTTGCACCCGGGAGGCAGAGATTATTTGACACTCCTTTCTGGCCGGTGCTATACTCCACGCGTCACTGCTGAACGTTCCAATATTGACTGCAAACACCCATGAACCCCTGTTTTCCCATCTTCTCCGGATTGGATGCCTGCCGCCACAGACTGCGGGAGATCAACGCTGGAAAAGAGTTGTCCTACCTGCACGATCAGGAAGAGACGGTGCGCGCCATTATCGAGGCGGTGCGCGCGGAGGGAGACGCGGCGCTGCTGCGTTTCACCCGCGAGTTCGACACCGTTGATCTCACCCGGGACCGACTTCGAGTAAGCCAGGACGAAGTGGCCGCGGCGCGTCACCGGGTGGACAACGCGTTCGTCACAGCGGTCGAGGAAGCGAAACAACGTGTCGAGAGCTATCACCGCAAGCAGTTGCCCGTGTCTTGGCTGGACTACGCACCGGACGGAATAGCGCTGGGGCAGAAGGTGACCCCAATGGATCGAGTGGGCGTGTACGTTCCTGGCGGGAAGGCGAACTACCCATCCACCGTGCTGATGACAAGCGTGCCGGCCAAGGTAGCGGGCGTCCGACAGGTCGCGCTTGTCTGCCCTCCCGGACACGAGGGGGAGATTAGTCCCCATGTGCTCGTTGCCGCGGATGTCGCCGGAGTCGACGAGATTTACCGCGTCGGGGGGGCGCAGGCGGTTGCCGCCCTCGCGCTCGGCACGGACACGATCCCCCGCGTCGACAAGATCGTGGGGCCGGGCAACATTTACGTCGTGTTGGCGAAAAAGCTGCTCTTTGGGACAGTGGGCATCGAGTCGCTACCGGGTCCTTCCGAGGTGGCAATCCTTTCCGACGGCACGGGACGACCGGAGTGGATAGCGGCCGACCTCATGGCTCAGTCGGAGCATGGTCCCGATTCGTGCTCACTGCTCATTACCACGTCACTTCAGCAGGCAGAGTCCGTGGTCGCTGCGGTGGACGCCGCCTTGGACAGGGCGCCGCGAGCGGAACACATTCGCGAATCCTTCCGGCAGTTTGGGGGTGCATTGGTGGTGGGGTCGCTTGAAGAGGCGATGCGACTTCTCAACGAGGCCGCGTCAGAACACGTTCAGGTTCTGCTCGCGAACCCGTGGGAACACCTCGATCGGGTCCGCAACGCGGGAGCGATTTTTGTCGGTGAATACTCGACGGTGCCGCTGGGCGACTACCTCGTTGGCCCCAGTCACGTCCTTCCGACGGCGACCACCGCGCGCTTCTCGTCCGGATTGAGTGTGGATGATTTCGTGAAGAAATCAAGCCTCATCTCGGTCTCCCGCAGAGGTGCGGAGAACCTCGCGGATCACCTGAAGACGCTTACTAATGCCGAGAACCTCCCGGAACACTATCAGGCGCTCCAGGTGAGGCTGAAGGATAAATGATAAGTGATGGGGGAGGATATGCTGACGGCGTGGAACGGGATACCCCGGGCGTGGCCCCCTCCCTTGGCACCTGAAACCTGAAACCCGACACCTGAACCCTAACTAAACCAATGCCCCCTGCACTGACCGGTAACGAAATTCTTATTCAGGATGGGATGATGAAGCTGCTTCCCCGAGTGGACGCGCTC
The DNA here is from genome assembly GCA_001872605.1 of Armatimonadetes bacterium CG2_30_59_28. GTDB lineage: Bacteria > Armatimonadota > Abditibacteriia > CG2-30-59-28 > CG2-30-59-28 > CG2-30-59-28. The sequence continues at coordinate 16,188 of MNXM01000091.1, read as the reverse complement.
ATCTTCGACATCGACGGGGTCATTATGGATGTTTCGCAGTCATTCCCCGTGGTCGTTTGTGAAACAGTCGGTTACTACCTGCAGCACATTCTTGAGTGGCCGCTCGTCGACCGCGCCATCAAACCCGAGGAAGTCGAACTCTTCAAACGCGCGGGGGGCTTTAACAGCGATGAGGATTTGACCCACGCCGTTCTGTTGCTGTTCCTGTCGAAATCCATCGTAAAGGGATCGACGGATGCTGCCATCCTGCGCGAGTCCGCGCCAACACTGAAGGAGTTTGCTGGAGACATCGCTCACAAGGGAGGAGGTCTTCAGGTGGCAGAGACGCTGATCCACGAAACGCTTCCTCCCGACGAGCGACGCGCCCTCAGTGGGCAGGTGAACCCAAGGCTTATTTTGCAGTTGTTCCGGGAGATCTACGGGGGCACGGTGTGGTGTGAGAAACTGTACGGCTTCACTCCGGAATATGTGAAAGGCGATGGTTACGTCGAGAAGGAGGAGGTTCTCCTCGACACTTCGCTGCTGCCAGGCAGGTCGATGCCTCTCGCCGTGCTTTCCGGCAGAACCCTGGAGGAAACGCAATTGGCGCTGGAACGGCTGGATCTGGAGACTGTGATTCCCCCGAAGTATCGCCTGACCGTCTCCGACGGCTACCGTAAGCCGGACCCTCGAATGTTGCGTGCTCTGCGGGAGCGCATGCGCTTCCGGCGCGCCGTGTACGTGGGGGACTCCCTCGACGATCTAAGAACAGTGACAGGGTACCGTGACCTTCCAGCAAGCGCCGACTCACCCGTGCATTCCTGTCAGGTGCTTTCCGGATATGGCGGAGAGGGTAGCCAGAGACTGTTTGTTGAGAATGGAGCGGAGATCGTAGCCCCAAATCTGAATTCGTTTCTGGCCTACTTCCGAGGCGTAGCGCGAAAAAAGTGAGGAGATGAGCCATGACCGACCGCACAGCGACGGTGGTACGCAAGACCAAGGAAACCGACATCAGTCTACAGATCAATGTCGATGGAACGGGCCAGTACGACATCGAGATCCCCGTCGCCTTCCTGAAGCACATGCTGGAACTCTTCAGCAAACATTCGTTGATGGACCTCCGCCTCCGCGGGAGTGGAGATGTGGACGTGGACACGCACCACTTGGTGGAAGATATCGCAATTTGCCTCGGCTCTGCACTGGATCAGGCGCTGATCGACAAGGCGAAAATCGCCAGGTACGGCCAGTGCTGTTTGCCGATGGATGAAGCGTTGGTGCTGTGCTCGGTCGACTTGAGCGGTCGCGCCTACCTTCAGATGGACCTCCAATGCGAGCCTGGAAAGGTTGGAGACTTTGACGTAGAACTTGCTCAGGACTTCTTCTATGCATTGGCCAGCAACGCCAATATCAATCTGCACCTTCGTCAACTGTCGGGGAAGAACCGCCACCACATATTGGAGGCGGCCTTCAAGTCCTTCGCCCGCGCCCTGCGACAGGCGGCAACCGTTGATCCGTTACAGACCGGAGTCCCCTCGACGAAAGGAGTGCTGTAACAGGAATGGCGGATGGCAAGGGAAAGTTCGTCCCATTCCCATCTTTCGTTCTCCATCCTGTGTTCTCAATTCTCCATGATTACCATCATCGACTACGGCATGGGCAATCTTCGAAGCGTTGAGAAGGCGCTTCAGAAACTTGGCGCGTCAGTAGAAGTGTCGGGCGACCCCGCGAATGTAGCCCGGGCCGAGAAGGTGGTCCTCCCCGGCGTCGGAGCGTTTGGCGCGGCGATGCACAATCTCGACGCTGCCGGGCTGAGAGAGCCAATCCTCGCATCCATAGAATCGGGGAAGCCCTTCCTCGGGATCTGCCTGGGACTACAGCTCCTGTTTAATGAAAGCGAGGAAATGGGGCGCCACCGAGGGCTGGGGGTCTTTGCCGGGAAAGTCGTTCGCTTTCCTGGGGTGCCGGGGTTGCGTATCCCCCACATGGGATGGAACCAGTTGGATGTCGTTCGCCCTGCCCCCCATTTGGCTGGATTGGCACATCAGGACATGGTGTATTTTGTGCATTCCTTTTTTGTGGCGCCGGACAACGAGGCCATCGTCGCGACGCGAACGTTTCACGGAGTTTCGTTCGCCTCCTCGGTGTGGCAGGAGAACGTGTTCGCCGTTCAGTTCCATCCCGAGAAGAGCAGCAGCGTCGGGGCGCGTCTGCTGGAGAATTTTGTCAAACTGTAGACATCTTCCCTGGTAAATGCACGACGATTGTGCCAATTGTCGCGGGTGTTACCCGAACCAGTCCCACCGCTCATCTGAGATTTGAGATTGGGCTCGGGAGACTGTAGTTTGGCAAGTCTCGGTGGACGCCTCCTACCCACCAAAAATTAGGAGCGACTCATGATTATTTTCCCTGCCATCGACATTCGCGGCGGACGGTGCGTCCGGCTCATCCAGGGATCTTTCGACCGCGAGGTGGTGTACGACGACGACCCCGTCAAAGTGGCCAAACGGTGGGAAGCAGAAGGAGCAACTCACGTTCACGTTGTCGATCTCGATGGCGCGCGGAAAGGTGAACCAGTCAACTACCGCATCATCCTCGACATCGTCGATGCCGTGGACATGATGGTTCAGGTCGGCGGTGGTATCCGCAGCGAAGAGAATGTCCGCCAGTACCTGAACGCTGGAGTCGGCCGGGTGGTGCTGGGCACGATGGCCATCATGAACCGGCTCTTTGTCCGTCTGTTGTGCGAGGAATTTGGGCACCAGATCGTCGTCGCCATCGACGCCCGTGAAGGTGTCGTGTCCATCGACGGGTGGGAAGCAGACACGATGTTCCTCGCGAGAGACGTGGCCGCGCAGCTTGGCGCAGCAGGCTGTCGTCGTTTCATCTACACAGACATCGCGCGTGACGGAATGCTGCAAGGACCGAATATCCCAGCTTTAACGGAGTTCGCTCGCGCCACCAAGGTTCCGGTCATCGCCGCTGGTGGGGTCTCCGCGCTGCACGACATACATCTCCTCAAGAGACTACAGCCCGCGGGAGTCGAGGGAGCAATCATCGGCAAGGCCCTGTACGACGGCAAGCTGAATCTCAGAGATGCCCTGCAAATCGCTGGAGGAGTACCGACAGCGGACCAACGATTTGGGTAGGCGAGAAGGCGAAGTTTGGTCACTGACATCACCTCTCATGCCGGAAGCTCTTGCGCCCGTCCTTGCCAAAAAAGGCCGCTTCTCATAGAATGATCACTCGAAAGATGGAATGGCAACAGGTTAGCGTTGATGTCAGTCGATACGCGATTGACCTCGTTTCTCAGCTTTTTGTGGACGCGGGTTGTTCGGGCAGCGAGATCGAGGACCGAGGCGACAAGGCGTCGGTAATTGGGTACTTGGGTGACTCTCCGAGCTTCGAAGAGCAGTTTCGCCAACTCAGGCGCGCCCTGATTCGCGCATCATCGGAGGTCGGGGGAATCAAGGTGGATTCACTCCTCCACGCGCCCGTGAAAACGGATGACTGGGCGGAGAGCTGGAAAGATCACTTTCATCCCGTCGACATCGGGACGCGACTTCGAGTCCAGCCATCGTGGGCGCCGTTGGGGCCAGCGAACGCGGAACGCATCATCCTGAAGATTGATCCCGGGATGGCCTTCGGAACCGGGCACCATGTCACAACACAGTACTGCCTGGAACTGCTGGAGAGGCATGTTGTGCCGGGTCAATCCCTCCTGGACGTGGGTACAGGTACAGGCATCCTGGCCTTGGCGGCGCACTACCTGGGCGCCTATCCGGTGACTGCACTGGACAATGACCCATTGGCAACGGAAGCTGCGGTTGACAATATTCGGAGGAACTCGAATGCTGTCGTCTCCAGAGAGATCGATGGGGACGCATCTTTCTGTGTTCTACTTGGTGATTTTTCAGACATCCTCAGTGAGCAGTTCCACCTGATTGTCGCCAATCTAACCTCCACGGAAATACTCCGGCTGACACACCATCTGGGTCGACTCCGAGAGTCGGGTCGACTCCGGGAGTCGGGGCGTCTGCTGATTCCCGGAGGCTATTTCATTGGGTCAGGAGTGTCTGCCGAGAACTGGCCGGCGATTCGGGATACCGTTGTTGAGGCAGGGTTGATCATGGCAGAAGTGCTGGGCGGCCCGAACGGCTGCAGCAAAGACGAAGAGGAGTGGGTCGCATTTGCCGCGCATCTTCCTGCCCGTGAGTGAGTTTGCCTGCGATCGGCGATCCGGTGAGGACGACAATATTCGTCTTCGCGACGAAGCGGCCAGGCGTGTGGCTCGCGTATGGCGGCTGGGACCTGGCGATCGTTTCCTGCTGCTGGACGACTGCGAAACGGAGCGCGAGATTGAGGTGCTCTCCATTGACGGTCACGAGGTAATCGGCAGGTCGGTGCAGTCCCGGTCGGTTGCTGCGGAGCCATCGCTGCAACTAACCGTGCTGCATGGCGTGCCTAAAGGACACAAACTGGACACCGTCATCCAGAAGTGCGCAGAACTGGGAGTGCGTGAGCTGGTGCCCATCCTGACGGACAGAGCTGTTCCCCGGCTGGACGACCTGCGCCGGGAAAGGAGACTTGCGCGGTGGCGGAAGATTTCCCGGCAGGCCACCGAGCAGTGTGGGCGAGCGTCGGTAATGGACGTATCCGAGACTTGCTCCCTGCGCGATGCGGTTGCGGCCCACCGATGCGCGGACCTGAAGTTGGTCCTGTACGAGGGCAGTGCCGATGGGTTCCGCCATCGAGTGGAGGGTACGGAATTCTCGTCGGCAGTCATTGCAGTGGGGCCAGAGGGCGGCTTCACCCGCCACGAGGTGGATGTCGCTGCCGAGCACGGATTCCCGGCGGTCAGCATGGGACCGCGCATCCTGCGCACCGAAACGGTCGCCCCAACCGTGGCAGGAATTCTGATGTACGTGCACGGCGATCTGTGACGTGTCGACATTGGCCGCCGACAGCGCTCACTGTCAGTAACTGGATTTGAAGAGGTGATTACGGTAGCCTTACGAGTATGGTGTGTCAGCTTGTTTCTGTGTTGCGGGTTCTCCGCTGGCGTTTATGCAGCTTCATTTCGCGCTTGGCTCGCGCCCTCGACGGAGAAGGTGTTGCGGGATACACAGCCCGATAGTCTCGGAGGTCCACCGGAGCCCTCCGACAGAATCTTCACCATACGGGCAGCCCGGAACGAACAGGAATCACTCCAGATTGTCATCACGCCTCACGTCGATCTGCAGAAGGTGCAGATCAGAGTGATGGACTTCGTCCTACCTTCGGGGAAGGGAATCATCTCCAAAGATTCGGCCACCGTGTACCGCGTCGGATATGTTCCCATTCGCGAACCAACGTCCCAAAGCAGTTCTACAACCGGCACGGGGCAACCCACGTCCTGGCCGGACCCCCTCATACCGCACAAGAAACCGGTGGCTATCCGGTCCGCCAGCGGCAACCAGCCCTTCTGGGTCACGATCAAGGTGCCCCGTGTGGCTGCGCCGGGTCTCTACGAAGGTTCCATCCACGTTCTGACGGACCAGAAGGTTGCCGCAACGGTACCGGTTGACCTCCGGGTGTGGGACTTCACACTGCCCGATGCCTTGTCCATGCAAACCTTGCTGGGGCTTTCCGAAGAGGAGATCGCGTGGGGTCACGAAACCGAGTTTGGTAGCCCCGTACATCGTCGCCTGACCGACAAGTATTTCACCTACCTTAAGTCGAAGGGATTCCAGCCTTCCGGTGTCCCGGTTCCTCTGGACGCCCGCGAGATAGACCGCTATCTCAACCGATCCTCGTCTCCCGCGTTCTTCCCTCTCGATGTTGCCGAGGTGAGTCGCGGCGAGGAAGGCTCCGTGGTGGCGCGGCTGCACAAGGACCCGCAGCTCCGCTCCCGCACCGTTTTCTTTCTGGCCGAAGAACCGAAGCCGGAGAAATGCGAGTTGGTGAAGCTCGCCATTGACCATCTCAAGGAGAAGCTACCCGGCGTCCGCTTCATGATCGCCGCTGTCCCGGCGCCGGACTTGGCGAACCGTGTGGATATCTGGGCCCCTTCCATCAGCGACTTCGACGTGCGGTCGGCGCGTCAAAGCCAAGAGACAGGTCAACAGATATGGTGGAAACTTTCGGGCGACGCGGCGTCTCCCTTTCCGAACCTTCTCATCGACATCCCGGGGATTCACCATCGCATGATTCCCTGGCTGAAAAGTCACTATCAGATCACGGGTCTCTATGTGCCGTCGGTGGTCATGAACTCGCGTCAAGATCCGGAAGCGCGAGCCAGGAAATTCCAGGATGTCTGGACGCAGCCAATGACTCAGGAAGGCAATGGAGGCGGATTCCTTCTCTATCCCGTTGGCGATACGGGGCACGGGCCGGAGGAAGAACTCCCGAAAGGTCCCATCAGTTCCATACGCCTGGAGCTTCTCCGGGAAGGCATGGAGGACGCCGAATACCTGAACCTGCTGGCCTGCACTATCAATGAGACGGCCGTGAAGCTTGGAACACCCAGTGTGCAGTTTGGGCTTCAGCGTGCACGCGAGGTATCCGGACTGTTGATTCAGAATCTCGGTCAGTACTCGCACGACTCAGGAAAAATGGAGCGCGTACGGTCGCGCGCGGCAGATGAAATCCTAGCCATCCGACAGCAGTCCCCTTCTCTAATCGTGAGAACCGTCCCCCCGGATGGAACCTCCACGGCCTACTCGGGAGCAGGATTGACGGTCGAGGGAATGACCACGGCCAAGGCCACTGTGAAAATGGCCGGACAGCCTGTCACCGTGGACGACCGAGGAAGTTTCAAGGCCAAGGTATACCCCATTCTCGGGGCCAACCGCATCCTGATTGAGGCCTTCGAGGGCGACCGATCGACAGCCGTCACGCGGACGATCACCATTGTCAAGGACCCAGCCCTTGCCCGCGCGGAGGAGATGCTGAAGACGCTCCCACTCGATGACAAATCATTGAACGAATCGTCATCCACTCTCAACGAGCTTCTCCGGAAATGCGAAGAAGGGAAGTATACACCGGAGAACCACCTAACAGCCCTTCGCCTGGTGACCGGCAAAGCGTCCATCTCCGCCAGGCCGCCCGGAACCGATGCAGGCGATGATATAGCGCGAAGCGCGTCCCCTCCTGTCCAACTGAATCTCCCCCCAGGAACCACGAACCGCGTTTACGTGTCTCTCGCCCAGGTCTGTGCGAAGCTCCGGCAACGTCAGCAGAGCGATGTCGCGCGCATCGCGGAGGAAAAGCTGAAGACGGTTACCCACAACACCGATCCGCAGACGGTCGCTTGTACGGTGGAACCTACGGAGTTCCTCGGCAAATGGGGTTTCAGGGCAAGCAACGGACTCGTCGACGTGGTCATCTGGAGACAGGGCGCGCGCATCGTCCAGTTTGAGGCCGGGAAGATCCCGCTGCTCCACCAGCCTAACCCGGATGCCGTGAAGGAGAATGATGTACCCACGGCCTGGCAGGACATGGGGGGATTCGAAGATGCCGGATCGGAACTGCTCCTTGAATCACTGGATAACTGGAATCTCGTTGTAACTCGACACTCTCCTGTCGAGATCACTATCGAGGCGCGGAAGCTTCTCCAGCAGGGGAGCGTCAAGCTGCGTCGCCGCATGACGCTCAAGAAGGGAGACCCGGTACTGTATGTGCAGTATGAGGTGGCCAACCGAACGACGCAGAGCATCTCGTTCCCGTGGCGCGCGCGGATCACTCCCGGAATTGGTTTCACCACGGAGGACGGCCGGGGCAATCCATGGGACGACGAGATCGTGGTGCCAGGAGCGGAAGACCTGATAGCTCCTGTCTTTTCCTCGCACTCGCCATCAGGCAAGACGGCAACGCAGACGCTCAGCATAACCAGGCAGGTGGCTGTCGTTTACGACCGCTTATGCAAGGCAGCCCTTGTCATCACACCCCCGACGGGCATGGAGAAGATCCGGTACTCAACCAATCCCGGAGCAGGTTCCTACTCCCTGGAGTTTGGGAACGTCTTCGGTGACGGCAACCTGATCGTTTCCGCAGGAGAGACAGCCAGCTTCGAGCTGCAACTGGCGGGACTGATCGGGGTCTCCAATCCAGACGAAGCCATCCAGAAATACGCCGCGCGGGCCGACGCGTCACAGGGTGCGTAACATATCGCATATCTCACCCAACCCAATTTGCTGTGCGCCCTTAGCTTTCGGTCTGGAGACATGGCATAACGACTCCGGTGATTAAATGGACATACAGAACCTCCTCACGATTCTGAAGAAGCAACTATCGTACGAATATGAGAACCCCAACCTGGAGGCTCTTTGGTGGGATCCGGAAGTAACCGCTCCCGCTGCATCCAGGGACACGGAACGGCGCATGGCGACGCTATTCATCACCAGCGTCATTGTTGTTACCATCGCTCAGTACCTCCTGCCGGACTTGCAGCGGCTTCTCGTCAATCTCTACTTTGTGCCCATTGTCGCCGCCGGATATCAGTGGCGCGCCCGCGGAGCCATCGCGGGAACCCTCATTGCTTTGGCGTGTCACGGGATCGTGCTCTTCCTGAATCCTGAGTTCCAAAACCAGACCCCGGATGAATTCTTTCAGGTTCTGGCGATTCGCAGCGTCATCTTTATGTTCGTTGGATTGGTGACGGCAATCGCGTCCATCGAGTACTCCCGTCTGGTTCACCGCATCCGCCGCTACGAAACGGATACCATATCCGCTCTGGCGCGAGCGATTGACGCCAAGGACCATTATACCCACGACCACAGCGGCAATGTCTCCGACTACGCCGTCCTGATCGCAAGGCAAATTGGCATGACCCCGGAAGAAATTGAGGTGGTCCGATTCAAAGGGCTCATGCACGATGTCGGCAAGATCGGCATCGAGGAGAACATCCTCAACAAGCCAGGAAGGTTGACCAACGAGGAATTCACCCGGATGAAGCAACACGTGATGATTGGTGTCGATATCCTTGATCGCGTAGACGGCCTCGACCTGCTGCTTGACGGAACGCACCACCACCACGAACGCATCGATGGGACCGGATACCCCAGTGGGCTCAAAGAGCACGAGCTGTCTTTGCATGACAAGATTCTTGGGATTGTAGATGCCTACGACGCCATGACGGCCGACCGTCCTTACCGCAAAGCCATGCCTCAGTCTGATGCGGTGATGGAACTGAAGCGGTGCGCGGGTCTCCAGTTTGATCGAGATCTTGTCTACGCTTTCATCGACGCTCTTGACAGTGCCGGAAAGCTCGAGGACCCCGCGATGAAAGCGCACGGCCCGTCTGCCGTCAAGGCAAAGTCCGGAGCGTAAGCCGCGAACAGATTCGCCGGGACCACTTTCCCGGAAATTTTTTGTGTTTCACTGCTTGTCAATTGTCAAGCGCACAGTTATAATGCGGCGCTGTGTGATAGGCGATTCGGGTGCTGTTGCGCCTGCACACCAGCAAAGCTCGTCTGATAGGTCAATCGGTGTGGGCATTCCCCCGGTATTGGTCAGCCAGACAGCAGAGATTCTCAGAAAGGGGGAGCGTTCCTATGCCTACCGGAACCGTCAAATGGTTCAACGAGTCGAAGGGGTACGGATTCATCGCGCGTGACGACGGCGAGAAGGACGTGTTTGTCCATTTCAGCGGCATCGTCGGCGATGGATTCCGGAACCTGCGTGAAGACGACAAAGTCGAGTTCGATGTTGTTGAAGAGGAGAGAGGCTGCAAAGCCGTCAACGTGAAACTGATGGCATCGGTCTGAATGAATAGCACACACACCGACCACTGGCTCCGACGCGGCCCGCGTATCGGAGCCGTTCTTTTTGGTCAGTTGGCACGCAAGGGCATTCCACTCGGTCCCGCCTGTCGGGAGGCGGCCCGCCTGTCAACTGCGACTCCCGTGCTGAAAGCGAGTGACGCGATGGTGAGGACTGTAATCGGAATCGATGTGGGCACCGCCAGTGTACGCGCCGGAGTGTTCAGCTCGGCTGGCAGAATGCTGGCTGCGTGCGCGGAACCCATCGATATCTTCCGACCACAAGCGAATTTTGCTGAGCAGTCGTCGGAGAACATCTGGGAAGCAACCGGCAAGGCGGTGCGCGGAGCCATGCGCGATGCAGCAGTTGAGGCCGCGTCGGTGGCGGGCATCAGCTATGACGCGACGTGTTCCCTTGTAGCATTGGACGCATTCGACCGACCGATCACCGTTTCTCCCTCCGCAGATGTGCGATGGAATATCGTGATGTGGATGGACCACAGGGCCATCGACATCGCAGAGCAAATCAACGCAACGGATCATGCGGTGCTGAGATATGTTGGTGGCAGAATCTCTCCGGAGATGGAACCCCCCAAACTGAAATGGATCAAAGAGAACCTTCCCGACACGTGGCGCGGCGCCGGCAAGTTCTTCGACCTCGCAGACTTCATGGCATACCAGTCGTGCGGCAACGACGTGCGCAGCCTGTGCACACTGGTCTGCAAATGGGCCTACTTGGGGCACGAGGGTGAGTATGGAAGCTGGAGAAGGGACTTCTACCAACAGATCGGCCTCGACGATCTTTTCGATGGCACCAAAGTGACAGACGTTGTCCGCCCCATGGGAGCAACTGCCGGAGGTCTGACAACGGACGCCGCTCAACATCTGGGGCTCCTCGAGGGCACGCCGGTGGGCGTGGGGATCATCGACGCCCACGCCGGAGGGCTTGGTGTGCTGGGAGCAGTCTGGGAAGACGAAGGGGACATTGCGCTTGAGAAGCTCGAAACGGCTGTTGCCTATATCGGCGGCACCTCCGCCTGTATCATGGCCGTCTCAAGAGAAGCAATCTTCGTGGATGGTGTCTGGGGGCCGTACTACAGCGCGATGGTGCCAGGGATGTGGCTGACAGAAGGCGGACAGAGCGCAGCCGGCGGTCTGATCGACTACGTCCTTGAAAACAACGCGCAGGGATTGGCCCTCACCGAGCAGGCGGCAGCGACCGACAAGAGCGTCTACGAGATACTGAACGATATCGTTCAACGCGAGACGCACAAGCACGGGCCCGCTTGGACGAAAGACCTGCATATCGTCGGGAACCACCACGGCAACCGTTCGCCCCACGCCGATCCGCTATCCAAAGGTATCGTTGACGGATTGACGCTGGACACATCCATCGACGCGGTCGCAAAACGCTACTACGCAACGGTGCAGGCCCTCGCTTGCAGCACACGCGAGGTCATCGAAGTCCTGAACAGCAACGGGTACCGCATCGACAAGATATTTGCGTGCGGTGGAGGAACGAAGAATCCCGTCTGGTTGCAGGAACACGCGAATATCTGCGACTGCTCCATCGTTCTGCCCCGGGAATCCGAGGCAGTGCTTCTTGGCGTCTCCATGATCGCAGCGGTGGGTGGAGGAATTTACCCTGACATCCCAACGGCAATGCAGGGAATGGGGCACGCGGGGGAGACGGTTCTGCCGCAGACATCGTATGCGGACTACTACCAGACCAAGTACGAAATCTTCAAGCAAATGTACTGGCAACACGTCGATCGCAGAGCGAAGATGGCGGCCTTCTGAGACGCGGTGCGGTCAATCCTCCGCGTCTCACCATGTGCTGAAGGGGGTACCGCGCGAGCTACTTTCTTCCGATGCACTCCATACGTCATATCCCTCGCCTCGGCGACCATACACAAAGTCCTTGTGTGTAATCGGGTCCTGGGGAACAGCATCCAGATAAGGCCCTTTCCACTTGGCGGGATCGATGTCCTGCATCGAGGGCGGCTGGGTGGCGACGCTCCAGCCTTTCAGGGGCGCCGAGCTTGCAGCGAGGTCCTCAACGGAGAGTGGGTAGACGCCGCAGTCCTGTTTGAAGCTGTTGACGGAGCCTCGCAGGCGTGCGAGGCTTGACTTGAGATTCGTTTCCATACCAGAGCGATCCATGGGCGCATCACCGGGAACGGTTACCATTCTGGGCACCAATACAAAAGCGAGCACTGAGAGAAGGACGAGTAGCAACAGGAACTCGATGAGGGTCAAACCATCACGTGTAGCGTAGCGCGCATTGCGGGTCATTCCGTTGTTCTTTCCTCCTCACCGGGTCTCGTGAGACCAAGGCATTATATCTTGCCGAGAGAATGTCCACAAGGGAACGACGGAGTGAAGGGTCTCCTTCCCCGGTATGTTATAATCTCAACCATTCCGCTGACTTCCTGAGCGCGTCCTGCCGATCTCTCTCGTTTTGCAGGGCGCCAGAATGAAGGTCGGTCAGCGTATTCCTTTCCAGCGACCATTCAAGGGCCATCGATGTCAGAACCTCTTACTCCCATGTTTCGCCAATACAGGGCGATCAAGGAGCAGCACCCCGATACGCTGCTGTTGTTCCGCATGGGTGATTTCTATGAAATTTTTGGGGAAGATGCAGAGATCGCCTCTCGCGCGCTCAGCCTGACATTGACTGCCCGTGATGGCGGCAAGGGCGTACGCGTGCCCATGTGTGGTTTCCCGCATCACGCGGTGGAACGCTATCTGAGGCAACTGATTCAGCAGGGATTCCGCGCGGCGATTTGCGATCAGGTCGAGGACCCCAAGAAGGCCAAAGGCATTGTCAAGCGCGCGGTGACCCGCGTCATGACCGCAGGAACGATCCTCGAGGACTCGATGTTGGACGCTCGGTCGAATAACTTCTTGCTTTCCGTTCGGGGGGACAGCCGGAAACAGGGACTGGCGGTGATCGACGTATCGACCGGCGATTTTTTCGCGACGGAAATTGCTGACGGGGATACCTCCGCTCTGCTCCTGGAGATCAGCCGCCTGCAACCATCCGAGATTCTCGCCGCAAAGTCCTCTCCCCTCTTCCCGTTGGTTGGAGGCTCACAGGAGGGTGCTCCCTCGGCGACGGACGCCGGGCCAGCCGTTACAGCCTTTGATCTCGACCCATTATCCATGAAGACTCCCGGTGAACGTCTCTGCGAGCATTTCGGCGCCGCCTCACTGCGTGGGTTTGGCTGTGAACAACTGCCTCTCGCAATTGAGGCCGCGGCTGCTATCCTGGACTACCTGACGAAGACTCAGATGTCCGCGCTGGAGCATGTGCGCGGTCTTACCGTCTACTCCACGGATTCTTTCATGACGCTGGACGCAGCAACGCGTCGAAACCTGGAGCTGAACCAGTCGCTACGCGATGGATCGACACGGGGCACATTGCTCTGGCTCCTCGATCATACGCAAACCGCGATGGGGGGGCGCCAGTTGCGGCAATGGCTGAACCAACCCCTTGTAGACGTATCGGCCATCGAGGCAAGACTCGACATTGTCGCATGCCTGCACTCCGATGTCATTTTGCGGCAGGACATTGTGGATTTGCTCAAGCAGATGTCCGACCTGGAACGACTCGTCGGAAGGTCGGCGGCAGGCACGGCCAACGCGCGCGACCTGCTGGCCGTCGCCCGGTCTCTCACGCATCTCCCGGGATTGAGGGAACGACTCTCGACGCAAGCGCAGCTTCAGGAATTCGCCGTCCGCATCGACACCTGCAGTGATCTGGCAACCACACTGCACGATGCGCTGGCCGATGATCCCCCGGTGACCGTCACTGAAGGTGGATTGTTGAAGGACGGCTACAGTGACGCACTCGATGAACTGCGCAAGGGAAGACGCGAAGGAAAAGAGTGGATTGCCAACCTGGAGGCCACCGAACGCGAACAGACTGGGATCAAGTCATTGAAGGTAGGCTTCAACTCGGTGTTCGGTTACTACCTCGAAGTGACCAAGGCCAACCAGAACCTCGTGCCGGAGAACTACATCCGCAAGCAAACCATGGTGAACGCTGAGAGGTATATCACCCCTGACCTGAAAGAATGGGAAGCGCGCGTGCTGGGTGCGGAAGAGAAGATCAACCAACTTGAGTATGATCTCTTTGTGGAAATCCGCGCGCGGGTGGCGGGTCAATCCGAGCGACTTTTGCAGACGGCAAAAGCTGTCGCCGAAATTGACGTACTGGCCACCTGGGCGGAACTGGCTTCGCGGAACAACTATGTGCGCCCTGGGATGAACGAGGGCGACGCCATACACATCACCGCGGGCAGACATCCTGTCGTGGAGCAGACCCAGAGGGAACCATTTATCCCGAATGATATTCAGCTCGACAGTTCGGAGCACCAGGTTCTCATCATCACCGGCCCCAACATGGCCGGGAAGTCGACTTACCTGCGCCAGGTGGCGCTCATCGTGCTGATGGCACAAATCGGTTCCTTCGTGCCTGCCGATTCCGCAACGATTGGGATCGTCGACCGCATCTTCACCCGTGTCGGCGCGCAGGATGACCTGGCCACAGGTCAGTCGACTTTCATGGTGGAGATGAACGAAACCGCCAACATCCTGCACAACGCCACCGACCGCAGCCTGATTGTCCTCGACGAAATTGGGCGAGGCACTTCCACCTTCGACGGTCTCAGCATCGCCTGGGCGGTAGCCGAGTACCTGCATGCAGTCGGCGCCAAGACCCTCTTCGCCACGCATTACCACCACCTTAATGAACTCGAGTCGCAGTGCGCGCGAGTGAAGAACTACCGCATTGCCGTCAAGGAACAGGAAGACGACATCATCTTCCTGCGAAAGATTGTGCGAGGGGGCACCGACCGAAGCTATGGAATACAGGTGGCGCGCCTTGCGGGGCTTCCCTGCGAGGTCATCGAGCGCGCCAAACAGGTGCTCTGGACTCTCGAGTCCGAGAATGGCATCGGACAGGTCGCCCCGGGCGCGCATAGCGTGAAACGTGTGCAGCAGCCTGTGCAACTGACACTCTTCGAGGCCGCGCCGGACCCCATCGTTGAAGAGCTGAAACTACTTCAGGTTGAGGACATGACTCCGGTTCAGGCCCTCAACGCCCTGGCAGATATGAAGGAGAGGGTCAGGAGCAGAGATGGGAAGTGACGAGTGGTCAGCGCTCAGCCTGCCTTCCCGCTATAATGCAATCCGGCCAGAGAGCGAGAGAGTCTTCAGCATCCTTGTTATCCTCGTTAAGAAAGCTCCAGCTTTGTCTTCCGGTGAGGTGAGTCTGCTGATTGACAAAGCTGGAGCTTTATCCTACGGCAGGTGCATGTGGGGGCCGGACAGCGTCCCATCAGATTCCGCAGGGCCTTTCCTCAGCCTTAACGAGTATATCTCTCTATCCTGTTATCCCGTCATGAACGACAGCATACCCCGAGGCGTCACGCGAACATGAAACTTACTCCACATATTTCCCTGGTCGGCAGCGGCAGAATGGGGTTCGGCATTTCCCACGAACTTGATTGCCATGTCTATCTTCTCGATGGAGGCGGTGAACTCGCGCTGCTTGACGCGGGCTGCGGAATCGAGCCGGAACGCATCGTCGCCAATATCGAGACTGACGGGCACGATCCTTCGACGATCACCAAGCTGCTCCTCACTCACGCCCATGCCGATCATTCCGGCGGCAGCCGATTCTGGCATGACACGTTTGGTGTAGAGGTCCACTGCTCAAGCAAGTCCGCGGGATTTCTGAAACACGGTAACGAGGAGGGCATCTCGCTCGACGTTGCGCGCAAGGCAGGAATGTATCCGGAGGGCTTCCCCTTCCAAGCCTGTTCGGTTGCCGGTGGACTGAAGGAGGGGGACACCTTGACCATCGGTAACCTGATTATCTCTGTGATGGAAACGCCCGGTCACGCGGACGACGCTGTCTGTTACCGGTTCTCGCTGGATGACAAGGAGTGCCTCGCATCCGGGGACCTCATCTTCTTTGGGGGAAAGATCGCCTTGCTGAGCACGCACGATTGCTGCATTCCGGACTACTCCGCCTCCATCCGTCGGCTCGCCGGACAGAAGATCGATGCCCTGCTCCCCGGACACCTCGTCATCCCCCTCTCGGGCGCGCAGACGCACATCGAGAAAGCGGCCCTGAAGTTCCGGCTGCTGGGCGTACCGGAGGGAATCGCGTAGAAGTTCCCGTGACACGCTTGAGGCAATCCGCGTCCCCGGCTACAATAGACAACCTCGTTCCCGAGTGTAACCGGGCGAGGATTCATTCCACGTAAGTAGGTCGTCAGAAATACTGTCCCTTCGAGCCCTCCGCCAAACTGTCATTCTGAGGAGGAACGACGAAGAATCTCCTTTGCGGCAGAGATTCTTCACACCGTTCAGAATGACAGAGGGCGGACAGTATTTCTGACGACCTACTTAGAACACAAGTGAGGCTGAGGCTACGCATGCAAACCATCCAATCACAGGA
>MNXM01000092.1 GCA_001872605.1 Armatimonadetes bacterium CG2_30_59_28 | reverse complement strand
CAAGTTCTTCCCTTCTAAGGACTTTGCGGCTTGGCGTGAGCCGTTACTGTCCCAAATTCCGTTTTGCGGCGGCGGCTTCGGGTCGGTCGGCGAAGTTCTTCACCGTCTTCTCGTAAGCGGCCTTCGCCGCCTCGGCATTGCCGAGGCGTCGGTGGCGAGGGGAATCGGGATCTTCCCGTCCGCCAGTGAGAATTTCAGTTACCGGTTTCACAGACGCCGCCAGCAAGCTATAATAGCGCACTGCTATCCCGACGTGCCAACGAGTGAAAGGAGAGTGCATACACATTGACCATTGATCAACGCCGCCTGAAACTGTACTCACTGCTGGGAGATTTTCCGGAGAGGGATCGTCCCATTACTGCCGAGTTGGTCTCTGAGACGGAACACGACGGCTACGTGCTGGAGACGCTGGTGCTCGACCTCAACGGCATCGAGTTGGTGCCTGCATATTTCGCGAAGCCGATGGGTCTGGATGGCAGGGCGCCCACGGTCGTTTACAACCACGCGCACGGCGGCCAGTACGATATTGGCAAAGAGGAATTCGTGTATGGGCGCGGCAAGGGATTGCAGGATCCTCCCTATGCCAAGGCGTTGACCGACAAGGGGTACTGTGCTTTCTGCATGGACACGTGGAACTTCGGCGAGAGACGCGGGCGCACGGAGTCGGAGTTGTTCAAGGAGATGCTCTGGAAGGGGCAGGTACTCTGGGGGATGATGGTGTATGACGGCATCCGTGGGGTGGACTACCTCTGCTCTCGATCGGAAGTGGACGCGGACCGACTGGCCACGGGCGGCATCTCGATGGGCAGCACCATGGCGTGGTGGCTGGCCGCCGTGGACGAACGCATCAAGGCGTGTTTCGACATTTGCTGTCTGACCGACTTCCATGAACTCATCGCCACCCGCGGGCTGGATGGGCACGGCATCTACTACTACGTCCCCGGCCTGCTGAAGCATTTCACCACCGCGCAGATCAACGCCCTCATTGCGCCCCGGGCGCACCTGAGTCTGGCGGGGAACTATGACAGACTGACACCGCCTCATGGACTCGACCGCATTGACGCCGAACTGAAAGAAGTTTATGCTTCCCTGAATGCGGCTGACAACTGGAAACTCGTGCGTCACGAGATTGGACATTTCGAGACCGCTGCGATGCGGAAGGAGATCATGGAGTTCCTGAAAAAGCATCTGGAGGGATGATCAAGAGACCCCATGGTGCCCGAATGGGCTCGGACAAGGTTAAGGGGGGATGAGAAATGCAACTGGGAATCGAGACTGAAAGGGAAACCGACGAGCGCTGGATCGCGGGCGTGCCGGACCTTCCCGGCGTCCTCGTTTACGGGGAGAGCCGCGAGCAGGCGATCTCCACGGCACAGGCTCTCACTCTTCGCGTAATCGCAGATCGGCTGGAACACGGGGAGCACGTTTCGGGGGTGCAATCAACTTGGACCAATTGACAACACTACACACGAACTTCACCGCATTCGACTGGGCCATCGTCATCGTGTTTCTCGTCGCCTCAACGGTGGCGGGAATGTGGGCGATGCGCTACATCTCCGACATGGAGGACTACGTCGTCGCCGGTCGGTCGGTGAAGACGTATCTCGGTGTTGCCTCGATGATCGCCGCGGAGTTGGGCCTGGTGACGGTGATGTATTCTGCTCAGAAAGGCTTCGCCTGCGGGTTCTCGGCGTTCGCCATCGCGCTGCTGTCGGCGATTGCCGGGTGGATTGTGGGGCTGACAGGTTTCATCGTCGTCCCGTTGCGTCGGATGGGAGTCATGACCATCCCCGAGTTCTACGAGCGCCGCTTCAGTCGCGGGCTGCGCGTGTTCGGAGGAATCATCCTCGCAGCGTCCGGCATCCTGAACATGGGGATGTTCCTGAAAGCCGACTCACTGTTCATTACCAGCGTGGTGGGGATGACTTCGGACACTCAACTAAAAATCACCATGTCGATCATCCTGGGGCTGGTGCTGCTCTATACGACCGTCGGCGGGATGATTTCGGTGGTGTTCACCGATTATCTCCAGTATGCCGTCATGTCGGTTGGTCTGGTGGTCACGTCGGTTATCCTGATGACCCGGTTTGGATGGGGCCACGTCGTCAGCTCCGTTGTGGAGCTGAAAGGAGACGCGGGCTTCAACCCGCTCCTTCCCGAAAGCGGACTGGGGCCCGTGTATCTCGTGTGGATGCTTTTCCTGGGGTTCATTGGCGCGTGCGTCTGGCAGACATCGGTGATGCGCGCCACGTCGGCGGAAAATGAGCATGTCGTCCGACGCACATATTCATGGGGCGCGGTGGGGTTCCTCATTCGATTTCTCATTCCCTATTTCTGGGGCATCTGCGCCCTGGTCTACATGGCGCAACATCCCGACCTGAAAGCCATCTTCCTGCCCGAAGGCGCTGAGGCCGATTCCAGTGTGCAGTTGCGCGCCATGCCCATCGCTCTCAGCAATCTGCTGCCAGCAGGACTGATTGGCTTGCTGACGGCCGGAATGCTGGCGGCCGCCATGTCCACCTACAACACCTATCTGCACACCTGGAGCGCGGTTCTGACGCAAGACCTCGTGGCGCCTCTCTGCGGGAACCAACTGAGTTCCCGGGCACGCATCATAATTGCAAGGATCATCATGTGCCTGATCGCCTTCTTCCTGCTGGTGTGGGGGCTGTGGTATCCGCTGGGAGAACATCTCTGGGATTACATGGCCATCACGGGCGCCATCTATTTCACGGGCGCTTTTGCCACGTTGGTGGGAGGCATCTACTGGAAGGGAGCCAGTCGGGCGGGAGCCTACGGCGCCTTTCTCTGCGGCTTCATCACAGTATTGGGACTGAGTCCCGTGCAGAAAGCGCTGGGCATTCAGTGGCGCAGCGAATACGTGGGACTTGGTGTTACTTTACTGGCGTGTGTGGCGATGGTGGTGCTCTCCCTGCTGTTCCCGGACCCAGAAAAGGAGTGTGGTTGAGCATGCAGGGATTCTGGATTCCCCTCTGGACGTTCATCTGGTTTGCAGGTCTGACGGTCTTCTCCGTGCTGTCCGTGTTTGTCATTATCCTCGGCGGGAAGGACCTCGCGTCTCTGCTGCGGTCGCTGCGGGAGCGGCACAGACAGCAGGAGACCAGTGCTGAAAAGACCCAATGAGGCCGATAAGCCATCTCAACAGGTGAGTCACAGATGACAAGGCAAAGCGAATTGGTGAAGGAAGCTCTCCGACTGCTCGCCGAGAGATGTCCGCGACTTGCAGAGCAATGCTATTGGGCAGGAACCAGCGCGATCGCGCTGGAAGAACTGGGGCATCGGGACTCGATTGACCTCGACTTCCACACCCGAAGAGGTCTGGTTGACGTGCGCCCCATTCTTGCAGAGATACAAAAGGCGTTTCCCGGTTCGTTCGAGGTGATCCAGTCCCCGGATGAGTTTGGTTCGGGGTTCCGGGGTTTGCTGACGCTGCCCAGCGGCGGAAGCATTACCATCGAGGCTCTGTCGAATTTCGAGGAAACCGCCTCACAGGATCTGGTGCCTTCCTCTACCGTCCCGGGCATGGCTCGGGTCTCTTTGAGACGTTATCTTGCTGACAAGATCCAGTGTGTTGTTGAGAGATCGGAAGCCCGTGATCTTCTGGACATCGAGGCTGTGCTCCAACGTCACCCTGAACTGGAACCAGTGGCGCGGGGACTGGTGCTTCAACAAGACGCCTTGCTGCTGTCGGAACGTCTCTTTTCATGGACCGATGAGGAGATTGAGCACAGCCTGCGACCGTATGCTGGCTCGTCGCCGGGTGACGCGAGGCACACGCGGGACTTGTTGTTCCGTTGGCTGAAGTCTGCGAAGGAGACGCGGCCGTGAAGAGAACCTATCGTTTCGTTCAACCCAGTGGAACGGTTGTATGCGCCATTCCCGGAAAAGGAGAGATTGAACTTCCCGTCGTGCAGGGAATCCTGAAGCACGCATCCAGGGAATCGCTCTTCGACCTTCTCAAGGATCCCGATATCGCGCTGAAATACACTCTCGAGGCGTTGCGCGTGGCCCCCTGGTCGGCACTGCAGCACTTCCCCCGGGAGTGGCTCAAGGAGTGCCTGCCGAAAGCAGACTTGCGTGAAGGTAGAGCGCGGGCGGTGGAGTTCATGCTGTCGTGACAGCCACGGCGTCGCTGCCACCACTGACATATTGCAGCGCCGCGCCGGCCCCTCGTGATGCATTCAGTCAACATAGACCGCCCCAAAAGGAGAATTTCATGAAAAGCCCAGCCAAATGCCATGACAGTCTTCGTTCCCACATCGAGACAGTTCCCCTTGTCGACTGTCATGACCACTCCATGGAGTGCGGCCCGAAATACGAGGATGCCATTCAGGTCATCGTCAATTCGTACTTCGTGAGCGACCTGATCGGCGCGTCTTCAGAAGCGGATGTCGGGAAGCTTAACGACGCGAAGCTGTCCGTAGAAGACCGATGGCCCATCCTTGAGAAAGCGTGGAAGCGGACCTGCCACACGGGGTACGCTCAGGTTGCGCGGAGAGTGCTGCAGGAGTTCTACGACGAAGACGAGTTGACACTCGACGCACTGAAGCGAGTCGGCCAGCGATTGGTCAAGGTGGAAGATGAAGATGTGTACGTCGGCATTCTGGACAAGTCCAACATCGCCGTCCGCATCGTCAACAACTGTCCCGACGTGAAAGCCGTGCTCGACGGCAGCCTCAAGCTCGCGCCGCGGTCGAAACCGGTCATTGGCCTGCCGGGTTACCACTCCATCAAGTCGCATGCCGAGGTACGGCAACTGATGGCGCCGCTCAAGAGAACGGTGACATCGCTGGGCGAGTATCTCGACGCCTGTCGGGAGATTTTCAAGGGATTCAGGAAGTTTGGGGCCATTGCCTTCAAGGACCAAAGCGCGTACAGCCGTCCGCTGGATTACGGCAACCCCAGCCGCGCCGCGGCAGAAGAGGTTTTCAACTGGTTCATGTCCGACCCGCGCCGCGTCGCCGCCTATCCCGACGGCGTCAAGCCGCTGGACGACTACCTGTTCCACGAGTTCCTGCGGATGGCGCGGGACATGGATTTCCCGGTGCAGATTCACACCGGTCACATGGCGGGAATCCGGAACGACATCGCCAAGACCAATGCCGTGCTGATGACTCCGGTATTCGAGTTGCACCGCGACGTTCGCTTCGACCTGTTCCATGCCAACTGGCCCTACAGCGGCGAGTTGCTGTACCTGTGCAAGAACTTCCCCAATGTCTCCATCGACTTCTGCTGGACGAACATCATCGACCCCGTCTACTGCCAGCAGATGTTCAAGCAGGCGTTGTCCTCAGTCCCCCATGGAAAGATCCACGGCTACGGCACCGACATGGGCGGGCGCGTCGACTGGGCGTGGGGTCACGCCGCCATCGCCCGGGACAACATCGCCATCGCTTTGGCAGAAATGGTGGAGATGGAGTACTTGAGCCTCGACGAGGCGAAAGAAGTCGCCCATGCCTGGCTCTTCGGCAACGCCAACGAGTTCTTCCGGTTGGGACTATGATGCTCCTTCTCTCCAATGGAGAGGGGACGAGGTGAGGGTCTTCCTTCCCCTGCAAGCGGAGGATGCGGGTAGGTTACCGGCGTGAAGGACAAGAACAAGAGAACCAAAGTGGCCACCGTCCGCAATCTCTGTGTTCCGGCGGCGAACAATCACGCCGGGTTCGGGAGATGGGCTTTTGTGGAGATTGAGGATCCGTGGGATGCGGAGACCCGGATACTATACTCGTTAGGGCTGAAAATTCGCCTTTTGCGAGAATCGGCTATTTGCCGTAGGTTAGAGTTGTGCTCTGACGTGCGGGGTCTATGCGTCAGACCTGGAGGTCTAACCTACGGGGTTCACGGTGGTTTTTCAACCTTAACGAGTATAACTGATTGTCTGCAAACTCGTTGACAAAGACTTGTCCTTCGCGGAAAATGGGCACTCATGGACCGGTCGATGCGCCCTGGGCTGCGTAACTCCCGATACAACCTTTTGACATGGACACACACATGAACTACACCGACGAAGAATTGGCGCAACTGATTGCATGTCCGAAGAGAGTCTCACAACCGCCACGCAGAGAAATGAGGACGGATGGGAAGCACCTGCGCAATGACATGGAACTGGAATCATTGGATGGGCAGCATGGATTCCGAGCTTTCATGCGACATAGCCTGGAGTTCTCCGAGGATTTTTCCCTGGGGATCGTGTACGTGCCGAAAGACGAGCCTGGAAGCTTCTGTCTTATGCGCTGCAACGGGATGCATGGCGGCCACCAAGTACACCCGCACCATTTGAAGTGCCACGTCCACCGGACCACTGCCGAAGACGTGAACGCGGGACGTCGCGTTGAGCGGCACATCGAGCCAACCAGCGAATATGCCGCTTTTCTTGATGCGCTGCGTCACTTCCTGCGTGCGGTGAACGTTCAGGCGGCTGATCAGACACAGCATTTCCCGAATCTAATTCAGGGCGATCTGTTTGGAGGGGAGGACAGTCCATGAAAGCAATAGAACTGCTCCGCGTTCAGTTTGGCGACTTTGTACGGCTGGAAGAAAAGCGACCCAACATCCA
The DNA here is from genome assembly GCA_001872605.1 of Armatimonadetes bacterium CG2_30_59_28. Classification (GTDB taxonomy): domain Bacteria; phylum Armatimonadota; class Abditibacteriia; order CG2-30-59-28; family CG2-30-59-28; genus CG2-30-59-28. The sequence continues at coordinate 23,783 of MNXM01000092.1, read as the reverse complement.
GCAGGTTTTCGCGCCTTTATATCACGAGGACGGAGACATGATGGATGTCTTTCTCGATCTGCCCAAGGATGCCGATTTATCGGCGGAGCAACGAATAAGGCTGTCTGACCATGGCATGACGCTGATGCGCCTTTCCTATACGTTCGATCTTGATACGCCGAACAAGGAGAAGATATTCCACCGCATCCTGCTCGAAAACGGCGTCGGGGAGCAAGAGGGCGAGCTGTTCTTGGAGAGCCGGGCGGAGTCCCTTTATCCCGCTCTGATGCAGTTCTCCCAGGCCGTCGGCAAAGTGTGCAACATGCGGCTGTTCCGGCGTGAAACGCTGGCAAGCCTGTTCGAAGAAATGCTTGAAGAGTTCATCCGAGAATCGCTATCCCGTTACCAGCCCACACCATCGGTTTTCCCTCTGCCTGATCGCGACGACTTGGAGGTCGATTGGCAGTTCAAACCTACTGGGACGCCGCTTTACCTGTTTGGCGTCAAAGACAACGCCCGCGCCAGACTTACGGCCATCAGTTGTCTCGAATTCCAGCGCAACAGATTGCCTTTTCGCAGCATGGTGGTGCATGAGGATTTCGACAAGATTGGGCGCAAAGACAAAATACGACTCACGTCGGCGAGCGACAAGCAATTCACCTCTTTGGACGATTTCAGGCAGAACGCTGTGCAATACTTGGATCGGGAGACGGCTCATTAACGGATGGCAACCAACTCATCTATCGAATGGACAGAATCCACCTGGAACCCTCTCACGGGCTGCACAAAAATCAGCCCGGGGTGCAAGCACTGCTACACCGAGCGTATGGCACATCGGCTGAAGGCGATGGGGCAGGCGAACTATGTCAACGGATTCAAGCTGACGCTACACGAGGACGCGTTGAAGTTGCCGCTCCACTGGAAGAAACCGCAGACGATCTTCGTGAACTCCATGAGTGACATGTTCCACGAGTCTGTCCCCGTCGAGTTTATCCAAAGCGCGTTCGACATCATGCGCCGCGCCTACTGGCACCGGTTCCAGATACTCACCAAGCGTTCGGAACGGTTGCTTGAGGTAAGCCCTTTACTGAATTGGGCTGACAACATCTGGATGGGGGTCAGCGTGGAGAATCGGGACTATGCTTTCCGCATTGACCATCTACGAGAGACGGGAGCGAAGGTCAAGTTCCTTTCCCTCGAACCCCTGCTGGGGCCGCTTCCCCGCCTCAAGCTGAAGGGCATTGATTGGGTCATTGTCGGTGGAGAGTCGGGACCCGGCGCACGGGTGATGAAGCCGGAATGGGTTGTTGCTATCCGTAACCAGTGCCAGAAGATGGACATCCCCTTCTTCTTCAAGCAGTGGGGCGGAGTCCACAAGAAGAAAGCCGGACGCGAGTTGGAGAGGAGAACATGGGATGAAATGCCCACCTTTGTACCCCCCTCGAGGAAATGGCTCACCTTAGAGCTGATCCCTGTTTCTGCTTCGAAGGAGTATTCATCACGCTAACCCACATCGGAATCAAGAACTTCAAACGACTTGAGAACGTGGACATTGAGTTGGGCAAGACTGTCGTGCTGATCGGACCCAATAACTCAGGGAAGACAACGGCACTCCAGGCGCTGGCCCTTTGGGATATCGGACTTAAGCGTTGGGTTGAAAGACGAGAGGGCAAAGCCTCCCCGCAGAAGCGGCCGGGCGTAACGATCAACCGTAGAGATCTTTCTGCAATTCCCATTCCCAGCGCCAAACTCCTGTGGAAAGACCTGCATGTTCGAGATGTCCGGCGTCACCGGGGAAAGCAGGAGACTCGCAACATCCGCATTGACATTCTCGTAGAAGGAGTGACCGCCGGCAAACCGTGGCAATGTGGACTGGAGTTCGATTACGCCAACGAAGAGTCTTTCTACTGCCGTCCCTTGCGTCTGTCGGAGGGGGACCAACCCGACCGGATGCCTATCCCTGAAGAAGCAGCCTCCACCAATGTCGTTTTTCTGCCGCCCATGTCAGGCCTTGCAGATCGTGAATTTGTGAAGATGCCGGGAGAGGTCAGCGTGTTGATTGGTCAGGGACAGACTGCGCAAGTTCTACGAAACCTTTGCTTCCAGATTCACGCAGACTGTCCCGATCCCAAAAAGTGGGGCGGAGCCGTTTGGCAGCAACTCGTCGCACACGTGGAGCACCTCTTTGGTGTAACGATACTCCCACCGAGTTATATCGCGGAGCGGAGCGAAATCGTCATGGCCTACAAGGAAGGGAACCGGCCTCCGCTCGACCTCTCCTCCTCCGGCCGAGGTCTGCAACAGACACTGCTCCTCCTCGCGTACCTCTATGCCAATCCAGATTCGGTGCTCCTACTCGATGAGCCCGACGCCCACCTTGAGGTCTTGCGCCAACGCCAAACATACCAGTTACTGACTGAGGTGGCGGAGCAACAGGGATCGCAGACCGTGATTGCCAGTCATTCAGAAGTTGTTCTCAGCGAGGCAGCGGAACGGGATGTCGTGATCGCTTTCGTCGGAAAGCCACACCGCATTAACGATCGGGGGCATCAGGTCCTCAAGTCCCTCACGGAACTGGGTTTTGACCAGTACTACCAGGCTGAGCAGCAAGGATGGGTTCTGTATCTGGAAGGCCCCAGCGATCTGGCCATTCTGCAGGCGTTTGCTGCGACGCTCGGCTATCAGGAGGCGGGGCAGGTGCTTGAACGTCCGTTTGTTCACTATGTCACAACGAACCTGCCCCAAAAAGCGCGCGACCATTTCTTTGGCCTGCGGGAGGCCAAGAAAGACCTCCTCGGTATAGCGATATTTGACCGACTGGAGAAGGAACTGCAGACAGCCACACCCCTCCAAGAAATGATGTGGCGACGGAGAGAAGTCGAGAACTACCTGTGCCTCGAGGTGGTATTGCTCACCCACGCCGTGCAAGGCTGGTCAGAGAATCTCTTCGCACACGCGGAAGCGCCTGAGAGAGAAAAGGCGATGCGGGAATCTATTGAGGAAGTGTCAAAGGCGCTTTCCACCCTGGGCAAACCGGATTCCTGGTCTCCTGACCTGAAAGTAAGCGACGAGTTCCTCGACCCGCTTTTCAGGAAATACTTCCAGAAGCTGAGCTTGCCCAACCTGATGTGGAAGAGCGGCTACCACGAACTCGCACGTCTGGTCCCGAAAGAGAGCATTGACCCCGAAGTGACAGAGAAGCTGGACGCCATTGTGGAAGTAGCCCGTCGAGCGCGACCCAGAGAGGACTGACAATGGCTCGTAAGACCTCAAAGCAACCCACCCACGTCTCATCCCTCAAACACCACGACAAACGCGCGAGCATCCCCACCGAGGAGCTGCGCGATGTTGTGGCGGAGGAGGAGCAGAAGCCGAAGACGATTCTCTATCCCCTTGCCCCGTCGCTCAATCCGCAGTTGGTCTGGAAGGGCAAGGACGAGCGGGATCGGCAATTCCTCGCCGTTCCCGCCGTGCCGGTTTACGTTCAGGAGAAGATTGACCCGCAATCCATCATCGATAGTATCCGCTCCCGTCCCCGCTCCCAGGGAGAGATGACAGGGTGAGGGGAAATCACATGAAAGGAAAACTATCTTGGGTAACACATCACCTGCAAGCCAAGCCTTCCCAATTCGCGCCGTCCAGTTGGACCTCGCGCGGCAGATGGAAACCGTCGATTACGTGTGCCGCTACGCCGATTTCGCCGCGTCCGTCGGATTCAACACGCTGATGCTGTATCTCGAAGCCAGGATCCGGACCGACAGTTTTCCGTTCCGTCCGGTCAACGAGACGTACACGCTCGGGGAGATGGAGACGATCGTCCAGCATGCCGCCAGTGTCGGTGTGGAAGTAGTGCCGGGGCTTTCGACGCTGGGACACGTGGAGCAATTCCTGGCCTGCCCGGAGATGGCGCACCTTGCCGAAGAGCGCGAAGGGCGCGCCCGATTCGGCAATCCGCAGGGATTTGTATTCTGCACCTCGCTTCCGGAGACTTACTCGTTCCTGGAAGCATATATTGCCGAGGTCACACAGGTCTTTCCATCCGAACACATCCACATCGGTTGTGACGAAGTTTGGAACCTCGGCTACTGCAGCCTCTGCCAGGAGCAGTGGAAGCGGAACGGTCTGGGCTCGGTCTTCGCACAGCACATACAGAAGATGGACGAGATCTGCTCCGCTCTGGGAAAGCGCATCTGGATCTGGGATGACATGTACGAGTTCTTCCCCGAGGAGTTGGAGCTGGCGCCGCGGAAAATGGTGATGTGTCACTGGCAGTACGACCGTGTCATTGAGTCGGAAGGAATCAAAGCCCACTTCGCCAACCGCTGGCGACAGGACTGGTTGGGAGTTTATGAAAAGATGGGCTTCGACGCTCTCTTATGTCCGCGGGAAACGACTCCGGGAAACATCCGCACCTTCACTCACTACGCGCGCCGTCATCCGGTGCTGGGAGGGTTGCTCACCCAATGGGAGATGTCCGCCAGCTTCCCCGACCAGTGGAAGCCAACCGTTGCCTATTGCGGAAAGCTGTGGAGTCAACCGGAGCTAAGTTCGGATCAGGCATGGGGAGAAGCATTGGACACGGGCGTCCCCGATGCCAGCGACGCGTTGAAAGTCGCGGTGCGATCTCTCCAGGACTTGCCGACCGCCTATCTGAGCCCCTCGCCCCTATCGCACCTGCGCGGGCCACTGTCATACTCGGAAGGCGTGCAGCAGACTGCCCATCGCGCTTCTCTGCAACTACTGAGAACTGCGCGATCGGCGGAGAGGCCGTCGGCAAACGAACTCATACTGAACGACATCGAGACGAGCGCACGCCTGACCGCGCTGCACTTCACCTTGCGGGAATTGCTCCCCGCGATCTACGACCCCCGCCGCCGCGCCGTGGACGTTCCGCATCTGAGAGACAAGGCCGCCTTCTGCCAGCGAGAACTCGATGACCTTATCTCAGTGTTCGCTCCCCAGCACGAGAAGCGCCGTCCGGGGATGCATCCGGAAGATGGAGGCACGAAGCACCTGCAGTCAGTCAAAGCGGGGCTGGAAGAAGGTTGGGCGCGTCTCGACCATGAGCCGACCGACGAGGACCGGTGGCTGTTGTTGCGGTTGTTTCTGCCAGACGTGTATGGCGCACCGCGGCTGAAAGTGATCGCTCGGTTTGGGGACGAGGAGCGTACACTTGCCGACGGTTCGTTCAAGCCACCCATCTCCGCCCAGGAATGTTACTACACGCTGCAGGTTCCGTTCACCTCTGCCAGTGCGCCGACGGCTGCCGTCGTGGAAGCGTGGGGATATGGTGGGCAGGGGATCACGTTCCTGGAGTTCCAGAATCCCAACACGACCGTCGTTCCAGCGGAGATCACGCATGTCTCCGGCCCCGTCAAAGAGGCGGAGAACATCCTGCGCGATGATTCGAGTTGGACTTACCTGGGGCGTGTTGATGTCCATGAGGCGATGCACGATCCTTCCCTGGCAGAGACGAGAGGGCGAGTCGTTGTGTCCCTGCTCCCCGCTGCCGAGAAGGCCCGGTAGCTTGTGCGCGGAGACGGGAGCCTTGCTGATATGGGCGAAGATGGGGAGTGATGTTTGCCTGTCGCACAATGGGGGCATACTGTTTCGGGCCGCGGTTCTCTGCGGACACGACACGAAGGAGTGATGCGAGAGATGGAGAGTCCAAGGATTCGGGTGAAGGATGGATTCACGCTCATCGAGCTATTGGTGGTAATTGCGATCATCGCCATCCTGGCGGCGATTCTATTCCCGGTGTTTGCCAGGGCGAGAGAGAAGGCGCGCACGGCAACCTGCCAGAGCAACCTGAAACAGATCGGGCTGGCCGCGGTGATGTATGCAACCGACTATGACGGCCGTACGCTCCCAAGCGTGACGGGCACACTGAGTACCGGGAACGTTGCCTACCCGTGGACGGAGTTGCTGCTGCCGTACACGAAGAATACGCAGTTGTTCATCTGTCCGTCGCAAGATCCTGTCGGCAGACCTGACAACAATGGCGCGACATTCCCCGGCAACGCGGTGTACCTCAGCTACACCATGAACTGCATTGCGACGGGTGGTCACTGGGGCAGCCTCAACGGGAACAATACCGGCTACTATGAAGCGGGCAACTACGGCGCGGTCGCTGATTCCAGTGTGGAAGACTCAGCCGGGACAATCATGTTCTTTGACTCGGAGATATACGGAGGCTGGGCTGTCGCGCTGCGAATCTATACTCCCCTGCAAACCGATATCGCCCCTTCGCCGGGCAACAGTAGCGCCCCTGCTTCACGCACCAGCCGACGTCACAGCGAGGGCTTCAACGTAGCTTTCGGAGATGGTCACGTGAAGTGGACCAAGTTCGGTGGCACACAGTGGGGACAGTGGACCATCCAGAAGAACGACTGATCGCCTGCACCCTTGGAGTGGCCATAAACTCCTGAAGCGCACTCGAACACGGACACCGCGGTGCGTTGTGGTTGTGCACTTGAGGTGCCACTGGGGATAACCCGCCTGCAGGCAGCCATCAAACGTTGGTAGCAATTCCGGCAGAAGTGTAGGAGCACACCCAATGACCATTCCCCGCAACGCATACAGGCTGACTACCTTCCTCATCATTGGTCATGGCGTCGCAGCGTGGGCTGGTAAACCGTCCGTGCAGACCCATCCCTGGCAAATGCAGACCTTTGCCATCCACACTCAAGCGCCTCCGAAGATCGATGGCGACCTGTCGGACTGGGACTTCTCGAAGGGGGCCATTGAGATTAACGGGACCAACGCCCGCGAGAACGGCATTCGTGACGGCGACTGGGATGGCGACCAGGACGCCTCGGCGGTTTGCGCGCTGCGCTGGGACGCATCGAACCTGTACGCCGCCGCCCAGGTGATCGATGACCACCCGATGCCTGCCACGAATCCGGTGGACTACTTCGCTGGTAACTCGCCTCCGGACGCGCCGTGGCGGCACGATTCCTGGATGCTCTACTTCGAGACGATCGGGCAGCCCGCGGGGACGGGGCGTTACCACCCCAAACGAACATGCCCCGTGCTCACACACCCGCACATCGGGTTGACTCTGGCCACGGAACAGGCCCGCAATGTTTTTCTGCCGGAAGGGAGTGATTGCCAGACTCGTACCACGAAGACCGGCTACGTCATCGAGTGCAGACTCCCGTTCGCCGCCCTCGGCTTTGATGTGCGGGAGGGAGACCGCCTGCGGCTGGGGCATATTCTGGTGGACGTCGATCCAGACCAGTGGGGCCAGATCGGCGCGCATTTCGGCGGCGGATATGACGCGCGCACGTGGGGACGACTGAGGCTTGTCAGCGAGAAGGGCGTGGGGGCCGACCTCATACTCGGGCAGGAGCGACTCGTTGTCGGGGATGCGTTGCGCATCAAGTGCAGCGCCGACGCGATGGCCGGCGGAAGCGAGTTGAAGTCGATCACCATTTCCGGAGGGGAGGGATTCCGCAAGAGAACGATTCCCGTCTCCGCGGCGCTGCAACCCGGAGGCACGGCGCTTGCCATTATTGCGGAGGTCACAACAGACTGGCCAGCGGGGAGCTATCAAGTCACTGCCGCTGTCGCCGGGGCGACAGTGGCCCCATTGTCCTTCCGTCTGGAAGCCACCCGGTCCCCGGTGCAACCGGAAATCCGGGGAGTTCAGGTCATCCCTTCCGGTTCGGATGAGCGACGCCACCTCCCCTTCCCACTAAAGACCTGGCCTGTCTATGACAACGTGACACGCGGCGACTACCTGACCTTCATCCGCGAACGCAGCGGTAAAGCGAAGGGGACGGCGCGATCCTTCTATGACCGCAATGACAACAACAATTCCGTACTTGTCGAGGGGATGTTCTATGCGGCCTTCGATTATCGTCAGGAGGGCAAACCCGAAGACGCACGGTTTGCCGTCGATCTGCTGAAACGTCTCAACGATGCGGTCGCAGCAGGAACCAGCCTGCAGAAGTTTAGTACCCACGACGTGCGACAGATTCATTTCGCAACGCAATGGTTGAGAGACAGCGCCTATCTCGATCCCATGCTCATCGAGGCAAAGCGCGCCCTGCGCCTGTACATGCCCGACTTCTCGAGCTTCCCCGGCGAACGCAAGGAACGCGGCGCCATGAATCGGTCCATGCACGTGGCATGGAGCGCCGAGTTGGCGCTGCACTACATCCCGGACCTGCCGGAAGCCGACAAGTGGCGTGAGTACATCGAGGCGGTCTGGAACGACTGGTACGAGTACCGTGACATCGCCGAGAATTCCACCAACTACGACCCGATTGACCTTGAGGTGCTCATCGACTGGATTCCGCTCCGCTCCAACCCGGAGCAGTTGTGGAACGACCCGCAGATTCGAGCGGTCTTCGAGCGCCATGTCCTGCGAACCCTCCCTGTCGGAACCATTCCCTCTCACGGAGATTGCTGTCCGTTCAACACCAACTGGCATGGGTGGGTGGCGCCCTTCGAGGTCGCCGCGGCGAAGTACAAGGACGGACGCTATCGCTGGGCCGCGGCGCGGCTGTTTGCGTATGCGCTGACTCATGCGGAGAACATCTGGTCGTGGGGCTACATCGGCAGCATGGGGGCAGAACGCCTGGCGGCCATCTACGACCAGATTGACACATCCGTGCAGCCGATACCCATCGCGCCGGATACTCGGGTCACCCAGCGCCAGCGGGTGAAGGTCGTGCCATCGAGGGATCTCGGACCTGGCAAACCAAGCCTTTTGGTGGAAAGTGAGAAGACGCCGGACAAGGCGATGTTCACTTCAGGGAGCGCCCCGGAAGGGCTTGCGGCGTTCTTTGATCTCTGTGGAGATGCCGGTCACTCGCTCAGCGTTTCTCCGAACCTCTGCGGACTGGTCGACAAAGGCGCGGTGTTGCTCCATGACCTTGGTTACTACGAGAAGGGACCCGAATACCATAACATGGTCTGGCTCGAAGACCTCGAGGGAGTGACTTCCGCCGGGGAGGAACGAACCACGATCGAAGCCATCGTGGATGGCAAACAGGCCAGCTACGGTCGGTTCCGGGTGGAGAACTTTCAGGGATGGCCGGTCACCACTACGCGGGAAGTGCTGTTCGCCAAGAACCATTTCCTCGCTGTGAAGGACACGGTGCATTTCGCTCGCGGATTCCGCTCGCGTCTGGGGCCGACGTTTCAGTTGAAGGATGTCGGGCCGGCCATCGGAGACCACTGGGTCAACAGCTACATTCCGGTTCCCTACTCCCGCCCTCTCGCGGACTATCCGCTCGGAAGGTGGTACAATCCGCCGCGGGATTTGCTGGTGTGGTTTGCTCCGCAGGCTGACCGACAAATGGAGTTGGTCGACCGCAAGGAGGAGAAGATCAACCAGCTTCCCGCGCGGGCGCGCTACACATGGAGCGGCCTTCCCGCCGACGGCGACGCTGTGTCCTTCACTACATTGCTGCTGCCTCACGATCCCGCAGCGGATCTCGTCCAACTGACGGCAGGCATCGCGGCGGTGATCGATACGCCGGAAACCACCGTTCTACAGGTAGCTGAGGACACGGAGACGGTGCGTTTCGCCATCTTCAACCAGACGGGAAAACAACTGAATGTCGACAAGATCGCGACGGACGCGCGGCAGGGATTGATCACAATGAAGAAGGGCGCCGTCGCGAGTGCCTGGCTACAAGACTGCTCGAAGTTGGCCTTTGAGGGCAATACCATTTGCTCGTCGGGATCGAGGGCGCTGATTCAGTTCCAACCACAAGAGAGCGCTGAGGGGAAGGAGTAGCTTCATGTCATTGCTGCAACATCACGAACTCGATTGCGACATCCTCGTCGCCGGAGGTGGCATGGCGGGCGTCTGTTGCGCCCTCGCCGCGGCTCGGTGCGGAGCGAAGGTAATCCTCTGCCAGAATCGGCCGGTTCTGGGCGGCAACGCCTCCAGTGAGGTGCGAATGCACATCTGCGGCGCGGACGCGGGGCGCGGCATCGCACTTGAAACCGAGGCGCGCGAGGGTGGTATCGTCGAAGAGATCCGGCTGGAGAACTGCGTACGCAACCCGCAACGATCGGTTTCGATGGCGGACCTTATCCTGTATGAGAAGTGCCGCGCCGAACCGAACCTGACGCTGATGCTTAACACCGCGGTGGTGGCCGCGGAAGTCACTGATGGAATCGTCACCCACACTCACGCCGAGCGCCAGTCCACCGAAGACGGATTTCGCATCGCCGCGAAGGTTGTTGTCGATTGCACCGGCGACGGGCGCCTGGGAGCCGAGGCAGGAGCGCCCTTCCGGTACGGGAGAGAGGGAACGGCGGAGTTCGGCGAATCCCTCGCCCAACCGCAACCGGACAACCGGCGTCTCGGTTCAACGCTGCTCTTTCAGGCGCGGGACATTGGCAAGCCCGTTCCTTTTGTTCCTCCACCGTGGGCGCGTCACTTCACGGAAGACGACCTCCGCCTGCGTGGGCACGCTTCTCGCGGAGTCGATGGAACGGCGGACGCGGAGTATGGGTACTGGTGGATCGAGTGGGGCGGTCAGCTCGACACGATCAAAGACAACGAAGTCATCCGGGACGAGTTGCTCGCCCTCCTGCTGGGTGTGTGGGACCATATCAAAAACCGCGGAGACCACGGCGCGGAGAACTGGGCGCTGGACTGGGTCGGGTTCCTACCCGGCAAGAGGGAGAGCCGTCGCTTCATCGGGCAATACACACTGACCGAGTCAGACGTATTGGAGTCCCGCGCTTTTCACGACGCCATCGCCTACGGCGGCTGGCCGATCGACACTCACCCACCGACCGGTGTCGATGCTCCCGATGAACCTCCCTGCACCCAGCACCGCGTCCCGCATCTCTATGATGTCCCACTCCGGTGCTGCGTGTCTCACGACTTCAAGAATCTCCTGTTTGCCGGACGCAACATCTCCGCGACGCATGTCGCTTTCGCCTCGACGCGGATCATGGCGACCTGCGGGGCGATCGGTCAGGGAGTAGGGACGGCCGCGGCGTACGCAGTGACAACCGGTGTGCTGCCAGCAGCGCTGCCGGGCGACGCCGCGTCGATGGAGGCCGTTCAGCAGAGACTCTTGCGGGACGATGCCTACCTCATCGGTGTAGTGAACCAAGAGGAGACCGATGTCGCGAGGAAGGCTCATCTCTCGGCCTCCAGCGAACATCCGAGCGGCGGATCTTGTTACATCATCTCCGGTCAGACCCGCGCCGTTCACGGCGACCGCGGCGCGCCACTCAATCGGGCGAACCAGGGAACCCACCGCTGGATGAGCGACCCCGGAGACGGCATGCCAGCCTGGATTGAGCTGCGCTGGGATCGACCGGTCTGCCCCAAAGAGGTCCGTCTCATCTTCGACACCGGCCTGCACCGCCGTCTCACCCTCAGCCAGCAGGATTCAGCCATGAAAGGAATCCTTTGGGGTCAACCCCAGCCGGAAACCGTGCGAGACTATCGTATTGACGGTCTCTCAAACGGAGAGTGGCGTCCCCTGGTGGAGATCGCGGGTAACTACCAGCGCCTCAGCGTCCATCCTCTCGACGGCGTCCCCATTACCGCGCTGCGCATCACAGTGGAGGGCACCAACGGCATTGATCACGCGAGGGTTTGCGAGGTGCGGGTGCTCGAGTAGTATCGCCACACAGCGAGCGGAGAAGTTGCCGCAGCTGTTCCTCACTTCCACAACCAATCCGTCTGCGACATGACCATTTCACGACGTTCGGCTGCGGAGGGAACTTCGGGATGATCCAACCTCTGCACGTTTGGTCTGTCACGCTCCTCATGCTGGCCGCGGAAAGCGCCGTCCTTCGGAGTCGCGGCTGGGCATACCTTCCGTTTCAGCGAGACAGGTGAGGAGACGCTGATGCCCGCTAACGCAGGATGATGACGTTCCCCTCCGCCAGCCACCTCTCGAGACGCTTTCGCAGGAGAGACTTGAAATAGTTGCGGGAGGCGGGAAGCAGACAGAGGAACCCTATGGTGTCGGTGAGGAAGCCGGGCGCCAGCAGGAGCGCACCCCCGAACAGAATTAGGACACCGTCCAAAATTCCATGCTCTGGCACCCTTCCGGCGGAAAGCTGCTCCTGGAACTGCTGCCAGACTCGGAGTCCCTGGTACTTTGCCAGAGACGCGCCAATGATCCCGGAGAAGACAACGAGGAAGATGGTGACGCCGGTTCCCATCCTTCTTCCCACTTCGATGATGAGAGCAAGTTCAACAATGGGGACCAGCGTGAACGCCAGGAACAGGCAGAGCAGGATGTTCATGGTTGAGAGTATACGGACTATGGGCTGCACGGTCAATCAGCGAGAGCATCTGAACTCACCGCTGGGGTGCCCGGAAGGGGACGCGAACCATCCTCGTCTTCTCCATAGGCGGGACTGTGTCGCCCCTGCTTTCCTGCTGGATTATACTTCATTCAGGTTAGGAATTCACCTTTGCTGTTCGTCGTAGGGGCGGTCGCGCATCGACTACCAGGTTCTTCGTCCATGCCATCTCGCGGCTCCAAGTCCTCGAGAGGCGCGGCACCATGAAACGACGAAGATGCCTGCTCATTCCGCACTCCCGGATGGGGGGTTCCTTCCCCTGTGCGAACCGTTTCGGTTCGATGACGGGGGAAGGTGCGAACCCTTTGGGTTCGAGGATGGGGGTTGTTGCAAGAACTCACTCAGGACCGACGAACCGCGAACTGCGTTACACAATCACTGTCGGTTTCCAGACTATAGGCGCCGATGGTTCCGGCTGGGCTGCATAGGGCTGACGATCACAAATCTTACTTACACCCTTCAGCGATCCCAAAATCCCTGGAGAAGAGTGGCTGGGAACCCCCTCGCTGATCTGCACTGGAGAGTCTATGGTTCAACTTCCGGTGTCACGCTGACATCGTCGAGGTCGATCGCGCCCTGCAGATGGAAGGCCAGCCGCAGGACTTTGTCGTCGTCACATTTGTGTGCCGCGCCGAAGGCGGCCCAATCGCCGGCATCGAGCTTCGCGGTTTCCAGAATGACTGTGTCTATGTGTCTACCCGACTTCCGGTCGTACTGGAAGAGAGCAATCTGGAGAGTGCCCTTGCCTCGGGCCTTCAGTCGAATCCGCAGGTTGTCCCGGTATTCGGCTGGGAAGTTGATTAACTGGAAAACCCACCCCCTCCCGCGGTAGAACCGTCTGCCGGAAGCGGCGCCGCCGTCGATCACTGCCGCCGTGCCTCCACCGGTGAAATTCCAGCCAACGGGAGCCAGGTCGTCTGCGAACTTCCAGTCGGCGAGCTTCACCTTCTCGGAAGCCTTCACCACCACCTCGAAATCGCCGTTATTGATCAGCGCCGTTTCGCCGAAGACCACCGGGCGATATGCGTCCGAGCCGTGAAAAGCGCCGTTGCTCCAAGAGCTGGCTTGAGACTTGGTGTCGTCAACGAGCTTCCGGTTGCGTGCCACGTTCACCTTCCAGGTTTCTCCGTCCCGAATGGTCCTCCCAAGCGACGCGGCCGGAATCCTTGCCTCAACAACCCACCGATCCGCCAGGACAACCGTCTTGATTTCCGCCCCGGAGTCGAACGTGAGGTCTGCAGCCTGCGAGGGAGCCACACGCGCATCGTAGACAGTTCCCTTGGGCGTAACGGCGATCTGGGTATACAGTCCATCTACTTCCGGAACAGCAATGAAAAACTCCACGGTGCTGTCTCCCCAGAGCTGGGGACCGTCATGCACGAGGCTTGCGGCCTTCAACTTTCCGGTTTGCGGCTCCATCGCCTCCACTGCGAAGTAGAGATTGTCGGCGTCGTACAGCATCTTCACGTAGGTCTGCGGTTCCGCTGCCGTCTCTCCGTCATTGACGATGAAGTTGGTGGTGAACTCCACCTTCCTCCAATCTTCTTCGTCAAAGCTGCCGTCGACAACCATCTTCCCGGCGCGTCTACCGGCGCTGGTCTCTTTGGGCCGTTTGGACAAATACTCCTGATGGGAGCCTTCCCAACACCATCTGAAGAAGTCCCCGTCGCGTCGCACTCGTTTGAGAACCAACTCGTCACGGGCCGCGGCCTTCTCTGCCTGTGTGAGCAGGCTGTTCAGTCGCGACTGGACACCGGGGCGTTCCAGACACTTGCCCATCATCATGTCCGGCGTCCCATAGATGATATGTCCCGGAGTTGTCTCGTATGTCTGGACCAATAGCTCACGATACTGCTGCATGGCCGGCCATGCGGGCCCGTAGTATTTCGATCCCATGTCCTCGATGGCTTCCGCGTATTTGGTGTTGATGTCCCACCCTAACAATGCGGCGAGGTAAAGCGCCTGCCAGTGGGAGTACCATGCATTAAGCGTGCGGCGGTTGTTCCACGTGGGGCCGAAGGTCCCGTCGGGAGGGGGGATTGGGATTCTGAAGCCACTCATGCCCAGCCGGTAGTAATACTTGAGGTCCTCGCAGTAGACCCGCTCAAAGGGCACGTAGGCCGGATCGCCGGGAAGGCATTCGTTGTACTCGCGCGATTTCACCGGCAGGCCCAGCTTGCGCCATCCCGTCAGCATTTCACGGAACATATCGTTTGCCGCGCAGGTCTCGTCGGCGAGGCTGTGGCGATAGCAGCGGTGATGCACGCACGCTTCCACGGAAAGCCGCTTGTCCGGAACAACGCCGGTCGGTGGCATCCGGTAGTTTTGGTAAGCCCACGCCCAGAGATCCGCACCCGGGTGCGTGGCATACACCTTGTCTGCGATCTGGTTGATAAAGGTGTAATAGCGGGTGCTCACAAATCCTTTCTGTTTCTCCTCTGGAGGATCGAGGCGGGTGCAATTGTCGCACTGACACCACCGGGTATCGTCATTGTTACCGATGAGGTATGAGCCCCCCGTCGGCAACGCGTCCAAGACTTCCCTGATACCTTCGGCCATGATCTCTGCTACGGCTGGATTGGAGGTGCATGGCTGTCGCCGCCATTCCTGCGGCACACGCTTGCCGTCGATCAGGGGGAAGTACTCCGGATGCTCTGTGAAGAGATCATCGCTGAGAAGATACGAGAAGCAGTGCCCCCCGTCGTGGCTTTCCGCCCCGCGTTTCTCAAGCTCGAGCTGGAGCATGCGGTAGATGTGCTTCCCCGTCTGGATCGCAATGCCGTTGCGCGCCATCCAGTCCCGGGTGTCCACCGTCTTCGAGTTGACGTTGGCGCAGATGAACCCGATCTCGCGGTGCTGGAAGCTGGGATTGCTGACGGTCACCTGCTTCGGGACCGTGATGGTCGTCTTCCGCGGGCAGTGCTCGCCATCTGCGCCCGGGTAGAACCAGCGCATCCCGGCGTAAGCCTTCAGCAGGTGGTAGACGCCATAAAGCACACCCACGGGCTTCCTGCCGATTACCCGAATCCTCTTCGCGTCGGCGGCAATGAAGAAACCGTCGTCCTGCAGTTGGCTGACAGCTTTGTCGATGGCGGCAGAGCGCGGCACGGTCTTTGCTTCGGTCGTACCGAGGTAAACGTTGCACAGGCCCTTCGTCGTCGAATCCACGATATGGACTGCCGCACCGGAGACCCTCTGCAGAAAAAAAGCGAGTTCACTGGCGGCGTATTTCTCGACCGGCCCCGCGTTGTCCGGGAGAACGATGCAACTGGTCGCCTTGCCGTCCGTGACCAGAGCATAATCCTCCGCACTCGCAACGATCGACGCGCTTATCAGAAAGCTGGTCAGCCATAACTTCAGCTTGCGATCCATCCCTCGCTCCCTTCCGACCTCCAGGGTTCCCGGGAATCCAACCTCATATCTTCTTGCCTCGGACAACGGTCACATCGTCTATATCAATGCCCTCGGTGGACGTGAAGTACAACGCCAGAGAGAGAAGCGCCTTCCCGTCGTGACTGTATTCGGCCTCGAATGGAGTCCAATTGGGTGAGTCAACTTTGAGTTCCTCACCGAAGGACGGCGAGCCGAGATGCCTGTGGGTCTTCGGGTCATAGAGAAACATCACGGCGCGGACAACTCCTTTCCCGCGGACCTTTGCACGTACCAGCAGCGAGTCCGCGGCCTGGAGGTTGACCGGTTGATAGATAACGGCAAGGGCCGTGTTACTGACGCTCTTTATGCGCAGGTACTTCTTGCCCGACGCGGCGCCCCCATCGAGAAGGGCAGCTTCCCCGGCGTAGTCATGGAACGACCAGCTCGCCGGAGCCGCGTCAGTCTCGAATTTCCACTTTGTCTTTTGTTTCCATTCGGAGGGTTTCTGAACGTCCTCGAAGTCGCCATTCCGGATCAGTCCCTTGCCGCCGAAGGCAACCGACCGGAAAGCCTCCACGCCGTGGTAGGCGCCGTCGCACAACGAGCTGCCCTGCGAGGTTCCATCTGTCAGCACACGGTTCCGCGCAACGTTTAATTTCCACACTTCTCCGTCCTTGATTGTTGTGCCCAGGGCGGAGGTCGGGATTCTGACCTCCACAACCCACCGGTCGGGCAAGGCCGCTGTCTTGACATCCGCACCGGAGTCAAATCCGACATCCGCTGCGGGGCCGGTCCCCGTAGCCGTTGAGTCGTAGCAGACTCCTTTGGAATTGACGATCAAGTGCAGGTACTTCCCGTTGCCGATGGGCGCGGCAATGAAGAACTCGACGCCGTTGTCCGTCCACAAAGGCCCGTCCCTCTTCGTGGCGAGAGTCTTCATCTTTTCCGGCTGCGCTTCCAGGGACTCGACACCAAAGAAGAGGTTATCGTTATCGTACAGGATTCTCACGAAGGTCTGTGGGTCTGCCTTGTCGCCTTTCTGCGCGATGAAGCCGGTGATGAAGTCCGCCTTCTTCCAGTCTTCCTCATTGAGTTGGCCATCCACGTTAACTTTCCCGACCCGTTTTGACGCGCCGACCTCCAGCTTGGACTTGGCGACATACTCCTCGTGCATCTTCCGCCAGCTCAGGTCGAGATACTCGCGCTCGCGCCGGATCTTCTTTAACAGGGCATCGTTCCCGCCGGCGGCTTTCTCCGCGTCGTCCAACAGCTTGAGGAGATCGGCATCAAGCCCGGGTCTGTCCGGACACTTGCCGAGAGCAATGTTCGGTGTGCCGTAGATCATCTCCCCCGGGGTTTCCTCATACGCTTTAGTGAGCTTTCCCCGGTACTGCTTCATGGCCGGCCATGCCACCCCGTAGAACTTGGAGCCCATGTCCTCATAAACCGTGTTGTAGTCGGCGTCAACGTCCCACAGGAAGTACGCCATCATGTAAACGAATTGCCAAGTGGCCAGCCACATTTCCCTGGTCCTGCGATTGTTCCAAGTCGGCCCGAACACTCCATCCGGGGGCGCTGTTTCCGTCAGGGAACCACGCACGCCAATCTTGTGATAATACTTCAGGTCGTCAGCGAAAACGTGTTCCAGGGGGAGATAAATCACGTCTCCGCCCGGCAGGCAGTCGGTGTATTCGTATGTGTAAGTGGGGTTGAGCTTGACCCACTTGAGAAGAATGTCCTCCCGGAAACGTCTGTTGCTCGGACAGTTTTCGTCGTTCATGCGGTGACGGTAGCAGCGCTGGTGCAGACATGCCCACACAGCAAAACGTTTGTCTGGCACGATTCCGACGGGAGGCTCCTGGAAGTTCTGATAGGCCCATCCTTCCAGCTTCAAGTCGGAGTTCTGCGCGAGCGCCTTCTCCGCCATCTCATTAAGCAGCGTCCAGTAGCGGGTGCTGACGAAGCTCTTCTCCTTTTCTGCGGGCGGGTCCAGCCGGGTACAGTTCTCACACTGGCACCAGCCGGGGCTGTCGTTGTTGCCAATCAGGAAGGTTCCGCCTCTGGGAGGAATCTCGCTCCACTCAAGCAGTTTCTGCGTCATGATTTCGACGACCGTCGGATTGGACGTGCAAGGCTGCCGAGCCTGTCCTTCCTGCTTCATCCGCTTGCCGTCCATGAGGGCGAAGTACTCGGGATGCTCGTCGAAGAGGTTGTCGCTGATCAGATAGGAGAAGGCATGGCCGCCGCCCACATTCTCGTCTCCCCGTTTCTCCCTTTCCTCCGGATGCAGCCTCTGGCGCGATTGCTTGGGAGTCGTTATCTCCATGCCGTTGCGCACCATCCAATCCCAGGTGTCGGTCATGTTGCTGTTGATGTTGGCGCACACGAGGTTCAACGTTCTGGTTGAGAATGAGGGATTGACCATGCTCACGCCCGCGGGTACGGCAAAGGTCGCCTTCTTCGGGCAATACTCCCCCTCCGCACCGGGAAAGAACCATCTCACATTCGCGTACCTGCGGAGCAGACCGTAGATGCCGTAGAGAACGCCGATGGGCTTGCGCCCGACGATCCGAAGTCCTCCCGCGTCGGCGGCAAGCATGTAACCTTCTTCCCCGACCTTTGCCGCGCTCGCCCGCATCTGTGTATCAAGTAGGATAGCTTTCGTCTCGATCGTGCCGATGTAAATGCTGTATTTCCCAGCCGCGGGCGAGGACACCGTCTCCACGCGCGCCCCGGTGATCTTCTCAAGATAGGCGGATAGTTCCGAAGCGGCGTGCTTCTCGACCGGCCCGGCATCGTCCATCAGGACGATACAACTTGTCGCCTTTCCGTCTCTAACCAAAGCGTAGCCCTTCGCGCTCGCGCCGACCGACGCGCCGATCAGAATTCCCACGATCCACACCATCAGTTTCTCTGTCACGTCAACTCCCCCATATCATTCCTGGATCTCAGTATCTCCATGTCTCGCACGGCACGAGCATTCGACGGCCCGCATGATGATACCCACCCCCACGCAACCCGTCAAGGACACACCCCGACCACTGAAATCCCGGACCGTGTTTAACCCAATGGACCCACAGCAATGCCGGAAACGGCGGTGGGATGTTGCGGAGACTGCCCAATTTCCCTATCGGCCCGCAGCATTACACGATCCCACCGACAGATGGCGGACGCAGGACCGGACTTCGGCAACAATTTGAGGGCTGAGGTTAACCACAGACGCGAGGGCTTGAGACACGGTGACCGGATTGCCATATTGGGCGCCATCCGATAAAATGCACGCGTCCATCATGCAAGAACGAGGTTCAGCTTTCCAGACGATATCATTCCCGCTGTTGTACGTCATCACGGAGGACGTGGCAGTCTCTCCCACCGGCAGGCGAAGGTCCCATGAGGAGGTCGCGCGCGCCGCGGCCGCGGGCGGGGCGTCCCTTATCCAGATTCGCGACAAGAGCGCCAGCACTCGACGTCTCGTTGAGGTGACTCAGCGGTGCGTCGATATCATGCGTTCGTCCAATGGATTGCTCTTCGTCAACGACCGTTTGGATGTCGCGTTGGCCTCGGGCGCGCACGGCGTGCATCTGGGCGACGACGACATGCCCATCGCGGCGGCGCGCGGGATGGCAGGGGATCGGCTGCTCATTGGCGCGTCCGTCGCCAGCGTTCAGGAAGCCGAGGCGGCTGTCGAGGCGGGCGCCGATTACGTGAGCGTGGGCGCCATCTACTCCACGTCCACCAAACTGGATGCCGGAGACCCCATTGGTTGCGAACCCATCAGGCAGATCAAGGCGGCCGTGAATGTTCCTGTCGCCGCTATTGGCGGCATCAGCCTTGAGAACGTTCACTTGGTGGTGGATGCGGGGGCGGACATGATCTGCGTCGTCTCAGCGGTGACGCGAGCGGAGGACATGACGGACGCGACAAAGAACCTCCTCCACTGGATGAAGACAGAGAGGGGCGATTGAGTGTTGCTTTCTGATGTTGGTGAATTTGGTCTGATTGAGCGCGTCGCCGAGATTGTGGGCGGCGACGATGAGCGTGTGGTCATCGGCATTGGCGACGATTGCGCGGTGCTCGAGTGGAACGATGCAAAGTATCTTCTCGTGACCACGGACACCCTTGTCGAACAGGTTCACTTCCGCCTCGACTGGGCAACGCCCGAGGATGTCGGCGGGCGCGCGATAGCGGCTAACCTCAGCGACATCGCGGCCATGGGCGGAACTCCGCTTGCAGCCACTGTTTCCATCGCAACGCCGCCGGAGCTTGCGGTAGACACGGTCGAAGAGCTGTACCGGGGAATGCAGCAAGTGAGCGCAAAGTACGGGCTGCCCATCGTCGGAGGAGACACGGTCAAATCCGATCGGTGGATCACCCTCTCCATCACCGTCCTCGGCGAGGTGAAGAAGGGGAACCTGCTGACGCGCTCGGGGGCACGCCCCGGGGATGTGGTGGTGGTGACAGGAACATTGGGCGACGCGGCGGCGGGACTGGACGTTCTGGAACGAGGCACCGGCACGATGTCGCCGGAGATCGAGGGACGGCTGCTCGCTGCTCATCTGCGACCGGAACCGCGGCTCCGCGAGATCCAACTTCTCTTCGACTCGCTGACGCCCACGTCCTGTATCGACCTGAGTGATGGCCTCGCCAGCGACCTGCGACATATCTGCACCGCCAGCGGCGTGGGCGCGGAGGTCGAGTTGGAGAAGGTTCCCATCTCTGTGGAGTGTCACAACATCGCCGCTCTCACCGGCAAGCCGGCATTGGAGTATGCTCTCAGCGGAGGCGAAGACTTCGAGTTGCTCCTCACGATTCCGCCGGACAGTGTCGGAGACCTGCCGCGCCTTCTCCGAGCAACCACCACAAAGGTCATCGGACGGATTGTGGACGACGCGTCCATCGTGACCGGTGTGGATATCGAGGGCAACCGCGTCGCGCTCGGGAAGGGGTATGAGCATTTCTAAAACGGCAAGCGCGGTAGCCTCCAATCTGTAACGATAGAGGTGACACTTGGAGCGTGATTACCGGTTTCAGACACGCGGGATTAAAGAAATACTACGCGAGGGGTGTTTTCACCCGTAACGAGTATAACGGCGTCCCCCATGAGGAAATGACCGGATAGCAGGACTGCAAGACCTCCACCGTTCCCTCACCTCGATGGACTGCTATCCCGTCATCCTGTGATCTACAGTTGCTCCTCGAGCAACACTCGCAGCAACTCTCCCACACTCCACGCCTGGGCGAAGCAACCACGGGGTGAATGGGGCGGGTCGCCGTCGAAGATTTCGGAGACCTGACCAATCCCCGCTTGGTGAAGGTGACTACGTAAGCCCGCCAGCCAGGCGGAAGCCTGCTGGCGCGCCGCGTCGCTCCGGTCGTTCACTTTCAGATACGCTGTGATGAAAGGCCCCATCAGCCACGCCCACACCGTCCCCTGATGGTATGCCCCGTCACGGCGCCACTGATCTCCTTCATAACGGCCGCAATACCGATCATCGCGTGGCGACAAACTGCGCAAGCCGTAGGGGGTGAGCAACTCCCTCTCCACCGTCGCGACCACCTGCCTGGCCCGTTCGGGTGTCAACATGGAATGATAGAGGCTGACCGCGAGAATCTGGTTGGGGCGCATAGCAGCATCTGCCTCCGCGTCGGTGACGACATCATACAGGCAAGCCTCTGCATCGTTCCAGAACCTGACGTTGAAGCTGTCGGCCGCCTGGTGTGCGATCTGGTCGCAATGCTCCTGCTGGACGATGTCGCCGAAGTTACCGGACAGGTCTCGCGAAACACAGAGAGCGTTGTACCAGAGCGCCTGAATCTCCACGGGCTTGCCGCAGCGCGGCGTCACCACCCAGTCGCCAACTTTGGCGTCCATCCAGGTCAGTTGAGTTCCCGGTTCGCCTGCGATAAGCAGCCCGTCGGCGTCCACACGAATGCCGTACCGTGTGCCGCGTTCGTGCCACTCGACGATATCCACGAGCACTTCGTAGAGATGCTCGCGCACAAAACCGATGTCCTCCGTGTACTCGACCAGGGATCGCACGGCTTCGAAGAACCATAATGTCGCATCGACGGTGTTGTAGTCCGGTGTCTCTCCCGCGTCAGGGAAGCGATTGGGGATCATTCCCTGATCGACGTACCGCGCGAACTCACGCAGAATGCTCTTTGCTGTCTCATGCCACCCCGTGGCGAGAGTCAGCCCCGGCAGGGCGATCATCGTGTCCCGCCCCCAGTCGCTGAACCACGGGTATCCGGCGAGGATCGTCTTCTGATCCCCGCGTTTGACGATGAACTGGTCCGCCGCCATCGTCAGCGTCTTCACAACCGGATGGCGCACGGGCGCCGATGATCCAAGCCGTGCGCGCCGCGCAAGTTCCTTCTCCCTCGACAAAGGTGCGCCGTCCACCGAGCGGTCTTCCAGTGACGCGATGAGTACAGCGGTCGCGTCGTTGGTCAGGTCGAACCGGAGAGAAAAAGGGCTGCAGAGATCCTCGACGCAGTCCAGGCCTCTCTCCCGCTCCACCTCATACTCGAAGTTGAAGTACCAGTGTCCGCGTGGGTCAATCTCCGCCGCGTTGTGCGCGAAGTGCAGCGGAGGGAGTCCCTCGTAGGGCCGCACCGTAGCTCTCTGCTCTGCGATATCAACGTGCTGGCAGAATGTGTCGTTCTGCCGCGTCGTATGATGATAGTCGCGGAAGGCGAGGAGGGGACGGAGGTCCAGGAAACAGTGGTCGGTGTTCGGTGGACCGTGTTCAGAAAGCAGCCGGTATTCAACGATTGTTGTGTTCTCGCCGTGGACCATGAAGATGGATTTCTCCAGCACGACGTTCCCGATTCTGTACGTGAAGGTCGGGAAAGGGTCGAGACGGAATTCGTGCAGGTATTCGAAGCCGCGGGGATAGCGGGTGCCGGGGTATTGATTGGTGGAGAGTTCGTGCTGCGCTCCGCCGATTGTTAGCGACTCCTCCAGCTTCGACAGCAGAACGAATCGACCCACCGGAGGGTGCAGCGCGGCCGTGAGCAGGCTGTGGTACCGTCGAGTGTTCATCCCGAGGAGGGTCGAGCATGCAAATCCACCCATGCCGTTCGTCTCAAGCCACTCGCGTTGTCGAGCCCGCTCAAAATCCGCGCAGACATCCCGCTGTAGCTGGATCACTTACCATCCCCCCTCATCATTGTGCAGGCACAACGCACTGACTCAGCCCCAGTCCCCGACAACTCCTGGAATGAAAGCGGTTGACGCGGTGATCAGTCCGCAAGCTGGAAGCTGAAGGTCAGTGTCTCTTCGACGACCACCTGATAGGGATTTGAAGAGCCATCTCTGCCTGTTATCAACCCAAGCATCTGTCCCATCATTCCACCACCGAACATGCCGCCCATCACCTGTCCCATAATCGCCTTCGTATCGGCGAAGACGACGCCCTCCACCTTCCCCAACGGTCTACCGGTGAAGACTGCCAGTTTTTGAGCCAACGCCGTGGCCCGGGTGAAACCGTCCTGGAGGGCTTGGTGATGGAGGCTCTGCATGTCCTGCACAACAAACGCGACAGCAACGGGCTTGTTGGTAGATTTCTTCAAGGTTTCAATGGTCTCCTGTACTTGATCGAGGGATCCGTCCATGTCCGCGGTACTGAAGGGAATCTGAACTTTCACCAACAGAGTCCCGCGGTAGGCGGGTTTGACGGGCGGCGCGCCAATGATGGGGGGCTGCAGGAGCATTCCCATATTCCCAAAGATGCCGGGGCCCTGTCCCGTTGCCAAATCGGGCCCATCAACGGTAACGGCGCTATCCTCAACGCGCATCCCCTTCATCGCCTGAAGGCACTGGGATTTCTGGCCCTCCAGCGCGTGATTGATGTCGGCCAGCGATTCCCCTGTCGCCTCGAGCACCACCGTCAACCGGCAGGCATCGGCCTCCCCCTGGGCGCGCCCAGGCACAGTCACGCTAACTGTTCTGCCCGCGGGAGTGAGTTGGGCTATTTGGGCATGACCCATCGTCGTGACGACGATGGACGCGAACACGCTGATGAGAATCCCTAGTGCATCGTTTTGGAAGTTCCCCCACAAAAGGACGCCGGATCGCTTCAGCGTCCGGTAGCTCACACAGGCAGCTACACGATGGAGGCTACCCTTCT
>MNXM01000141.1 GCA_001872605.1 Armatimonadetes bacterium CG2_30_59_28 | reverse complement strand
TCGTTCCGCTCCGCTAAGCGCCAATCCAAGCGCTCCCGGATTGCTGCTGCTACGTCTACTGCTGCCATTGTTGCTACATCTCTTGCTGCGATGAATTCTGCTTCCTGCCCTTCTCAAACCCTACCTCCTCTCGACTCCCTCTTACCTCTCCTCGCTTCATAACCTCAGCAGGATTCAGTGAAGTCTCATTATTACCAAAATCACTCCCCCGCGCAAAAGCCACCCCATCGTAGGGCGCATTCTTATGATACAATTCCAGTCAAGGAACCATTGCGGAACACGCAGACACAACTGTTTGACACGCCCGCGATTCCGGCTATACTTGGGGCAGGCAAAATCCCTGCACTCCCGGCTCAGGGACTTCGGGCATCCACCCCAGACGAGACGAAGGAACACCGATAATGACCTCCCGTGAACGCATTCGCGCAACCCTTCGTCGGCAGGAGCCGGACCGGGTGCCGCGGGTGGAACAATCCTTCTGGCCGGAAACTCTCGCGCGTTGGCGGCGGGAAGGCATGGCTGAGGACGTTTCTCCGGGGGAACTTTTCGACCTCGATCCTTTCATCAACGTCGGGTTGGATCACAGTCTTCGCCTCCCCGAGGAAACAGTGGATGAGACGGTGGACTGGGTGTTGGAGCGCGATGCCGACGGCGTTGTGTACAAGCGCTGGAAGAGCAAGTACGGTCCACCCTCGGAGGTGGACACCCTCATTAAAACACGGTCAGATTGGGAGCGTTACCGCGAGCGGCTGCAGCCCGACCCCGCGCGCGTCAGCGACGGCGTCCGGCAGGCGATCACCGACGCAGCGGCGGCAGGTCAGTTCTGCACCATCAGCCCCGGTGAGCCGGTCTGGTGGACGCTGCGCACTCTGGGCACGGAAAATGCGCTTTTGACGCTGGCCACCGATCCCGACTTCTTTGCCAACATGCTCGCCCACCAGGCCGTCTTGAACATCGCGCTCACGCGTCAACTGCTGGAGGAAGGATTCCGTCCGGACGGTATCTTGTTTTCGTCTGACTTATGTTACCGCAACGGGATGCTCTTCTCTCCGGCAAGCTACCGCCGTTACATGGTGGAATATCACCGCGAGATCGCTTCGCTGTGCCATGAGAACGACATGTTTCTCATCCTTCACTGCGACGGCGACGTGCGGGAATTCATCCCGCTGCTGATCGAGGCAGGGTTCGACTGCATCGAGCCTCTCGAAGCGCGCGCGGGGAACGATGTGCGGGAGCTCAAACCTTTGTACGGAGGGCGGATCAGCTTCTTCGGGAACATCAGCATGGACGTTCTTGCCACCGGCGACCGCCACCTGATCAAGCACGAGGTCACGAGCAAGGTGGCGGCAGCGAAGGTGGACGGCGGTTACATTCACCAGTCGGACCACTCCGTGCCGCCGACCGTGAGCTTCGACTCGTATTGCTTCTGGATGGACCTGGCGCGAGAGGTTGGACAGTACGAATAGACAACGCGGCGCGCAGGCTCCACACCCGCTGGAAAGGAAGAAGTGAGGCTCAATAGATGTATGCTGGCGCTAATGGCGTGCACCGCCTTCAGCGTTGAGTTGCACGCCGCAACCCCAACTCTGGACGTGACGTTCGACCGGCCGCAGACGCTCACTCTCGGTACGGCGTCGGTCGCCATCGGGGGCGAGTTCAAGGATGGGTACTGGACCTATGGGAAGAAGGCGCTCACCATCCCGGCAGAAGGTCTCCTGGGCAAACAAGGCACTGTCATCTACCGCTTCAGGGTCTCGGAGTTCAAGGAAGAACCGATGAAGGCACGGTATCTCCTTGTCCTCCGCGACGCCCGGCGCGTCTTTGTGGGTCCGTACATGCTCTCAGACGGAAAGAAGCTCTTCGTGGCCGTCTGCGACTACGACAAGGATATCAAGGACTACTACACGATCTCCGAAGACATCCGCAAGGGCGAACCGTACACCTTCGCTGCCGCGTGGGACGGCAACACGCTGCGGCTCTACCTGAACGGCGTGCTGGTCGAGGAGATGAAGCAGAAGTTCCAGATGCCGGACGCCTTCCGCTCGCTCAACTTCGGGCCGTATGTGGACCACTGGACGAACCCGCCTCCGTGGGGCGACAACTCGCACGCGGGCTTTCTCAAGACCTACAACGTGGCGCTCAGTTCCGAGGAGATCGCTGCGCTCTCGGGGGCCAAGTCCCGCCCGATTACCGACGAGTATCCTCAACTGCTTACCGTTGGCAGAATTCCCGGCGAGCCGCCTGTCATTGACGGCGACCTCGGCGAAAAGGACTGGCAGACCGCCGGAGGGATGATCAACTTTACCGACGGGCGCAACGGCCCGAAGACGTGGGCCATACCCCCGAGTTCCTTCCTGCTCACATACAACGACAGGAACCTGTACCTTGGCCTGAAGACGCTCTTTCCGGGGCGCGTATCAATCAAGGAGGGTGCGCTGCGAGATGCGGGTGAGACGGACGTCTGGGGAACGGAGTCCTTCGAGTTCTACCTGCAGATCAAGGGGGCGGTGTATCGCTTCGGTGGCAACGTGGCCGGCGGCTACGTCGAGAGCAAGGACCTGGACACAACCTACAACGCGCCGTGGACGTACAAGTCAACGACGAAGATGCGGATCGATGACCGCCGGCTCTGGCAGGCGGAAGCAGCGATTCCCTGGAGTTCACTCGGTCTCGACGCTCCACCGTCCACGCCGGTGAAGTTCAACGTCTGTCGCTCCTGGTTCCTGCCGGAGACCTCGACGTGGAGCGCGCTCACACCAGACGGGCAGTACCAGACCGTGCAGACGTTCCCGTCCCTGATGTTCGCGCCCTCGACCGCCGCGCTGCAGGTGCTCGAACAGAACGATCCCAGCGGCGGCCGCTTCGAGCAAACCGTCCAGGTCGCCAGTTCCAGAGATGGCGAGGCCCAGTACCAAGTTCTCCTGGCAAAGAAAGATACCAGCGCCCTCCCCTATCCTCTACACAAGGGCACTATCTCTCTCAAGGCCGGTACGCCCACCATACAGAAGCTGGACCTGCCCATCGTCCGCCCCGGGTTCGAGCGTCTGGTCTTCACCCTCTCCGAAGGCGACAAGACGGTTCTCTGCCAGGTCATCCCGTTCCGTCTTAACGAGGAGTATGTCGACGTGAAGCCCAACTTCCTGAAGAGCACGGTCGCCCTTCTCACGAAGACCGAACAACTCAAAGGCAAGTTCGGGGCCGACTTCCGGGGCCGCCTGAAGGTCACCGGACCCGACGGCGCGGTGGTGGCGCAGGTGGATGCTTCCGACAAGAGCACTGACACCATTCCGTTCCCGCGTACCAACCCGTCGGGCAACTACAAGGCCGAATTGCTCAACGCCGCGGACGGCTCGGTGGTGGATGCTCGCACGTTCCGCTATCCCGGGGTGGGCGAATGGGAGAAGTTGACCTTTGACAACCGCATCATCCCGCCGTTCACTTCGCTCAAGACGTCCCGCGGGAAGGGCGCGCTGGAGGTCTCCGTGTGGGGACGCACTTGCCAGTGGAACAATAGCCTCCTGCCCACCCAGATTGTCACGCAAGGGGAGAAGCTGCTCGCCTCGCCAGCGACTATCGAGATCGACGGCGCGCCGCTGCCGAAGGCGGAGTTCAGAACCGGCCTCTCCGCCCCTCACCGTACGGAATTCACGGCAACCATCAATACCGAGACCTACGAACTCGCTGAAACAGCTTGGATGGAATACGACGGCGCGCAGCACGGCGCCTTCAAGCTAAAGGCGCTGAAGGATCTGAAGGGCGTCAAGGTGAAGGTCACCATGCCCGCGGGGCGCGTGAAGTTCCTGCATACATCCTATGATTACAATTGGGGCGCCAAACGTACCGAAACGGTAGATGCGGGCTACCAGCAAACCTTCCGCTTCTATCCCTCCGTGTGGATTGGCGACTACGAGAAAGGTCTCTGCATCTTCGCTGAGAGCAACGCCACCTGGAAGAGCGAGTCCAACACGGCGGTCACGTTGACGCACGATGGCAGGACGGCAACCTATTCGGCCACGCTCGCAAACGAACTGAAGGCTGGTGAGACGCTACCCTTCGACCTCGGCTTTGTCGCAACGCCCGTCCGACCGCTGCCGCGGAACTACCCGCTCAACACCTTTTCCGATGGATTCTCCGCCGGGATGAACCGGCCTGGGCGAACACCTACCGCTTACTTTGTCCTCGCCGACGCGGCCTGGGCCGCTCTTGGTGGATTCTTCTGCGACCTCCCCACACCGGAGCAAAGCCCGAACGCGCCCTGGGTCCGCCACCACGTTGTCGCCGCCCGCGAGCGGGGAGCCAAAGCCGCGCCCTACATGATGGCGCGGTTCCTTTCCGAAGAGTATCCCGAGGTCGTCGCCTTCAAGGACACTTGGCGACTCTCGCCGGAGCAGACCCTCGACTATGATCGACAAGGGAAGAAGTACTCCGTGACCGAGACCTGCCCCTACTCCTCCGCAACGAATTTCTTCATGTGGAAGTTGCAGGACTATCTCAAGCGCATCCCGAGTGACGGCATCTACTACGACTTCGGTCTGCCACCGTGGTGCAACAACGCGGAGCACGGCTGCACCAACTGCAGCACCCTGCTGGGTCAGCGCGAGTTCCTCCGCAGGACCGTCCTTTGCCTCCTCGATTCCGGTGTTAAGGAGCCCCTCATCGTCCTCCACAACACCGATTCCGTCATGGTACCGGCCTTCACCTTCGCCACCCACCTCTTCAACGGCGAGAACATCCGGCAGCACAGCAGCACCCTGATGCACAACGGCAAGGACCTCCTCGACACCTACGACGTGACGCGGTTCGCCTGCGAACTGAGTTCGCTACCCTTCGGGCTAACCAACAGTGTCTATCATGCCCAGGACCTTCTCCTGCCCGAATTCGGCGGCACCGGCGAAAACCCCGACCTCTACAAGTTCCGGCTCACCAAAGCCGTCATCGCTGGCGCCATCGTCCACAACACCCTCCCCTCCATCTCCCGGTGCCACTTCGGCATCTTCGACAAAATCGTGCGCATCTACGACAAGTTCGGGGTGCCGGACGCCAGATTTATCGGCTACTGGCGCCAGCCTGCCACTGTTCACGCAGGCAAGGACATCTACGTGAGCGTGTACCGCCAGGCTTCCGGGAAGAAGGCCCTCGCCGTCATCTCCCACATCGGGAAGGAGCACATCAACCAGGACCTCGAGATCGAGTTCAACTCCGACATAATCGGTCTGAAGCCGTTCAACTCAGCCACCGAAATGCTCACCGCACCCGACCCGGACTACGAGGCGCTCTTCCCCATGTTGCAGACCGTGCCCGACTCGCCCCATCGTGGCACCCAGTCCACCCGCACCCCTGTCGTGCTCGGAGACTTCGGCTGCTCCGTCACCTCCATCAGGGACAACGTCCTCAAGATAAGACTCGACTTTCACTCATTTGCGCTGGTGGAGTTGGAGTAGCCGCACCTGCTGCGCACGCAACCCGACACAGCGCCCGCCGCAGGTCACTCATCCGCGGCGGTTTTCCCAGCACCTCATCGACGCCTGACGGAATGTCCCCGTCCGTCCGCATTCGCGCACCCCAGCCGGTCAGAAGAATCACGGGAGTGGTGGACGATTGCTCTTTGATGTTTCGGGCGACCTGTCGTCCGTCCATCTGAGGCATCCCGACGTCCGAGATCACAACATCGAACGGTTCCCCAAGTTGCTGCGCGGAGGCGAAAGCCTCGCACCCCGCCTGCCCTCCATCGCACACCTCCGCGGTGTGTCCGTCTGCCTCCAGCATTTCCCGCAGCAACAAGCCGACCGCAAGGTCGTCGTCGATACACAGGACGCGAAGCGCATGTGGCGGGACATCGGTTTCGAGACCAGCGTTCGGGTCTGTCTCCGTCCCACCTCTCTGCGGGAACAGCAGTCGCACCGTCGTTCCCTGCCCTTTGCTGCTCTCAACCTGGAGGTCGCCCTCGTGTCTTTGCATCACTCCATAGGCCATGCCCATTCCCAGACCGGTGCCGCGTTCACCTTTGGTCGAGAAGAACGGCTCGAGGCAACGATTGAGTGTCTTTTCATCCATCCCGACGCCGGTGTCGGTGACCTCCACCATTGTGGATTGCGGAATGCGGAGTACGGATTCATCCGGAGACCCCAGCATCGTCCGTATGGTGATCGTCCCGCCTTCCGGCATCGCGTCCACCGCGTTGATAACCAGATTGGTCAGCGTCTCTCGGATTTCGCTCTCGATCCCATGCACTTCCGGGAGGTCTTTAGCGAGGTCGGTCACCACGTCGACGACCACCCCACGCTCCTGGGGCATGTCTTTCCAGCGTGGGGAAGTCAGGTCGACGACCTGCGGAATCAGAACGTTCAGGTCAACCGGCACCAGTTGTTCGTTGGCGTCCCGCTGACGGTAGAGTTCTCTCATCCGTCCCACGATGTGACTGATATCGTTGCCCGCCATCTCGATGGCGCTCAGGCGCTGTTTCCCTTCGGCGCTCAAGTTCTTCTCAGTCATCTGCAGCAATTGCGCATAGCCAATGACGGGCGACAGGGCGTTATTGATGTCGTGTGCAACGCCCGAAGCCATCTGTCCCAGCGCCCGCAACCGCTCCTGTTGCATCACCGCTTCCTGCGTTTGCCGTAGTTCGTCGTATGCAGTTTGCAGCCTCTCCTGCAACTGAGTCTGCTGCAACGCCAGCGACACGTGCTCGGCCACCTGCTCCAGGAATCTGCGATCTTCGAGGTCGAAACCGTCCACCTCGGCCCTCACGGCGGCCAGCACACCGAACATCTCATCTCCCACTTGCAGCGGCACTCCCACAGAAGACCGCAGCCCCCGCCCCACGAGCTTCTGCGGAACCACTTCTGTATCTTCGGCGAGGTCGGGCACGTACACCGCTTCTCCTTGAAGGCATGGCAGGAATGCGGTGTGAGCGGCAGGGAATACCGCTCCTTCAGGAATGCCCAACTCGGCCGCAACGGGCCCGCTCTTCGACCCGCGCGCTCCCACGGTGAAGTTCCCCAAAGCTGCATCGTACTGTAGAACGCTTCCAAACTCGATGGGCAGATGCTCCTCCAGGCACTCCATCACCACACGGAGGATGTTGTGCAGATCGTGCCGCTGGGCGACTCCGTGAGCGATCTGATTCAACAGATTAATGCGCTGGAATTGCTGCTGGAGAACCTCCTCCGCTTGCTTCTGTGCGGTGATGTCGTAGGACACTGTGGAGAATGTCTCCAAGTCGCCGCCGGGTGAGCGGTGAGCTTGCAGCACCATCAAAACGGGAATCTCACGGCCATCCCGGTTCAGGAACGCGCATTCGCCAAGCCAGGAGCCCTCCCGGCTGGCCGTCGGCAGAATCACCTCGCGGATAAGCCGGTTCGCCCACTCTGGATGCACGTCGGGGATCTTGATTCCGCCGAGGTCCTCGTCTGCTCCAATCCCTATCATCGCCCGCCCACCACGGTTGATGTAGAGTATCTGGCCATCCTTCGCGTCAGCATAGCCCACAAAGGCGGGGGCGCCTTCGACAATGGCAGCCAGATGCCCCCGGGCAGCTTCATCCCGCTTGCGCTCGGTGATGTCGTGGGCAACGTGAACGCTGCCGAGTACCTGTCCGTCTCGGTCGCGCCACGGGGTGCATGTCAGCAGAAAATCGCCGCCGAGGCGGCTCTCGTGAAACTCGGCGGTGTGTTCCTGCTTGTCCTTCAGCAGTTGCGCGTGCGGGCAAAAGTTGGGGGGACTCTGCAGGCCATGGACACACTCGTAGCAAGTCTTTCCCACGGCTTCACTCGGCGATATGCCTAATTTCTCGGCCATGCGGAGGTTGATCCGCAGGATGGTGTGTTGGGCGTCGAGAATGCAGATCAGGTCGGGCACAGTGTCGAAGGTGCGCTCCCATTCTTCCTTGGCGCGAAGTATCTGACCCTCCGCTTCCGCCTGCGCCAGTTGCGCCTTCTTCCGTTCGAGCGCATCTCGCACCGCAAAAGACAGGCGTTGCATGTGTTCCTTGATGACATAGTCCGCCGCCCCGGCTTTCATGCACGCCACCGCGGTCTCTTCGTTCATCGATCCGGTCAGGAGGATGAAGGGGAGGTAGGCGTCACGCTCCAGCGCAAGTTCCAGCGCCGCCATGCCGTCGAAATGCGGCATCGCGTAATCCGATATGATGAGGTCGGGCCGGAACTCCTCCAGCGCGCGGAGGAACTCCTCTTTCGTTTCTACCCGTGTGGATGTGAACACAAGCCCGTCCTGGCGAAGGATTCGTTCAGCCAGTTCCGCGTCTGCGGGAACGTCTTCAACGAACAGAATGCGCAAGGGAATATTGGTTTCCATTGTTCTTCTCCT
Organism: Armatimonadetes bacterium CG2_30_59_28; assembly: GCA_001872605.1. GTDB lineage: Bacteria > Armatimonadota > Abditibacteriia > CG2-30-59-28 > CG2-30-59-28 > CG2-30-59-28. The sequence continues at coordinate 344 of MNXM01000141.1, read as the reverse complement.
TCGTTATTCCCCACGCATTGGGGGCAGGTGATAAGGGAACACACCTGATACTTCAGAATCAGGTTCCTGACACAGGGTGATACGGGAACACACCCGATTCTTCAGAATCGGGTTCCTGACACAAGTGGCTACAGGAACGCGCTTGTCCCATCTTGCTCTCACACCCCACGTTTCAACAACGCGCTTGCCTCTATTTTGCTCTCACACCCCACGTTTCAACGTGGGGTTCCTGACACAAGTGGCTACAGGAACGCTCTTGTCCCTATCTTGCTCTCACACCCCACGTTTCAACGTGGGGTTCCTGACACAAGTGGCTACACAAGTGGCTACGACGCGGCCCTCAA
>MNXM01000234.1 GCA_001872605.1 Armatimonadetes bacterium CG2_30_59_28 | reverse complement strand
CTTTTGTGGGGGAACTTCCAAAACGATGCACTAGGAAGCTACCGTCGCTTGAAAGGGAATGGGTTGTAGGGCAGAGTCTCCGTCCCTGCCTGAGTAACAGCCTCGTCCAGCCCTTCATCCAACGCAACTCGTCGGTGAGCATGAATCCAACAAAACCCATCCACTGCATAGCCGAGAAAACCGGATTCGGCAGGGACGGAGACTCTGCCCTACAACCCGTTCGAGCCTTTGCGCCGGTGGCAGAAAGATCAGCGTATGTCCCGCGTTCCTTTATGATACAATTCCAGGTCAAATCAAAATCGCGCAGCCATGCCGACCTGCAGCGCCCCTCAACCAACGGTTGCCAGATCATCCACGATCCGACGAGCGGCTGCGGCGGGGTCGTCGGACTCAATGATGGGGCGTCCGATCACGAGGTAATCCGCTCCCGCCTGCACTGCCTGTACAGGGGTAAGCACGCGCTTCTGGTCACCGAGCGACTCTCCAGCGGGACGCACGCCCGGCGTCACAATCACAAAATCCTTGCCGCAGGCAGCGCGGACAAGTTGAATCTCTTGCGGTGAGCAGACAATGCCGTCCAGGCCGGCATCGCGCGCGAGGGACGCCAGATGGAGAACGTAGCTCGCCAGCGACTCCCTGACCTTCAACTCCCGCTCGACGCACTTCTGATTCAGACTGGTGAGTACCGTCACGCCCAGTACAATGGGGGAAGGCGCGTTGCCGGCAGACACCGATATCGCGGCATCCCTGGCGGCGCGCATCATCTCACTGCCCCCTGTCGCGTGGACATTGAACATCTTCACACCCAGTGCACTGACTGCCCGCGCCGCGCCGGCGACGGTATGTGGGATGTCGTGGAACTTCAGGTCGAGAAAGATTCGTTCGCCGCCGATCTCACGAACGATCGCCGGTCCCCAGGAGTTGAACAGCTCCATGCCGACCTTGAAAAGACCCACATGGTCGGCAAGCAGCCGAACGAGACTCAGTGCCGCGTCGCGGGAGTGAACATCCAGGGCTACGATGAGTTTCTCTTTCATCCTTCACCTTTCATCCCTCATCCCACTTCCAGCGTCGCCACGATGTGATTCACGTCCTCAATTTGTCTCTCGGCGAGCCAACGCTCGATTCCGTCGATCACTTCGATAGTTGCTCGCGGGTTCACAAACGTCGCCGTGCCAACCTGTACCGCCGTTGCTCCGGCGATCAGGAACTCGACGGCGTCTTCTGCTGTGCGAATTCCCCCAATCCCGATAACAGGAATCCCCACATGGCGGGAGACCTGATACACCATGCGCAAGGCGATTGGTTTGATGGCGGGGCCGGAAAGCCCGCCAGTTACATTGGCGATCTTCGGCTTCCGTGTGCTAACGTCGATCGCCATCCCGACGAGAGTGTTAATCAGAGAAACCGCGTCCACCCCCGCGCCTTCCGCCGCCTGAGCGATGGAGACGACATCTGTTACGTTGGGGGAGAGTTTCGCGATGAGAGGTCCTGGGAATGCCTCCCGCGCCGCGCCCACCGCCGCAGCGGTCTTCGTTGGATCGATACTGAAATCAAGGCCACCCGACACGTTGGGGCAGGAAAGATTCAGCTCCAGAGCGGTGATGCCTCTCGCAGCGGCACAGAGAGTGGCGATTTCGGAGAATTCCTCCACGCTCTTCCCTGCGATGTTGACGACGACTGGGATGTCGAACTCCCGGAGAAAGGGAAGCTTCTCTTGCAGAAACGCGTCGATCCCAACGTTCTGGAGGCCAATGGCGTTGAGCATTCCGGATGCGGTTTCGCAGGTGCGAGGTGGAGGGTTCCCTTCTCTCGGCTGACGCGTCACGGTCTTCGTCACAAAGGCCCCGAGTCGATTCACATCAATCCACTCGGACAGCTCCTCCCCGTACCCGGATGTCCCGGAAGCAGTCATCACAGGGTTGGCCAGTTCCAGACTCGCAATGGCCACTGCGAGCGAGGGGGAAGGTTGCCGGTTAATCCGTTGTGCGTGCATACGGCCTCAGCTAATGCCTCCGCGCCTGTCGCTCCCGGTGGGCACGAACCCCGGACTGAATGATGCGGTCAAGCATCTCAGGAAACGCAATCCCCGCCGCCATTGCTTCCTTGGGAAGCAATGAGGTCGTCGTCATGCCCGGAATGGTGTTGATCTCGAGGAGGTACGGTATCTCGTCTCTCAGAATGAAATCCACGCGAGAGAAACCGCTAATCCCGAGCCCGTCGCAGGCTGCGAGAGAGATATCCTGAATGCGTTGCGTCCGTTCGGGGCTGATTCTCGCGGGGCAGATTTCGTCTGTCGCTCCCGGAGTGTACTTGGCGTGGTAGTCGAAAAATACCGACTCCTTCGGCACGATCTCGATGAGCGGTAACGGTTGCAGCTTCCCGGTTGCCGGGTCCTCCAATACGCCGCACGACAACTCGATTCCACCAATAAACTCTTCCACGAGGGCGTCTCGGTGGAAGCGGAAGGATTCCTCCAGCGCGCCTGGGAGCTCCTTCTCGGACTGGCAAATAGTGACCCCGTAGCTCGAGCCCTGCGTGGCTGGTTTTACCACACAGGGATAACCTATCTTTCCCTCCACCAGACGCGCAGCGTTCCGGCAGTGTGGACTCCCCTGCGAAATGACCGCAAAGTTCGGCGTTGTGATGCCGAGAGCAACGTAGGTGTGTTTGGACAGCACTTTGTCCAATGCGTGCGCGCTCGCTTGCACATCGCAGCCGGTATACGCAACATCAATAATCTCCAGAAGTCCCTGCATGGCTCCATCTTCGCCAAAGGGACCGTGGAGGCCGATGAAGAAGACATCGATCGGGTTTGCATCCTCCAGCAGACGCTCGGGCCCGCGGGTCACATCGCAAGCGCCGATCCTCCGAAGCTGCACCGGCGCGCCCCCCGTCGGAATGCTCGCATAATCGTCCGGATGCAGGATATCCCCATCCTCGAGGAAGCGACGGGGAAGGAGCCATTTCCCCAAGCGGGAGATGAGGACCGGTTTCACGCGGTATCGACTCCGGTCGAGGCTGTTACAAATCATACAGCCTGTCCCCAGAGAAACATCGTGCTCGGAACTGCGCCCTCCGAACAACACGGCCACGTTAATGAGTTGAGAGGTGTCCAATCAATCCCCTTTCAAGTGGGTTAAGCGAATTGTAGAGCCGGAACGATGGAGTGTCAAGCCTCGGTGCCGCACGGTTTTCGACAACCACCGCCCCCACGTCGGAAGATCGCCGCGCCGGCAATTGACAACACGCCGCTTTCCCCTCTATACTGCCCGTCAAACACGGACGAGGGTGATGCTCTGTTGATGGCCGATGAGCGGGAAGTGCTGCAAAACCATAACGAACTGAGAAGCCGAGCAGTTGACTGCATTCACAAACTGGCCGACGTAGCCAGGCAAAGGCACGCCATATTCACGCTCAACGGCATGTCCATGCCGCGGTCAACGCACCTTTTGGACTCGGCCAGCCACCTGGAGAAGAACGAGTTCACCCTCGCCGTTGTGGGAGAATTCAGCCGTGGCAAGAGCACCCTGATTAACGTGCTGCTGGAGTCGCACGATCTGCTTCCCACGTCCATCAAACCAACCACCGCCGCCATCACCATTCTGCGCTACGGGCCAATACCGAAAGCGACGGTCAACTTCTACTCCGGTGAGAAGACCGAGAATATCAGCCTGGAACAGCTCAGCGAATATGTTGTTGCGGACGGGCTGGATGGCGAGCCGTTGAGAAACCGACTCACACGCAAATTCGCCCAATTGCAGGCGGAGAACAAAGTAGACGACCTCAGCTACGATGACATCGACAAGGAAGTCAAGGCGCATCTGGAGTCTTCGCAAGGGGTGGACGGAATCAGAGAAGTGGACATGTGGTTTCCTTCGCCCTTCCTTGAGGACGGCATCATTCTGGTCGACACGCCCGGTATCGGGTCGGTCAACCCTCAGCACGGCGAGGCAACCCGCGGATTCATCCACAAGGCCGATGCGGTCATCTTTCTCATCAATACCGATCCCGTCATCAGCGCCAGCGAGTGCAACTTCCTTACGTTCCTGAAAGACTATGTCAACCGATTCCTGTTTGTCGTCACCAAGATTGACCGCTACACCGATGACGAGAGAGAAGAGTCCATCAACTATACGCGGGACACCATCGTCCAGCACGCCGGGATTCCCGATCCCCCCATCTTCCCCGTTTCTGCAAAACTGGCCACAGACGGGCGCAAGAACAACGACGGGGATATGCTACGCGCCAGTGGCTTCCCGTCTTTCGTCAAGGCCCTGAATGTCTTTCTGATACGTGAACGCGGCCAGGCGTTTGTTCGCGACCACGTGATGGCGGCGATGGGGCATCTTAGCGATATCCGTAACTCAGTCCAGATGGAGCTGCACAGCATTCAGTTGAGTCTCGGAGAGCTGCAACAGAAGCTGGATGGAACTCGCCCCGAATTGGAGAAGGCCCGCCGAACCAAGAACCGGATTATGTCGTATATCGTTGATCAGGAGCGCGACATACGAGAGTTGGTTCTGGGGTCAGGGAACATAGACTGGATGCGAATCAGTTACGTACTTCGAGAAGGCATCTACGAGCAGATCGACGGGTGGGACTGGGACCACCTCAAGCAAGCGGCGGACCTGGTCCCGATCTCCGTGCGGGACTTCATGTCGGATCGGTTGCAGAGCAAATTGGATGAGATTAGCCAGAGAATGACCGACGTACGCAATAAGGTCGTCGGCGACTCCAACCTGATGGTTCAGGAGATGAATCAGTCCATCGGCACCCAATTCATCGGGCTGCGCATTCCCTCCGAGCTTGACCTGCACTTTGAATACGACCCACGCGCATTCCTTGCCGACCTGAAAAAGGTGAGCACGATCACCGTGGGGAGTACGCTGGCGCTGACCTTGGGCAGCGTGCTTCTGTTCGGGCCGGCTGGAGCGGCGGTGATGCTCGGAGGGCTGCTTGCGGGAACAGGAGTCCACTCCGTCTTCCGCAACCGGGTAAAGAACGAATTGAAGGAACAGTTGCGTCAACCGCTCAGTGACGTGGTCGATACCATCCTCAACAACATCAACAACGAGGTCATCACCCACCTCACGGACTTCCGCGTCAGGATGGACGAGACCCTCTCGAATACTATCGCGAGTGTGGAGGATACGCTGACCTCGCTGGAAGGGCAGATGAGCTCTGCGGAGTTCAATACATCCGACCGACTCGAATCTCTGACTCAGCAGAAGGACGTCCTCGACGAGGTCGACACCGAACTGTCTCTCATCGTCGGCCCGGGGTGGTAGGATACCCGCAGCGATCCGGGCAGGCCCGCGCTCACTTCCCGCTGGTCGCGCCGTTAACGCCATCGCCACCTCGTCGTTCATCTCCGACTGTGCGTCGCCGGCTCCCTGCTATGGCACTCTCTTCTGTTGCTGTTGCTTGTCTTGCTTCCTTTTCACGTCCTGTTGCTTTTGCGTTGACTTCTGCTTCTGACTCTTCTCCCGGTCCTTCTTCCCGCCTTTGTCACCCATGTTGTACGTACCTCCTCCAAAAATGCGGATCTCGGAGTGCGGAATGAATCGCACCCCTGCGCGCTACCGCGAGAACGAAGGGATTATAGGGAGCCATCCATTTCGTGTCAACAGCGCGCCGTCAAGTTACTGACTGTAGGGACAGCCATTTGACCGCTCATGGGGGACTTCAGTATAATCAGCGCACGACTTATTCTGCGAACCGCATGAAGGATTGAGCGTGCACAGAACTCCCTCGGTCAAGCTGCTCGTGCTATTCCTGCTTCTCGCCTTTCTGGCGGTGTGGAAGCAAGTTCTGTTTATCTATACTGAATACCTCTGGTTTCTCTCCGTTGGGTTTCAGCAACGTCTTCTGCTCGAGTACCTGTCGCGTATTGGGCTTGGAGTAACCGCGGCGCTGTTTGTCTTCATACTGCTTTATGGTAGTACAGTCGTCGCCCGGCGCTCAGTGCCGAAGGAACCGATCCGGGCGAGCCGAGCCTGGGACGGACTGCCCTTTCTGCTGACGGCGTCGGAGTTTGGGCGTCATGCTGTAAAGTACGCGCTCCCCCTCTCCATTCTGGGGGGAGCGCTGGTTGCCATCGATGCCTCCGGCCACTGGCTGGAATTCTGGTGCGCGGCGAAAGCGGCCACTGCCGGGTACTCGGACCCATTCTTGGGCAAGGATGCATCCTTCTATCTCTTCGCCCTTCCTTTGTGCCGATGGATTGCAGGCGCAGTCTTCGGCGTGCTCATCGCCACGCTGGTACTGACGTCGCTTGTCTACCTCATCGCTGCGGCTCTGCAACTGGCGACGCGTCAGCAAGCCTTTCTGCCACACGCCAAGGCACACATCGCGCTCCTGATTGCGCCCGTTTTCCTGCTTCTGGCCCTGAAGTACGGGCTGGATGTATTTGAGCTGCTGTACGTACGGAGAGCTGCCTTCCAAGGCCCCGGCTACACCGACGCACATGTCATACTGCCAGTGCTTCATCTGGGTGCGGGAATTTCAATCCTGACGTTTGTGTTGGCCGTGGTCAACCTCTGGAAGAGATGGGAGAAGCCACTGATCTACTGTGCCCTCGCGGCATTGGCGGTCCCCTTTGTGGGGCGAAGTGTCGTTGCGCCTGCGGTGCAGCTGTTTGCGGTAACCCCCAACGAGATCACCTGCGAAAAGCCATTCATCAGAAACAACATCGAGGCGACACTCCGCGCCTACGATCTCCACCGCGTCACCTCGCGGGACTATCCCGTTGACGCCAGCCTGACATCCGCCGATCTGGCAAGGCACAATAACGCTCTCGCGAGCGTCCGGCTCTGGGACCATCGCCCCCTGCGGGAAACGTATCAACAACTGCAGGAGATTCGCTCCTATTATCGGTTCATCGATGTTGATGTGGACCGCTACCGCATCGGGGATGAGTACCGACAGATCGCCCTGTCCCCGAGGGAACTCGACGTATCTCGCCTCGGAGCGGGCGCCAAAAACTGGGTGAACCTGCATCTCAAGTACACACACGGATACGGCGTCTGTCTGAGCCCGGTCAATGAAACTACCCCTGAAGGACTGCCTGTGCTCCTCATCAAGGACATTCCTCCAGCGTCGTCCATCGGGATGAAAATCGTCCGTCCTGAGATCTATTTCGGAGAATCGGATCTCGTCTACGCACTAACCAACACCCGCGAGCCGGAGATCGATTACCCGAAGGGGAACACCAACGCCCAGTGTTTTTACCAGAGTCGCACTGGTGTTCCGCTCAACTCCCTGTTCCGGCGAATTGGGTTCGCTGCGCGGCTGAATGACTGGAAAGTTCTCTTCTACCGGGGAACGACGAAAGACTCACAAATTCTGTTCCGCCGCAACATTGTTGAGAGGGTCCGCGCCATCGCGCCGTTCCTGAGCATCGACGGCAATCCTTACATCGTGATTAGTGAGGGGAAGCTCTTCTGGATTATCGATGCGTACACGACAACCACTCTGTATCCCTACTCCACACCCATCGCGCGCAACGGGCTGAACTACATTCGCAACTCCGTCAAGGTGGTGATCGACGCCTACAGCGGTGAAACCACTTTCTATCTCTACGATGCGGACGATCCCATAGCGTTGACCTACAGTCGGATTTTCCCGCGTTTTTTCCGCGCCGTAAGTGAGATGCCACGGGACCTTCAGGACCATCTGCGCTATCCGACAGACCTCATGAAGATCCAGTCGAGCATCTACTCCCTGTACCACATGACCGATCCAGACACGTTCTACTCCAAGGAGGACCCGTGGCGAACAGGTCAGGAGGTGCTGGAGAGTCGAGGGAACGTGCAGGACATGGAGCCGTACTATGTCATCATGCGAGTTCCCGAGGCGACGCGCGAGGGGGCATCCACTGCGGGGCCGGAGGCATCGGGAGCAGGTCGATCCACCGATGAATTCGTTCTCCTGGTCCCCTTCACCCCACAGCATCGACCCAACATGATCGCCTGGGTATCCGCCCGGTGCGACGCCCCTCACCGCGGGGAGGTCGTCGTCTACCAACTCACCAAGGGGAAGAATGTGGAGGGGCCGATGCAGATCGAGGCCCTGATCGACCAAGACACCGATATTTCCGCCCTAATGACTCTGTGGGGTGAGATGGGCTCAAGCGTGATCCGCGGCAACCTGATTCTTCTCCCCATCGAGAATTCGCTGCTCTACATCAAACCCATCTACCTGAAGGCGAGCGCAACACCCCTCCCGGAATTGAAACGTGTCATCGTGGCCTTCAACAAGAGAGTCGTCATGAAGAAGAGCCTTCGGGAGGCTCTCGACTCCCTGTTTGGGTCACCGTCGCTACCCGTGAGCGCCTCTTCTGGTGAGTCGCCGCCGGAAGCAGCGCCCGGGCGCGACAGCGGACCGGGCACTCAACTCCGAATCCTCGCAGAGGAAGGACTTCGGAAACTGAACCGCGCGCAAGAACAACTCAAGTCCGGTAACTGGAAGGAATTCGGAAACGCATTGGAGTCCTTGGAGTCCATATTGAGGAAGATGAAAGGAGAGCAGAAGAGCGAATGAACATCATTGACCTGCGCAGTGACACGGTCACCAAGCCCACTCCGGACATGTACAAGGCGATCGCGGAGGCCGAACTTGGAGACGACGTATTTGGGGATGATCCGGTGACGATCAGGCTTGAGGAGCTTGCCGCAGAAAAGGTCGGCAAGGAGGCAGCGATGCTCGTACCCAGCGGCACCATGGGCAACCTGACGGCGGTGAAGGTGCACACCCGCGCGCCGCAGGAGATCATCGTTGAGGAGAAGTCACACGTCTACAACTACGAAGTGGGCGGGATGTCCGCGGTGGCCGGCGTTCTTCCCAGACCGGTCAAGAGCAACAAAGGCCACATCGCCTCGGAGACAATCCAAGCGGCCATCCGCGACGCCGCCAACGTCCACTACGCGCCAACCTCTCTGCTCTGCGTGGAGAATACTCATAACTTCCACGGGGGGGTCTACCTGACTCCCACGCAGATGTCTGAGATGTATGCGACGGCGAAAGCACGGGGGCTCAACGTCCACCTGGATGGAGCCCGCATCTTCAACGCCGCGGTGGCGCAGGGCATTAACGTTAGGGAGATGACCCGCTACTGCGACTCCGTCCAGTTCTGTCTGTCCAAGGGTCTCGCATCCCCTATCGGTTCACTGGTGGCAGGGCCAAGAGGTTTCATCACGGAAGCGCGCCGGGTCAGGAAGATGCTTGGCGGAGGTATGCGGCAGGCAGGCATTGTTGCCGCCTGCGGCGTCGTATCCCTCACGCGAATGGTTGACCGTCTCGCCGAGGACCACGCCAACTGCCGTTGGATGGCAGAACGCCTTGTCGAGTGCTCCGGTGTGACATTGGATATGGCGACCGTACAAACGAACCTGCTATTCTTCCGTACGGCTCAACCTGCAGCAGAGCTTATCACGCTATGGAGATCCGGAGGAGTTCTCGCCACCCCCGTCGGCGCGCAAGAAATTCGTTTCGCGTTTCACAAGGACGTCAGCCGCGCGAACACCGAGCGCGTCTGGGAAGTCGTGAGGTCCACCTTCGAGTAAAGAAACAGCGCCGGGATTCACAAACCAGAGAACAACCGCTTCCACTACACCCGGAACATTTCCCCCATCTTCTTGCCCATGAGCTTCCCTGCCAGCAGGAGGCTGACGGTGAGCAGCAACATGCCGAGGATCCCCAGCGCACTCGCGATGTAGGCGCCGTCGCCCAAACGCTGAACGAGAACATAGATGGCCTTCGTAACGGGGTAGTACTTCTCCGTCATCGCCAGAATGAGGCTGTCACTCACTTCCAGCATGGCGAAGGAGAACGACAGAATGGCTCCGGCAATCAGGTTGGCGGAGATGAGCGGCAGAGTAATCGTCATCAGCGATCTGAACGGAGAGGCTCCGAGATTCTGCGCGGCCTCCTCCAGTGTGACGCTTGTTTGCTGGAAGCCGGCATAGGCGGCGCGCACGGAATACGGCAGTCGCCGAACGGCGTAGCTAAGGATGAGCAGCGGAACGGGGTTTTGTCTGGGGTCCAGCAAAGTCCCTGAATAGCAGACCACGTACCCGAAGGCCAACACAATCCCGGGGAGGGCCAGCGGAAGCATCGCGGTGGCGTCGAGCACCGCCTTCCCCGGGATGCTCTTTCGCACCAGCAGGTAAGCAATGAGGAACCCCAGCACAATGTCCGCGAGAGTGGACACAGTGCTGTAGAAAAGGCTGTTCCGGATGGCAGTGAGCGTTAGATCATGCGAGAAGACCTTGCCGTAATGCTCGCCCGTGTAGTGTTCCGGCAGGACGGTCATCGACCACCCTTTGGAGATGGATGTAAGAAGGACGCTGGCGTGCGGGATCAGCGCGATCAGAACGATGGTCAGGGGAATCACATAACACCAGACATAGTCTACCCCGCAAGCGGGGCGCTCACGTTCGGTCACATGTCCGCGCGTCATCATGGCGTATTGTCTTCCCTCCAGAATTCGCCGTGACGCGTAGAAGAACGCGACGGTAATCACGACCACCAGAACCACCAACACGTATCCCATCGGGTTTTCGTTGATATCTTTGATGGAGTCGAAGATCTTTACGGGAATGACCTTGCGATAGCCAAACATCAGCGGCGTCCCCAGGTCGGTCAATGCCCAGATGAAAACGATGATCGATCCTGCGAAATACCCCGGTAGCAGCAGAGGCAACGTGACGGTTCGGAAAATGTGTCCCGGCCACCCTCCCAGGTTCTGTGCGGCTTCCTCCAGACCCGGATCGACGTTGGCCCATGCCGCGGCGATGTTGAGGTACATGATGGGATACAGGTGAAGCGCCTCCAAAACCACGACGCACCCGAACCCCGAAGTCAGCCAATCCACCGCCGGAAGGTGCAGACTCTTGAGCAGGATATTGACGGGCCCGGACTGGCTCAACACCTGCCTCATCCCAATGGCGCCGACAAACGGAGGCATGATGATCGGAACCAACAGCAATCCGGACAGCAGCGCCTTCCCCGGGAACCTCAACTTCACCATGACCGCTGCAAGCGGGAAGCTGACGACCGTAGAAAGCCCCAGAACGACGACGGAGATCTTTAAGGAGTTGAGCAGGCATTCTCGCAGCGTTGCATCGGTAAACAGCAGGGGGAAAAGCTCGAAGCTGGTACGTCCGCCAAAGTACACGGAGCCTTTCAGGACTCTGAGCAACGGGTAGTAGAGGAAGAGCCCAAAGAATACCGCGCACAGCGCCAGGAACACAATCACTCCCCGCTCAATGTGACGCGGCGATCGGGCAGATGCGTCGAGGGCTAAGACACCGGCTTCCCGCAAGATGCGGGGGGGGGAGTTGTGGTCGCGGTTGTCAGTCGCCTCGCTGCCTCGTTCCATCAGCCAGTTCTCCCGGCTATCGCAACATATAGGATGGCAATTCCTCGAGCGAGTTGCTCACCGCCTTCGGCATCACGTCGAACACCGACACATCCTCCGGACGGAACTCAATCGCCACCCGTGCGTGTACGGCAAAGGGCGATTGAGCGGCAGGATTCAGGATCGTTACCTTCATCTCATGATCGGGATTCAACTTCAGAGCGTACTGCACCTGGTCCCCCAGGTAAGTGACGGAAACAACTTTCCCGCGCAAGCAATTCAGCGGCCCCGATATCTCCCCCGGCAGTGCGGGTCCTCGATCTTCCCGAATCACGATCGCCTCAGGCCGAATCGAGGCAATGACCTCCTGCGACGCCTCGAGACCCCGATGGGGGCGGATGGAGGTGATGCTCCCCCACGGACTGTGGAGCTGTATTTCGTCAGGACGACAGCGAATCGCTTCGCAGGGGAGAAAGTTTGTCTCACCAATGAAGCCAGCCACAAAGGCATTGGCAGGGCGACTGTAGACATCATGTGGACTGCCCACCTGCTCGATCCTTCCATCGCGCATCACGGCCAGGCGATCGGCGATGGACAGCGCTTCCTTCTGATCGTGAGTAACATAGATTGCCGTAACACCTGTCTCCCGGTGAATGCGACGAATCTCCTCTCGCATCTCCAGACGCAGTTTTGCGTCGAGGTTACTCAGGGGTTCGTCCAACAGCAGCACGTCGGGTTCAATGACAAGGGCGCGAGCCAGAGCCACTCGCTGCTGCTGTCCGCCGGAAAGCTGATTCGGCAGCCTTTTCTCCGAACCCGTCATATGTACGACATCCAGCGCGCGCTGCACCTTGCGCTTTCTCTCATCGGAGGGAATCCCCCGCACCTTGAGTCCGTAGGCAACGTTCCTCTCGACGCTCATGTGGGGGAAAAGGGCGTAATTCTGGAACACCATCCCCGTGTTACGGAGGAATGCGGCGAGGTGGGTCACCTCGCGCTCACCAAAGTGCAACTCCCCAGTATCCGGAGTGTAGAATCCCGCCACGACTCGCAAGCAGGTGGTCTTCCCGCAGCCAGACGGGCCGAGCAGAAAAAAAAGCTCTCCTGCCGCGATTTCAAGCGAGACATTGTCAACGGCAACAGCATCCTCAAACTTCTTTGAGATAGACTCAAGTCTGACTTCCAGCATGATTCAGGTGCAGCGACCTCCGACAGATGACCACGGGGACAAACCCCTACACTAAAACACCGCTACGACAAGGAATTCTATGGCGTCTCAACCGCGCAGGCTCTGGTAACGCTTCTTGGCGTTGGAGGTCCACTGCGACATCGTCCTGTTCCTGAACGCGGCGTCCTTCCATTTCTCCCCAGCAAGTACCACTGCCTCGCCCTCGGATACAGGAGGGACGACCAGCCGACCGACGACCTTTGTCTGCCGCAGTTCAGCATGAGGATCAATCATTAGAGCGCCCACCAGATCGTTGACAATCTCCCACCGGGTCGAGCCTTTCTCCGAGTTGTAGACGAAACCGGATTTCCACTTGAACGGGTTAACCTCGATGAGGCTCTTCCCCGCGAGCGCGTCGTACAGGTTCGGGAGAACCGACATGCGCCTGAGCGTAAACTGTTTGGGTCCCTCAGTTTTACCGGCGGGCAGCATCAGCAGCTTTTGTCCCTTCTCCGATAACACAAATTCCACAAATTCCTCGGCAAGTGATCGGTGCGGGGCTCCCTTCAGGATCGCGATGCCGTCGGGGTTGATGACGGTGCGTCCCTCAGGATAGACGAAGCCCACCTTGCCTTCCACGTCTTGGGATTCCGACCATGCATAGAAGTCGATCACCGGAGCCGCGGCCGCTTCGCCTTGTGCGACGTCTTTGGGTACCTGGCTCGCGGACTCGGTGAAGGCGCGGCTGTTTCTCGCCATTCTGCCGAGGAGGTCGAAACCATCGTCCCATCCGTAAGCCTGCAGCACAATCTCGAACATCATGTGGGCTGACCCGCTGTGCCGCGGGTCGGTGGCCGTGATCCAGTTATGGAATCTACCATCCGCGAGGTCTGTCCAGGTCTTTGGCTGCGGCAATTGGCGCTCCCGCAGCACTGCCGAATTGAACATAATGCCAAACCCGGAAAGAGCGCTTCCATACCAGAGGCCATCGGGGTCGTAGACAGGAACGCCGCCGACGTCTCTCCCGATCGACCGCAACTCATCCTCCGGGAGAGTGTGCTTCTCAAGCAGGTTCTGTTCCTTCAACTCCTGGTAGGGATCCACACCGCCACCCCAGAAGATGTCGATATTGATACCGTCCGGAGTCCGAGAGAACTCTGACTTCACAAACCGCAGATCATCCGATGTGCCTCCCTGATCGATCCACTCCAACTCGACCTCTCCCCTGCCCTGTGACTGTCGATATGAGTTGAAAGCGTCACCATACTCCTCCCGAATCCCTTCATAGTGAGGGGAGATGATGGTGAGCTTCTCTCCGGGAGTAACGGTACTCCTTCCACAGCCGGCAAAGAGATATGCCGCGATACACGAGACGAGACAATAGAGTAGTGTGCCGTGGTCGAGCACGCAGAGCGTTTTTTTCATGAAGTGTAAAATGCGTCCCTTCGATATCCGAATATGGCGCATTGTACATGAAAGAACGGCAACAAGGCAACGGAGATGCTGGCAACCGTTCAGTGACACCGATCAGCGATCAGTTACCCACGATGGGCGGACGCGCCGTGACCGGCGGAACCGGGGCTGTTTCAGCAGGTGTAATCGCATTCACCTTTTTCGGAGGCAGAGCAGACGGAGCACCCGGCTTTGGGTAGTTGCTCAGGCTCCCGAACACCAGACGGCGCACGACTTCCGTGGAAATGCCCTTGGGGTCAGTCACCTTCACGATGATGGTATTCAGACCCGGTTGGAGCGTCAACGTGTGCTCAAATTCGTCACGCTTGCCTCTTGTTCGCTGCACGTTCTGCTCGTTGATTGTGAGAATCCCTGCTGGTTCCACAGTCCCCTTCACGGTTACCTGCGCGGTCTGCGCCACGCCGTCCGCGGCGGGTTGACGCACATGGAGTGCTGGGGTGATGATGCCAACTTGCTTCTGCCATTGCTCTGTTTCATCCAGCGTCTGCGCTGCCGGTCGGGGTGCCGCGTCTGCAGAGGGCACGCTAACGGCCAGACCCTCGCCAACGGGAACCGGGGGGCGGCGCGTCGCGACGGCCACCGTGCCGCCATATACCGAAATACTTGTGGCTCCGGCAGCGTCCACTTCGACACTGAACACAGTCCCACGCACAGCAGCAGTAGTGGTGGGGGTGGTCACCTCGAACTTGGAGTCGGAAGATAAAGTTTCGATGATTCGTATCCAGAGCTTCCCCACGTCCAACCGGAATTCTGATCGCTTCGACTTCTTCAGTGTGTTCATGGAGCACTTTTTGATTTTCAGGCGCGTGTTCGGCTCCACCCGTACTCGCGTCCCATCCAGCCAACGAATCTCTGCGCGCGAATCTTCTTTGGTGCGCACCATGTCCCCCGTCCGAACATAGTGCTCCTCCTCCAAGTGAAACCACGGGCCTTTGCCCTGTCGTTGGACCTCGGCGTCGCCTTCTACCTTGTCGACTTTCCCGATTAACTGGACGATGAATGCGGCCTGTGCCAGGTAAACAAACGCAATCATCAATAATACAAAACCGAGTATGATGGGCGTCACAGATCGGCGCATTGCGCCCTCCTTTCACAAGCAGATGAGCTGCATGGGCAATTGTCTCGCGTCGGGGAGTCCGGAGGATTGAGTTATCGGGTCTCCCCCAACCTGCCGATGTCGGTTAATCATACCACATCGGGGTTTCTCTCCCGCTATTGTTTTGGCGTCATGTCCTATGCTAAGATAGCTGCGACACTCGCTCGGCAGTCCACCGCATTCTGGAAGGAGCATCATCAGATTGGCGCGACGACCCAAGCAACCCAAAGGGAAGGGCCGCGAGCATAAGGGCGGTCTCCAACGACGCGTGGAGTTGGAGTTGGCCATTCTGGTGATTGCCGTGGTGTTTCTGCTCAAATTTGTGAAACCATTCAGCAACCTTATCAAGACCTTCGAGCTTAAGACGGTCGACATGCGGTTCGACCTGAGAGGCGAAAGACCTGCTCCCGATGATGTCGTTATCGTTCGAATTGACGATTCCAGTATGAGCCGTCTGGGACAGTGGCCGTGGCCGAGAAAGTACCATGGCCAATTGGTAGAAAGGCTCGAACAGTTGGGGGCCAAAGCCGTCGTCTTTGATGTGCTCTTTATCGAGCCAAGCCGTCTGGGACCGGAAGACGATGGGTACTTTGCCAAGGCCATCGAGAGAGCGGGAAATGTCTTTCTGCCGATCTACAATGCCGAGGAAATCCCCGGACTCAATTCCGAATTGGTGTCTTCCCAGGTCCCGGAGAGCTTCATCTACCCTACGAACCTGTACCGGAAGAAGAGAATCGTCTATCCCACGGTCGTCGCTCCTCTACCGTTATTCGCCGAGAAGGTGCAGGGGTCTGGCACGGTGAGCCTTCCCGCGGATGTTGATGGCAACTACCGGCATGTGGCTTTACTCGTAGGCAGACCCGACGACCCGCAACGGGCGTACCCCCATGTGGCCCTCGACGTTTGTCGTTACGTATTTGGTCTGCCAAAGGAAGACGTTGTGGTGGACGCGGGGGGGAAGGTTCGACTGGGCCACCAGATGAGCATTCCTGTGACAGGGCCCCAGTCGGCGACGCTTTACTATTACGGGAAACACCAGTCCATGCCTCAGGTGTCCTACGCGGATGTCTTCGATGACACGAAGGTTTCGCGGAGTACTTTTGAGAACCGCGTCGCCATCGTGGGTTGGACAGCTACCGGATTGACTGATATTCGTCCGTCCCCCATGGATCCCGTCCGCCCCGGGGTTGCAGTTAATGCGACCATGATCGATAACATCCTTAACGGGGATTTCATGGTCGAAAGCCCCGATTGGGTCAGCGCCATCATGGTCCTGCTCATCGGAGCGATCATGGGAACCATCATTATTCGCCTCTCTCCAGCACGGGGCGGGATGTTTACCATCTGTTTTCTCCTTGCCTATCTGTTTCTCAGCAATTTCTTTTTCTCCAATCGTGCAATCATCGTGGAGGTGATTTCGCCCACTCTGGTCATCTTCCTCGCATACGCCTCCATCACCGCCTACCGTCTCGGGACGGAAGAGAAAGAGAAGAAGCGGATCAGAGATACTTTTGGCACATACGTCACGTCCCAGGTGGTGGACGAACTACTCCAGAGCCCGGACAAAGCGAATTTGGGGGGGAGCCGCAAGGAAGTCTCTATTCTATTCGCCGACGTCCGGGGATTCACCAGCCTGTCGGAGAAGATGGCCCCTGAACGCGTGGTTGAGTACCTGAACGACCTCTTCGAGCCAATGAACAACATCATCTTTGAACACCACGGAACCATCGACAACATCATCGGTGACTGTCTGATGGCCATCTTCAATGCCCCCCTTGACCAGCCTGACCATGTCGAAAGATGCGTACGGACAGGCATGGCAATGATCACGGACATGAAGCGACTGCAGAGAGAATGGCAGGCGCAGGGACGGCCCACCCTGAGCATCGGCGTCGGGATCAACACTGGGGAAGTCGTGGTCGGAAATGTAGGCTCCGCGTCCCGCAAGGTCTACACCGTTATTGGAGACGACGTGAACCTGGCGGCCCGCCTTGAAGCGCTCACCCGGCAGTATCAGGTCGACATTATCATTGGAGAAGCCACCTATGAGGCCGTGAAAGATATCGTCCGCGTTCGTCGCCTGGGTGAAGTTGTCGTCAAGGGGAAGACAAAGCCCGTGGAAATCTACGAGCTTCTCGCCGTCGACGGTTCCGGCGTTGTGGAGCCTGGCCCCACTCAGCAGAGGCCCGTCGACACGGAGCCGCAGGAACACCGAAACGCCTTGCAACCGAGCGTCTCTCCTCCGCAAAGCGGCTCACCGCAGGGAGGTGTGGGCACATAGCTCATCGATGATGGACTCAACCGTCGAGATTCTCAACGCATCGCAACCAGTGTCCAACGAATCACCGGCGGTGATTTGCGCCCGCCAAAGCCATCCACCTGTGCTCAGCAGCGACGCCTTGCCCCGCATCAGGGAGCTGGAGGAAGAAAACCAGACCCTCAAGCGTTTGAACGCGCTCCAAGGCAGTCGCGTTGAGGTGCTGCAAGATGTCGCCAGTTTGCTGCGGTCATCTCAACGGCCCCACGAAGTACTCGATCAAGTGATGGATCTCGTGGTTGAGGTGATGCGCGTGGAAGCGGGGTCTATGTTGCTGATCGACGCCAGCGGTCAGGGGCTTCGTTTCGAGATCGCCAAGGGAGAGAAAGCGGACGCGGTCAAGCACTTCCGCCTGAAATTGGGAGAGGGCATCGCGGGCTGGGTTGCGCAACGGGGAGAGCCCCTCATCGTTCCCGATGTTCACCGCGATCCGCGATTCCGCAGTGACATCTCTGAAACCATTGATTTTCCAACGCAGTCTATCTTGTGCGGTCCTATCATCGGACGTTCGGGCACGCTCGGGGTCATTGAAGTTATTAACCGACTCGACGGTGAGCAATTCAACGAGAAAGACCTGCAACTGCTCCAGGCTCTGAGCAACCAAGCGGCGCTAATGCTGGAGAACTCCCGCATCCTCAACCGGGCCGAACGACAACTCGCGGGGCTGGACGCTCTTAAGGAAGTCGCGGTCACCATCAGCACCCCCAACACCCTTAATCTGCAGACAGTGCTGGAGCATCTGCTGGAAGTCTCCGTAGACCTGACGGAAGCTGAGAGTGGAACCATTTTCCTGCACGATGAGGATGTCGGGGAGCTGCGCCTTGGCGTCGCCGTCGGTTTCCCGCAGAACAAACTGCCCAAACAGACCGTCCGAATCGGAGAAAGTATCACCGGCCAAGTTGCCAAGACGGGTGCCCCTCGTATCGTCTCGGATGTTGACCCCGCAACGGCCGCTGAAGACCCCCACTCAACCGAAGTCCGATCCATGCTCAGCGTCCCGCTCCGTCGTATGAACCGAACCATTGGCGTGCTGAACGTGGTCAACAGGCGCGACCAGGACGCCTTTTCCGAAGACGACCTGTCGCTATTGCTCGCCTTCGCAAGCCAATCCGTGGCGGCTATCGAGAATGCGCGATGGTACGAGGAGGCCCAGAGGAAGATTGAGGAGCTGACAACCCTGGTGGGTGTCAGCTCGATGATCGCTTCGGAGTTAGACCTCGACCAGTTGCTCACGACTATCATGGACCTCGCCTGCCAGGTGATGAAGGCCGAGGCAAGTTCGCTGATGTTGCTGGATGAAGTGTCAAACGATCTCGCCTTCCGAGTAGCCCTCGGAGAGAAAGGCGAGGAGGTGAAGCAGTACCGCATAAAAATAGGCGAGGGGATTGCGGGATGGGTTGCCGAACATCGGGAGCCTCTTCTGGTGGAAGATGTCAGCCGCGATAAAAGGTTCAAGAAGGAGATAGCGGACTCCATCGACTTCCCGACAAAATCCATCATTTGCGTGCCGGTCATCGTCAAGGAGAAACTGATTGGCGTCATCGAGGTCATCAATCGAGTCGACGGAACTCATTTTGATCGCCGTGACCAGAGCCTCCTATCGGCTATCGCATCCGAGGCCGGTATCGCCCTTGAAAACGCACGGCTGTATCGCGACCTCCGTTCTCTCTACCTCAACGTCATCGAAGCTCTGGCTCGCACCATCGATGTCAAGGATTCGTATACCCACGACCACTCACGCCGCGTCACGCTACTGGCACAGGCCATCGCAAAAGAGATGGGGTTCCCAGAAGAGCAGATGGACTTCCTTCAGATCGCGGGGCTGTTCCACGACATCGGCAAGCTCGGAGTCGACGGCAGTATTCTCCACAAGGCGGCCCGACTGGACGACGAAGAATACGAGACACTGAAGAAACATGCTCTGATCGCCAGCGATATCGTCGGAGAGATCAAACCGTGGAAACACATCGTGCCCTGGATCAGACATACCCACGAATGCTATGACGGCTCCGGGTACCCGGCGGGACTGAAAGGCGACGAAATACCTCTCCCGTCGCGCATCATCGCCATCGCAGACTCGTATGACGCGATGACGTCGGACCGACCCTATCGCGAGAGACTCGATCGAGAGACTGCGATAGCGCGAGTGACCGAGCAGTCGGGGAAGCAATTCGATCCCGAAGTGGTCAACGCATTTCTGAACGCCGTGAGCGAGGGACGCACGCCTGCACAGCACTGAATCTCCCGTCCCCGATGGGGACGCGTCGACGCACAGTTTTACGAGCATGGCGCGTTATGATATAATTCCCGCGCTTTTGAAGGAAGGACGGAAGACATGTCTGGCCATTCCAAGTGGCATAACATACGACTACGCAAGGCCGCCATCGACTCCCGGAAGGCCAAGGTCTTCGGCAAGATCGCCAGGGAGATTATCGTTGCAGCCAGGTCCGGCGGTGATGCGGACAGCAATCCCAGGTTGCGACTGGCCCTCCAGAAAGCCCGCGATGCGCGGATGCCAAACGACAATATCGAGCGAGCTGTCAAACGGGGCTCTGGGGCGACCGACGATGTGCAGTACGAGGAAGCCGTTTACGAGGGTTATGGCCCGGGGGGCGCAGCCATCTACCTCGAAGTACTCACCGACAACCGGAATCGCACGGTCGCGGAACTGCGGAGGCTTCTCTCAAAACACGGAGGGGCTATGGGCGAAGCAGGCTGCGTGGCGTGGGTTTTCGACCGCAAAGGGATCATCCACGTCCCCAACTCCGACGGCACGAACGAGGACCTGCTCATGGAGACAGCCATCGAGGGAGGGGCGGAGGATATTCGTGTTCAGGACGAGAACTACGAAATCGTTACATCCGTAGAGGCATTTGAGGAAGTCAAGAGCCGGCTTCAGAAGCATGAGATACAGTGGGTCAGCGCGGAGATCTCCATGATCCCGAACAACCAGGTTCCCCTCTCGGACGACGACGCGCGGAAGATACTCCAACTGATGGAGGTATTGGAGGATCACGACGACATTCAGCAGGTCAGCTCCAACTTCGACATTCCCGACGAATTTTTTCAGGAACAGGAGAACGACGGGGACTGAGGGACGCCCGCGATCTCTGCGGACTTGATAGAGTCCGACGCAACTCCCTTGCTCCAAGCGGGTAACCGATTTCAGCATGCCACAACAAGGTCTCATCAACTTACTGCCGTTGCGCAAGGCTCTGTCCGAGCTGGAGAAACAGATTGTGAATCTCCAAGGGAAGAGCGGAGAATTGGAGCGACGGTCGCGTCTTGCCTCGGCCATGCTTGACGCTACCCGGGAGATCAGTTCCAGCCTCAGTTTCCCGGCGGTTATCAACCAGATTCTGGACGGCACACAGAACCTGCTTGGGGCGCGATGCAGCAGCATCATGCTGTTCGACCGGGAGGTCAACGAACTGCGAGTAGTAGGCTCCCGGGGGATCGACAGCGAAACGGTGAGAGAGTTGCGCTTCCGGGCGGGAGAGGGCATCGCCGGTTATGTTCTCGACAGCGGTGATCCGATTCTCATCGAGGACGCGTCCCACGACGAGCGTTTTGTCCTGCGGAACGGACACACACCCAAGGCAGAATCCATTGCCTGTGTGCCCTTGCGGGATTCAGGGAGAGTCCTGGGTGTCCTGAGCATGGACAAACCCCTCGACGCGCGTGACCCCTTGAGCGAGGATGAGCTGGCATATCTCATCTTTCTTGCGGATCATGCGGCGGTCGCGCTCAAGAACGCTCGCCTGCACGAGGACCTTGCCCACCGCGTGACTCAGCTTTCCACGCTCTATGAAGTTGGCAGCGCGCTCACCTCCGTGTTGAATGTGGATCGTCTGCTGAGCAAGATCATCGATGGGGTTGTCCAGGTTACCGGAGCGCAGATCTGCTCATTAATGATGCTGGATACAGATCGAAATTGCCTCCGAGTCCGGGTGGCAAAGGGATTGACAGCTTCGATGATGAAGAAGATCAACATCCCGATTGGGGAAGGGATCTCTGGTCACGTCGCCAAAACCGGCGAACCACTACTGATTGCCGACATCGAAAACCACCCCCTCTTCAAGAAGAGGAGTCTAAAGAAGTACTCCAGCAGCTCTCTTCTCACGGTTCCCTTGAAGATCAAGGGCAAAGTCATGGGCGTGCTGAACGTCAACAACAAACAGCCCGCAGGAGTATTCACAGCGGAAGACCAGAATCTGCTGACCCTCTTCGCCAATCAAGCGTCGGTATTGATCGAGAATGCCAACCTGTACGAGAATATGGAGCGTCTGGCCACCACCGATGGACTGACAGGACTGGCTGTTCACCGTCACTTCCAGGAAACGCTGGACGAAGAACTGCGAAGAGCGAAACGGTTCCAGCGCCCTCTCTCTCTGATGATGATGGACATCGACCATTTCAAGATACTGAACGACACGTACGGACACCAGACGGGCGACTACGTTCTGCGCGAGGTCGCGCGCCTGGTGATGCGCGTTGGCCGAAGGAAAGACGACATCATGGGACGCTACGGAGGGGAGGAGTTCATTGCCGCCCTGATCGAGACTCCGAAACGCGGCGCCCTCCGCGCCGCGGAACGTTTTCGCACAGCGGTGCAGGAACAACCTTTCTGCCACAAAGGAAAGAAGATGTCGGTAACGATTAGTGCGGGTGTATCAAACTACCCCGAGGACGCCGACACGCGCGAGGCGCTTATTCGTGTGGCCGACGAATGCCTGTATCTCGCCAAGGATAGTGGAAGGAACCTGCTCGGGTATGTCGACAAGTCAGGAACTAAACGCATTTACCGACCCGCCAACAGAAAATCTTCGTCGGACAGCGCGAGCAAAGTCGCGACGAAGGGATCGAGGACCACTGCTCGCAGCAGTATGATGGCGAAGGCCACATGACACCAGTTCGGGAAGAAAGCAGAAAGAAGGGAGTTACTACATTGTTGACACAGTTACAGAAAGGGATCACTTGGACCACTCTTGTCGCGTTGTGCACCGGGAGTCTTGCCGGATGCCTCAAGAAGAAGACGATCGCTCTCGTGAATGACGAACCCATCACTCGAGACCAGTTTCTCACCCAACTTGAGGCAAGGTATGGGATGCAGACCTTGCACTGGTTAATCCTGCACGATCTTGCAGAGCAGGAACTGAAGAAGAACAATCTGACGATCAGCGAGGAGGAAATTCAGGAGGCGCTCACCGAGTGGAAGCGCATGGAGCGCATCACCGACGACCAGTCGTTTCGGGAATACATGGCTCAGCGAGGGACAAAAGAAGAAGACATCCGTGAAGACATTTTGCTGAACCTCGCTTTCGACAAACTTGCCACCAAGGACGTAACCGTTACGGAGGAAGAAAAGAAGAAGTACTTTAACGAGAATAAAGAAGCCTTGGGGCGTCCGTCGACTGTGAACCTCGCACGCATCGTGTGCAAAGATGAGGCAACGGGAAAGAAGGTCTATGGGCAGCTCAACGAGGGTGCCACCTTTAACGAGATGGCCGCCCAGTACTCTGTCGACGATGCGACCAAAGGCAATGGAGGCATGCTCCCCGAAATGCCGCGTGAGTCCCTGGGCGACGTTGCCAAGATCGTTGACAAGCTTGACGTGGGCCAATACACAATTCCGCTAAAGACCCAGAGCGGCTTTGAGATACTCAAACTCATCAGCAAACGCGCGGGGGAGCCTGCCAAGTACTCTGAAGTAAGTTCACGCATCGAGCGCGGTCTTAAGCGCCAGAAGGGCAAGAACCAAGACCAGGTTGTTGCGGATATGCTGAAGAAAGCAAATATCGACGTGAAGGTACCCCGCTATCTGAAGTTGGAAGACATGCTCATGGACCGCTCGGGCAAGGCGCCCTCGCCCACGGAACCGGCTCCACCAGCTCCCGATGGGAAGGAAGGCAAAGCGAAGGCGGATGATGGAAAGTCCGGGTAGAACTGAGTCCCTCAGCAATGGCCTGGTAGCGCTATCTGATAAACTGCGCTACCAATCGGAGTCAGACGGATTCATCACTTTGCTTTACATTGCCGCACGTCTGCGAGGCGACGATGGATGTCCGTGGGACAGGGAGCAAACTCACGAATCGCTGAAACCGTGCGTGTTGGAAGAGTCCTACGAGGTGATCGACGCCATTGATACCGGTTGCCCCGTCAAACTCCGGGAAGAGCTGGGCGACTTACTGATGCTTGTCGTGATGCACGCCCAGATTGCCGCCGAGGCAGGGCGGTTCAACATCGGCGATGCACTTCACTCGATCAACGCCAAACTGATGCGTCGTCACCCCCACGTGTTTGGCGATGGTGTTGCAAACACCCCGGATGAGGTTCTCGCACGTTGGGAATCGATCAAGAACGAGGACACCGGATGCGCGACCATCGCCGACAAGATCGACCATATCCCCGCGGCGCTTCCCGCACTCAGCCGAGCCGCGAAAGTGCAGAAGACTGCGGCCACCGTGGGGTTCGACTGGGAATCCCCCACGGACGCGGTGCACAAGGTCGTGGAGGAAGTCCGTGAGGTTTCGGAGGCTCTCGGTCAGAGCAGCAGCGAGAAGTTGTCGGAGGAACTGGGCGATCTTTTGTTTGCTGTCGTGAATGTTGCCAGACTGTCGAGAATTGATGCAGAAGACGCCCTGCGACAGGCTACGCGCAAATTCGCAAGGCGATTTGCCGAGGTGGAGCAACGAGCCACCGCAGAAGGTTCCCTGCTCTCTTGCATGGGCCTTTCTGAGATGGACAAACTCTGGGAGTCCGTAAAAGAGAAAGAGTCAGATTCAGTACCCGATCAACCTTGGCAGGTGGACGGAAGCCCACGGGGCTAACGGTACGAAACGGTTAAAGCACAGGCGATGAGGTCTCGATCACCACGCGTGCCGAGAATTTCGTCAACGCATCGATGGTCCATCACCTGAATCACTCTCCTTAGGAGGATCGAATTTACATGGCCAGCAAGAAGTCACAGAAAAAGAACCAAGTGTGGTTGTTCAGAGAAGGAAACGCCCAACTGCGTGACCTGCTGGGTGGCAAGGGCGCCAACCTGGCAGAGATGACCAACATCGGTCTCCCGGTTCCGCCGGGATTCACCATCACAACCGAAGTCTGCAATGACTACATCAAGGGAGGGAAAAGGCTCCCTGCCGATTTGATGAACGAGGTCAAAAAAGCTCTCGCCAATGTCGAAAAATCCATGGAGAAAAAGCTGGGGGATCCGACCCATCCACTCCTCGTCTCCGTCCGCTCCGGCGCGAAGTTTTCAATGCCAGGGATGATGGACACCATCCTCAACCTCGGACTAAACGATGCAACGGCGCAGTCCATCATCGACGCGACCGGAAACGAACGCTTCGTCTGGGATGCCTATCGGCGTCTTGTGATGATGTTCTCCGATGTCGTGCTCGGAGTAGAAAAAGAGGAGTTCGAAAAGATCTTCGACCACATGAAGAAGAGGCTCGGCGTGAAGAACGATACCGAAGTCGATGCAGAGAACATGAAAAAGCTCACCCAGTTGTTCCGCGACCACACAAAGAAAAGGCTGGGAAGAGAATTCCCGACGGACCCCATGGAGCAGTTGCAGCTTGCCATCTCCTCGGTGTTCGACTCTTGGGACAATGAGCGCGCCAAGGAGTACCGGCGCACGGAGAAGATTTCCGACGACTTGGGAACCGCGGTGAATGTTCAGACCATGGTTTTTGGGAACATGGGCGACGACAGCGGAACTGGCGTCGCCTTCACCCGCAACCCATCGACGGGAGAGAAGAAGCTCTTTGGAGAATACCTGATGAACGCTCAAGGCGAAGATGTTGTCGCCGGTGTTCGGACCCCTGTCGACATCAATGAACTGGCTAAGCAAAGCCCGGAAATCTATCAGCAGTTTGAGGAAGCCTGTGCCACTCTGGAGAATCACTACCGGGAAGTTCAGGATATCGAATTCACCATCGAGAAGGGTCATCTTTATTTTCTTCAGTGTCGCTCAGGGAAGCGAACCGGACCGGCCGCCATCAAGATTGCCGTTGACCTGGTGAATGAGGGTCTAATTAGCAAGGAGGAAGCGCTCCTGCGCGTGCCTCCTGAGCAATTGGAGCAGTGCTTGCATCCCCGCCTGAAAGAGCGCCCCGCAAGCCGGGCAGTGGCCAAAGGAATGAATGCTGGACCCGGCGCTGCTGGAGGTCACATTGTGCTGGACTCAGCGACATCCGTTCGCCGCGGCAAAAAGGGAGCAGGCGAGAAAGTGATTCTCGTTCGCCGTCAGACCAACCCCGATGATCTGGGTGGCATGCTTTCATCCGAAGGCGTTTTAACCTCCGAAGGTGGGCGCACCTCCCACGCTGCCCTCGTGGCGCGTCAGTTCGGGATCCCAACCATCTGCGGATGCTCGGAAATCGCCATCGACCTCAAGAATCGAACCGTCACAACGAAGAGTGGAACCGTCCTCAACGAGGGCGACTGGATTACCATCGACGGAACGGAGGGAATTGTCTACACGGGACAACTCCGGACTGAGCCTCCGTCCATCACTGGAGAGTTCAAGGTGTTCATGGATTGGGCCGACACGTTCCGACGGCTCAAGGTGCGAGCCAACGCCGACACTCCGGAGCAGGCCACTGAAGCCATCACCTGGGGCGCGCAGGGAATCGGCCTCTGCCGCACGGAGCACATGTTCCTGGGCGACCGTCTTCCCAAGATCCAGAAGGTTATCCTTGCCGACAGCGACAAGTCTCGACAGAAAGCCCTCGATGAATTGCTGCCGCTTCAACGAGGAGACTTCATCGGCATCTTCAAGGCAATGGGAGACAGACCGGTCACCATCCGCCTGGTCGATCCCCCCATGCATGAATTTCTCATCGACATCGAGCAGAAGACGCGTGAAGAGGTCATGATCCTCCGACTGACCAAACCGGGGTCCAAGGTATTGGCACAGAAAGAGAAGCTGCTGACGAAGATCGAATCGCACCACGAATCCAATCCCATGTTGGGGATGCGTGGTTGTCGGTTGTCCATCGTATTCCCGCAGATTGTGGAGATGCAGGTGGCGGCCATCATCGGCGCCGGCTGCCGCGTCAAGAAGAAGGGCGGCAATCCCCACGTCGAGATTATGATCCCCCTCGTCGGCGTGGACAAAGAGCTCTCCATCCTGCGCAAACAACTCGACAACGTCTCCAAAGCAACGATGGAAGCAGAAAAAGTCAACATTAATTACAGCTTCGGCACAATGATCGAGGTGCCGCGCGCAGCCTTAACCGCGCACGAAATTGCGAAAGAGGCGGCGTTCTTCTCTTTCGGCACTAACGACCTGACGCAGTTGACCTACGGTATCTCCCGCGACGATGCCGGGACCTTCCTCCCGATCTACATCGCGAAGAAGATTATCCCCGAAGACCCGACCCTGTCCATCGATGCGACTGGCGTTGGCCGACTGATGAAGATCTGTGTCACTGAAGCACGCGAGGTCAACCCGAAGATAAAGATCGGTATTTGCGGCGAACACGGCGGCGATCCCAGGAGCGTGGTCTTCTGCGACTCCATCGGGATGGACTATGTGTCCTGCTCACCGCGACGCGTCCCCGTGGCCCGACTGGCCGCCGCGCAGGCCGCCCTCGGCGCGGACGAACGGGACAAGTAGGTGACAGAATGACAACCAAAAGAGACCTCGCGGATGGTCCGGGAGGTCTTTGTTGGTATCAGCGTTCAAGCCCTGGTATTCACATTTCGGAGTTCAGGTATCTCTGTTCGTCGGTTTGGGTTTGCCGGGCGATCGACGGTCGGCTCTCGCTCGATACGTACTGTCGGCCACTCGTCATCCCTACGTATCACGGTCGCACATTGCTCCTGCGCGATGATGAGCGCTCCTCCACCCCGTACAGCCGCGCGCAGTTCTCCCAAGCGATCTTTTGCAGCACGTCGTCAGGTAGACGCAACTGGTGGACGAACCGGACATGGTTCAGGAACGCCTGCACATTGACCTCGAACAGGCTGCCATACGTATCCACGTCACAATCGGTGCCGAAGAGAATCCGGTCACAGTAGCGTGTCGCAACGGCCCGCCACCGGGCGCGGTCATCCGGATACATCTCGTCTCCCCAACGGACGATGCCCCCCACGCTGGTATCGATGTAAAGGTTTGGGTGTACATCGAAAAGCTCGCCCAGGCGATCAGGTCCGAGGTAAAGTTGATGAGCGCCGATGAATGAAATGTCGGGGTAGGCGCGAACCAGTCCCAGAAACGCCTGAAGCAGATCTTCATTGCTGAACGTTGCGCCGTTCTCCCAGCCGTCGCCCCAGTAGGCGTGCAGATTTCCTCCGTTGTACGCCGAGGCCGTCACGCGCTGGGTGACGTGCCACAAAACGACCTTCTTTCGCTGATTTGTCTCCGCGAAGAGGCGCGCCCATTCATCGCTCTCCCACACGTGGAAGTCGCCTGCCGAACAGATTAGGGCGATGTTCAGCAGCTTCAGTCCTCCTGCTCCCAAGTCAAACGCGCGCCTGCACGCCTCCATATCAGGCTCATCGTGTCCGAGTCGCAACAGCCACAGCATCCTCGGATCGTGAGCGATTTCGGCGTAGGCGTCCAGGTTGGCGAGACTGCAATCAACGCCCACAAATTGCCCCAGCCTCCACGCATCCAGTCGCTCGAACCAACTCACCACCGCTGCCCGACCTTCATCCGCATGGGGGGGGCGAAAATGGCAGTGGCTGTCAATCCAATACCGTTCCGACGGGAGCATGTGAAACCCCCATCCCTTCGAGAAACCGCCGTCTTCGGTGTCGCGACGAATGACATCGGCGTCGTACGAACAATGGTCCTTTGGCGAAGTTGTTTCGCTCGTCGGCATTGTGAATCTCTCCCTTTCTTTCTTCGTTTGTCCTACGACGCGCATTGTACGCTCCCACTCCCCAAGGAGTCAATAGGGAGAATTAGCGAATTGGAGAATTAGCAAATTGGCGAATGGATTGGTGGCGGTAAGTACGTTTGCTGGTATTGCAATCGCACTCGACAGGTTCTACAATGCTCGGAGCCATCACGACGAAGCACGAAATCATGAAGTGGAAACGGAGTTGGGCCAAAATGAAAACCGGTATCATGCTGATGTCTGACCGCGGTCCGGATG
The DNA here is from genome assembly GCA_001872605.1 of Armatimonadetes bacterium CG2_30_59_28. Lineage (GTDB taxonomy): Bacteria > Armatimonadota > Abditibacteriia > CG2-30-59-28 > CG2-30-59-28 > CG2-30-59-28. The sequence goes on along the minus strand of MNXM01000234.1, from coordinate 2,271 downwards.
GAGCACCAATGGACTGGAAGGAGCATTTGCGGAAGTGTAAAGAGCGGGGGCTGGAGACGGTGGACCTCTTTGCGAGTGTTCTTGAGGCAATCGGCGAGACAGTGGGCAGCGCAAAAAATGTCCTCCAGGAGATCGGGCTGGAGCCAAGTCTCTATTGCGTCGCCACCGATCTCGTCTCCCCTGAGCCGAGCATCCGGCGGCAATCACTCGACTCCGTCCGGCGCGGCATCGATGACGGCCACGAGCTGGGGCTGACCCACCTCTTCAGTTACGGGGGGCAGCACGCCAACGAAGGCGAGCCCGCTCTCCGGAGGTACGTGGACGGCCTGCGGCAGGCAGCAGACCTCTGCGCGGAGGATGGAATGACCCTCAGTATCGAGAACGCCGGAAAAATGTGCCACACCGACGTGGAACTTGAGCGATGCATCAATCTGGTAGATCGACCCAATATGAAAGTCACCTTCGATGGAGGCAATTTCATTCTGGCCGGGTGCGACTCACACAATGCTGCGGAGCTTCTCGCAGACAAAGTCGTCCACGTTCACGTCAAGTCCTTCGCGCCCGATCCGAAGCGCCAGTCGCGCCCCTTCCGGTACGTCCCCATCGGCGAAGGGCTTGTGGATTACCGGCGTATTCGTGACACACTTGTCAGCGCCGGATTCGACGGAATCCTCTCCTTCGAGCCCGAAGGTGGACACAACTCCAAGTGGTACGACAGCGTGGCGACAGTAGCGGAGATTGTGCAGGAAGCACGCGAGGCGCAGGGCGTTCGTTGATCGGAAGGAGGGGTAAGTCTGATTCGTAATGTACAGGAATAGCCAGTCCCCTCATGGCGAGGCAGACAATTGTGTCTGCCTCACAAGGCAGCTCCACACGGCGTACTGGTTGAGGTACTCTGCGGCCTTTTCCCATTCCCCCCGATCGAAATGGTACTCGCCCAGCCACCGGCTCGCCTCCGCCGCGGCAAGCGTGGCCGGGTACTTCTCCACCACGTCCCGAAGGATGGCGGATTGCGCATGGCTTATAGCCTATGGCGTTTCCCTCCCCTGACCCGACGAACAATGAGTCGCGACGGGGGAGGAGCCTGCCCCGATACCTTGGGTTGCCCCATGGGCGGGTGGGGGCGCACTGACACCCGAAACCTGAAACCCCGCCTCACGCAGCCTCTTCCACGCCTGCTGCTCCTTTTGGAGTGCGTCCCGATGCGTCGGGACGCTTTGGATCGGCGTCACCCGCGCCGCGTCGGGGTTGGGATGATTGGCGGGGTTGAAAAGGATTTCATCCTTTATCACCGATTCAACCGGTGTCTTCGACCTTCCGCCCATACGGGTCGTATGACCTTCATCCTTTGCCTTGTTGGCGACCACGGCATACTGCTTCTGCATGAACACCCGCTGGTCTTTGAACATCGCGTTCACATCCAGCGTGTGCATTCCGTCCGGGATACTTCGTGGTGTCCCATTCGACAACCACTGGTGTGACATTGCTCACCTTCGTTGTGAACGGCTTATGGTCGATCAGCACGTCCACCACCCAGATACCCTTCTGCTCCGGCAGGACGATGATTAGCTTCACCGTGGCGGCCACGGTGAAGTACCCGCGTGACTGTTCCGCCCGCGCCAGACAAGTCAACAAAAGCGCGAGCGCGCAGAGGGGCAGGAGGCTAAATGGGTTGGATGCGTTAGGTTGGTCAGGTGGATTGCTTTGTCTGGGATGGATGTCATCACCCATGCCTCCTTCCCCGCCCTATGGAGTGCGGTGGCAGAGCGGAGCGGCGACACCGCTTTAACTCTGCGATGTCACCGAACGACCCAAAGCGGTGTCGCCGCTCCGCTCTGCCACCGCACTCCAAACTCATCACTCGACCAGCGCCGTAACCGGGATCGTCGGTGGAAATCGTCACCTTCGTATCCACGAACCGCTTCTCCGAGGTGTTGACGGTGAGGGTGAAATCGTAAATCCCCTCTTTCGGGCGTCCGCCAATCGCCACGTCTACGATTTTCGGATCAGGAAGGAAGACGAAGACTTTGGTCGCCTTGAACACGCTGCCGGAGCGGGAGGTGAGGCGGATGGTGCGTGTTGCCTTATCTCCCACCTTCAGAAACCCGAAGAACGCCGACTTCGGCGACAACTCTAGTGCATCGTTTTGGAAGTTCCCCCACAAAAGGACACCGGATCGCTTCAGCGTCCGGTAGCTCACACAGGCAGCTACACGATGGAGGCTACCCTCCTTTTCTCCCCTTTCAACCCGTGTTCGTGCCGAACACGGGT
>MNXM01000098.1 GCA_001872605.1 Armatimonadetes bacterium CG2_30_59_28 | reverse complement strand
ACCCCGGAACAAGTCCGGGGGGATTTAAGAAGAGGTTGCGCGGCGTCCGGGTTGTAGCGCGAACCTAACATTCCCCCGGAACAAGTCCGGGGGGATTGCCATTACCGAATCAAACTGTCAAATAGCATAACCCCCCACTACCTTTTCGAGAACTATGGGACAGTATTTTTGACCACCTACTTATAGTTGTTGCCGTCTGGAGACGCCTCCTGCATTTGGTGTCCACTGAAATTTGCCAAACTACAGTCATTTTATACGCTCATTAGAATAAAAGGAGGGGTGCGTCTGCAGGTGCTCCTCGTCCAGGTCGTCCCAAAGTCCTCAGGGCAGGACTGAGTCAGCTTTCCAAATTGTCGGTGCAGGGAGATCAAACCGTGAATCCACTGAGACCTTTCTGCCTTGCTCCGCCGACTCGATGATGGACAGGCACACGTCGAGGATATGATACGCCTGTTCTCCGGTGCAGCGATGGGGGCGCCCCTGCTCAAGGGCCTGTTTGATCTCCCGTATCCCGCGACTCCAGTCGACACCGGTGGTGACAGGTTGCGCGAGTAGTGGCACGTCCACCCATTCCTGTGCTCCGCAAGCCGCGAACTGAACCGGAGATGAGAACCCCACTCCGTCGATAGTGAGCGCACCGCTTTCTCCGTGGATCTCGATGCCAACCTGCCGCGAGGGTCCCACGAGGAAACTGCAGGTCAGTCTGCCGAGAACCCCACTCTCGAACTCGAGACTCCCCACCGCGTGGTCGGGCAACGTGGGAGTGAACGTCTGACCTGCATGCGGCCCGGAGCCAACCGTTCGGTAAGGCAGCAGAACTCCTGCGGAACCCGTCACCGCGACCACGGGACCGAGGATGGATGTGAGGACGTTCAGGGGATAGCAACCCACATCCAACAGTGGCCCCGCTCCTTTACCATAGAACCCCGCGGGGTCGGGGTGCCAGCGCTCGATCCTCCCCCAGTTCATTTCCGCGTAGGCGACCAGTGGCTTGCCGATACGTCCGTCACGAATCTGCTTCCAGAGAGTCTGCTGCGCCTCGCCAAGAATGATGAAGGGCGAGCATCCCAGCCTCAGTTCCTTGACGGCAGCGAGGTCAACAACATCCCTCGCGTCTGCACGATTGGATGCCAGGGGCTTTTCTGAATGGACGTGTTTGTTTGCCTGCAGAGCTTTTCGCGTCACCTCCGCATGGACGGTGTGGACGGTGAGATTAATCACCAAATCGATGTCGTCATCGTTGAGCATCTGATCGAGGTCGTCGTAGGTCCGGCACGCAAATCGCGATGCAAACTCCGACATCTTCTCTGCGATGGGATCATAGCACCCAGCAATGCGGAGTTCGTCCGGATGCTTCTCAAGGCATCCTCCATATCCTCCAGCGATATTCCCGCAACCAGCGATGCCGATGTTCCATCGATCCATGTCTCGCTGTCCTTTCGATCTCTATTGGTCGGAATCCCAGGCGGGAGGGGCAGGAATGCCGCATGTCGCCAGCAACTCCAGCATGTTAAGCCCGATGACGCGGCGCTTCACGTCATCTTCGGCCCGCGCCATCAGAATTGGCCCCAGACCAACGCCAAACTGCAAGTCGCTCATGTCCGATCCCCACATCACTCGGTCGATCCGCATCTCCCTCAACCCTCTCTCGAAACTCTTGTGTGAAATCGGGAGGCAGGTACAAATCCACAGGTTGTCGTACTGGCGCGTGAGATGACCGTGAGCGGGGTCCCAGTGACCGGTGATAAACTGGCAGCGAGGGTATTTACGCAGCCAATCTTCGAGCGGCGCGCCCCAAGCATGATTCAACACCGGCATACCGTGTTCGTGAGCGTAGGCGCAGATGGTCTCAAGTAATGGCCCGTCGGTCGGATAGCCCTGGTAATGAGTGATCAGCTTGATTCCAACAAATCCAAGCTGGTGGCACCGTTCCAGTTCGGGCACGACATCTCGTTCGAACAGGGGGTTGACCATCGTTAGACCGAGGAATCGCCCTGGAACTCGACGGCAGGCGCCAGCGATGACGTCATTCCCATATTGCACTTCGCCACCAGTGACGCCGGTGAACTGGAACGCGAAGGCGCCGCGTATGTTCAGCCGCCGCATCTCGTCGGCCAGTTCTTCCGGTCGGTTCATCGGGATGACGTAATCCGAGTGTCGCCCGATGTGCGCGTGGCAGTCCAACAGCACCTCGCCCGACAGTCGCTCGCCGAGAAGACAACGACGGTGGAGGGAAGTCATAATGCGGCCTCCAGCAGGCGCTTGATGTTCCCGCCGAGGATGCAAGCCTTCTGTTTGGAGGTCAAACGTGCCATCGTCACCATCCCCAGCGCCAGACCAACGCTGCGCCACGGAGAGCGACTGCCGTAAATCAGGCGCTCAGCTCCCCACTCCCACGCGATTTGCTCTAAAGCCATGTAGTTCCACAACCCCGACGTCTCAATATGCAGGTTCGGGTGATCGTCCATCACGCCGGGCAGGAGTCGACTGCCTCCGCGCAAGCGGCATTCGCAGACAATCACAGGAAGGAGCGGATGTCTCTCGAGGAGAAATCGCAGAGCCTCCCAGTCGGTGTCGTCCTGCGTTCCCGCGGGGCGCGTGGCGAAGTCCAGAAAGACCGGCAACCGTCGCTCCTCCAACAGATGAAAAGTGCCGGCGCGGACGAATTCTCGCAGAGATGTGTCGTGCCCGAACGGGTTCGCCTGCCACCGGGGGAACACAACAAAGCACCGAACACCTTGTCGCACCGCTTCATCGATGTACGCCTCGAAGTCGTTGTACTCACGGGAAGCTTTGGAGAGCAGCGCCCAGCACAAATGCAGGCGGGGTTGTAACTCGATGGTTCGGGCGAGTTGCTTATTCCCGTCAACTGGGTGTGAGAGTCGGCTGATGCTGTGATGGACGAGAGCGTCTGTAACCGCCTTGTGGTCCATCTCTTCGAGAAGGGATTCCACATCGTGCCCGTAGAAATCCGGGTTCACCGGCTCCTTCCACTTGCCGATTGAGCAGTACGCGTCGAAGATGGCAGGTAGTTCAGCGAAAGAATCAGCGACGCACTGACTCGCATTCAGTGACACGTTCATAGTACCCACGATGGCTCCGGATCCGAGGGATGCCCGGACACCTTCCGATGAGTCTCATTTGCCTGACCGCCCAACTCTACGCTCTTCCCATCAGGTTCCGAATGATGAAACGATCGAGGCTCTCGTAATCCCGCGCTGCCACGTATGACTGCCACTCCTGTCGGTCGATGTTGAGCGAGACCTCCACCAGAATCTCAAACGTCTCCTTACTGTTCCGCAGGTGATGAAACGCCACGTCATCCTTCTGTGTGCGCATGGCCTTCACGTCGAGCCCCACAACCTCGCCATGGGTCCCGTAGTTGTTCTGCACGAGCACATCGACCTGGTTGAAGGCGCGTCGCAGGTTCACCGAACCGAATGCTTTGTCCTCGTCAAACTTCAGTCCGTTCTGGTCGTTAAGGTGGACTCCCCAGAGCTTGCCATGCCAGAGAGCGTACGCCATCTCATCCGACGGATCCAGCCCGAGAAGGATGGAATGGGCGCTCTCGATGAGCACACCAACTCGGCTGGGGTCCTTGGCTTTGTAGGACATCGCCAACATGTGTCCCGTGGAGGGCAGGTACATCTGATCCATCGGTTCGTTGGGTTTCATCTCACCGAGAATGCGGAGATTGGGGTCATAGTCCAGCATGGCGTCGATGAAATCGAGCATGTGTTGCGAGGCCTCTACAGGCTTTTTGGACTCGCGAATATAGGTCCCTTCCCGCGCCGGCCAGAGAACCATGCGGTCGGTGCCAAGTATCCTCGCAACATCCACCGCGCGTTTGCCTCGTTCGAGTGCGTACCTGCGGACCTCAGGATCATTGGCGGTAATGGGGCCATCGATGGTTCGCGGGTCCTCCCAGATGCGCGGTGCGACGAATTCGGCCTCGAGGCCGTGATCATCCAGCATCTGCTTCACCTTTTTCGCCTGCCTCTCTCTGTCCGATGCGTGGGCGTTGTCGGGCACCGCGTCGTCATCGTGGAACTGCATGTAGTCGAAATCGAGATCCCTTAAAATCTGCATCTTTCGAGCGATGACGACTTCGTCGCGTACGGGCGGGCCGAACGGGTCCGCGCCTGTGTGGATGTTCCACGGTCCTGCGGAGAACTTGAATTGGGTTGATGTCATGAAGATCACACTCCCTGTGGGCTTGAAGTACGACGATATTATAGTTGAGATCCGGCATCTTCCTCAACTACTCGTCACGCGAGGTTGACACATCGCTTCACCACGCCTACAATTTGGGTGCTTAAATTCGACAGCCGATGCCTCCCGTTGCCGACTATTCCACGCCGTCTCTCGAGCGTGGACAATCGGTATTCAATGTAATGACAGGACTGGAAGTAACAGCGCATGAAGTTTGGCGTCATAAGCAACGTCCTTGGGACGCTCACGGTGGACGAGACCGCGCGTCTCCTCTCCACCGAGGGTTTCGATGGCGTGCAGTTGGCGCTGGACTTTGCCGACGTGACGCGGATTTGCCCCGGGAGCAATTTGCGCCCTCTGACAAAAAAGCTCTGCAGACGGATCAGCCTGAGCTTCAAGGAGGAGGGTCTGGAAATTCTGGCGCTCTCAGCAGACGTGAATCTGATTGAGTCGAATAAGGCGACCCGATTCAAGCATCTCAGTTACTTTCGGAAGATGCTGCGTGTCGCCCCCAGTCTGAACTGCCGACTCGTGGTGACGGAATCCGGTTTCCGAGATTCCCTTGGGGCCAGCCAGTCGGAAGCGGCTTGGCAGTGTCTGATCGACAGCGTGTCACAGTTGGCCCCGGTTGCCGAAGAAGAGAATGTTTTGATGGTTGTAAGACCAGGGAGAACGCAGACAGTGAGTTCGGCATTTCGCGCCCGGCAACTCATTAAGCAGGTTGGATCTCCAAACCTGAAGCTGTCGATTGATCCCGCCAGTCTGCTGTTCCCGGAGACTATCGATGAAATGTTTGAGTTGATGATCCCCAATCTGGTGGCGGCCCACGCACGGGACGTCTTAGTCTCGTCCGAGAAGGATGGAAACGGCGCAACCGTTGCCGAACACCCACGCGCCGGAAAGGGACAACTGAACTACCCTCGGTTCCTCCGCATGATGAGCCGCCACTTGCCCTGCGGTCCGCTGATCCTGGATGGTGTCAACAAGGACAACTTCGGAGAAGCTCGCGACTTCGTCCGTAGGATGATGGACCAGGCGAACGCTGAATCCGGCGACGGCGTCGAGCCGACCCCTGCTTGACGGAACCAGCGAGATTGCGTATCGTCGATAGAGACGTTAGTTTGAGGCGAAGCCTTAAGTAGACAATTAGAATACCCCATTTATTGGAGGTCCGTTCATGAATCACCTTGCCAAATCTGTGCTGTGCTTCTGCCTGCTGGTGCCGTCCTTGTTTCTGCCTGCCGTCGCGGAGGAGACGGCGCTAACGGAGAGAGGAAACGAGCCTCGGAAGGTCGGTCCTCTATTCACGCACGTGCTGCTCGACAATGTGCTGCATCACCATGTTCGAGATGGGCGATTCGACTACATGTCCGCGGAGACCGACGGAGACCTCAATAAGTACATCGCGTCATTGGAGCTTGCTCAGCCGGAGGAATTTCTTTCCGAGGAGCAGCACATCGCCTTCTGGATCAATGCATTCAACGCGTGCGTGCTGAAAGGCATTGTGGACAAGTACCCGGTAAAGAGCGTGAAAAGGATACCGGGCTTCTGGTCGACCAAACGCTTCAACATCGCGGGAGAGGTGTACAGCCTCAACGGGATCGAGTCTCATATCAAAAAGCTGTTCCGTTTCCCGCATATCGTCTTCGCTCTATGCCGAGGTTCGGCGGATGGCCCGACCATTCCCGAGAGCGCCTACCAGACATACGATGTCGTGGACCGACTGGAGAAAATGACCATCGATTCGGTTAATGACAGCCACTATGTTCGGGTAGACAAGATGGGCAATCGGGTCTTCCTGTCCCAGCTCTTCCGTTGGTGGGAAGATGAGTTTGAGAAGGAATCGGGAGGCGTAGGGCAGTTTCTGATATCCTACATGAAGAGCAAGCAGCAGGTGGACGCCAAGTACATCATGCACAACCCCTCCTACTCCCTGAAGTACCTGCAGTGGAACTGGAAGCTGAACGACACGCCGCGGTAGATGTCTCGGCTGTGCCGCTCGTATGCGCGATCACCAACGCAAACAATCGTCCCGGAGGACGCTTCGCAGCGAATTGTCCTTCTCTGTCTACTGTGGGAGAATCGACGCGAAGTTTCTTAACCGGAGGGATACCAGCATGGATGCGCCTGCAGTCATTTTCGACCTCGACGGAGTCATTGTTGACTCCGCCGAGCCTCACTTCATCAGTTGGCAGCGGCTGGCGCGCGAGAACGGACTGGGAATGTCGGCGGAATTATTCCACGAGACATTTGGGCAACCTAACTCGCAGGTCCTGCCGCGGCTCTTCGACCGTTACCTCTGCAAATCGGAGATAGATCGGTACTCGCACCGGAAGGAGGAACTCTACCGCGACATTGTCCGTGAGGCCGTGGTGGTGTTCCCCGGAGCGCTAGATCTCATCCATAAGCTCAAGAGCGCAGGCCATCGACTGGCGATGGGCACGTCAGCGCCACCGGAGAACGTGGAGCTTGTCGTGGAGTTGCTCGAATTGGGCGATGTCTTCGACGCGATGGTGACCAGCCGCGATGTCGCCCACGGGAAGCCGAATCCGGAAGTGTTTACCATCGCCGCCGAACGGCTGGGGACCCCGCCGGGCCGGTGTGTCGTTATTGAGGACGCCATTGCGGGGGTGGAAGCGGCGAGGGCCGCGGGTATGACCTGCATCGCCGTCACCACCACACATCCCGCTGAATCCCTGCAGGAGGCCGACTGGATTGTCGGTTCGCTGGAGGACGTCTCACCAACCGCCGTCTGCCGACTAATCAATATGGAACCCCCCATAGCAGCGCCATGAATGCCACCAACGAAATGATCCCTGCCCCTCCTGATGAATGGTCGCCCCAACATGACGCGCCTGCGAAGTCGGCCGCCCCCCCCGCCCTTCGTAAACCTCTGCAAGCCGAAGGCAGGCAAATGGATTTCATGGATCACCTCGGCGAATTGCGCACACGACTATTGCGGTCTCTGGGGTATGCCGTGGTGGGAGCCTGTGCCGGATGGTTCATCTACGAACCGTTCCTGTACGATTTCCTGATGCATCCGCTACGAGTCCATCTTGATCCGGCGCGTTTCCCCGTTACCTGGTTCAACATCATGGAACCGCTGATGATCCGGATGACGGTCAGCGCGGTGGCCGGGGTGGTGATTTTCTCTCCGTTGATACTGTACGAAGCATGGGCGTTCGTCTATCCCGCGCTGCTGCCTAATGAACGCCGGTGCGTCATCCCGCTGATACCGGCTTCCTTCCTTCTCTTCGCCGCCGGTGTCGCGCTGGCCTATCTGGCGGTTCCTCTGGTCTTTATCTTTGCCTCGAAGTTCGTCGTAGGCAACGAGGTCGTGCTCAACCACGTCAAGTGGTATATCCCGTTTCTGGTGAAGGTCTGTCTTGCCATGGGGCTGGTGTTTCAGATGCCCATTGTCTTCTTCATCCTGGCGAAGCTGGAACTGGTGACCGCGGATCTCCTCATCAGCAAATGGAGACATGCGGTCGTCGCCATCCTGATCGCCGCAGCCATCATCACCCCCACGCCCGACCCGGTCAACATGTCCCTCCTCGCCGCCCCGATCCTGGGGCTGTATCTGCTGAGTATTGTGGTGGTGAAGGCGGTGGAGAGGAAACGCCCCACGACTTTTCAGTAGCTTACCAAAGGCGACCCATCGTCCCGACTCTCCCTTGTTGTCGATCGCGGGGAATAAAAAATCCCCGCAGCCCGGGAACGGGTGCGGGGAAGAATCGCTGTATCTCAGACTACAAGCGCAAGCTCTATCCACTCTCCTGGTTGGACCACCAGCACTCCGAGTTGGAGCACGTAATGGCGGTCTTCTTGTACCACTTAACGTGGCCATCGGCGAACTGATAATTACAGCCGTCACTGTGGCGAGTCACCGCGGAATCGCTGTTGATGAAGCCATGCACATTGGAGGCATAGTCGATCCACTCTCCGCCGCTGTAGTCCAGCACAACAATGGTGGACGCCGGCACGGCCAAGTCCGCGAGCGGAGACCCCCCCGGAGGGTCGGGCGCGTTTACCGGCGAGTGAACAGTGTTCATCGCGTACCCAGCCTGGTACCCATAGTCGTCTGCGCGACCATCGAAGGGAGTGGTCGTCATTTTCTTTGAGGGGCACTGGAAAATCTGCGCGCTCTTGACGTAAGGCAGTATCGCCGAACGCCACGTCATATCTCCGCCCGCCAAACCACCGCTACCATCAAGGTCGATCCAGATCCGAGGCATGACCTCATCGTAGTCCTGTGCGTACATCGCGATGGCGGTGCCAATCTGTTTCAAATTATTCTGGCAGGCAGATGTTCTTGCTTTCTCTCTCGCCTTTGCGAAGACGGGAGAGTATGTGCTAATCTTAGTTGAAAATTGAAGAGGCTCCTTGGAACTGGTTTAATAGAGAGATGGTTAGAAGAACCAGGAAGGAGCCACTGATGGGAAGAGTAACAGAGGAAGGGAAGATAAGGAAGTCCCGCGTATTGGGTACGATGGAGGTGCTTGAGCCAGAGGAGTACGAGGGTCTGTCGGTGAATGGGAAGGTGGAGTTGATCCAGCAGTTGATCCCGTTGGGCTTGATGTACGTGAATGAGTTGCTTCAGTCCGAGGTGAAGGAGTTGGCGGGTGATCGGTATGCCCGGG
>MNXM01000237.1:1107-31904 GCA_001872605.1 Armatimonadetes bacterium CG2_30_59_28 | reverse complement strand
AGTTCCGACGAGCCAGACGGCGCTCGATTCGCCTCTTGCGGTTCCGCACGATCTTGCGATATGATCTACGCACTTGAAAGCCCCCTTTTATTGCTTCTCCACTCTTCGGTGCTTACACCGATTTGTCCAAGAAAAACGGGGCTTTCTCGCTTCCTCACCTCTCGAAAATATTGAATATCATGCTTGTATAAGGACTAGGACCTTCTTGTCAGAGCATATTGATTGCGCCCTTAGCAGAAGATTCGGTCCATCAATCGCTGGACACCCGCCTTCCCAGTCGCAATCCAGCAGAACCAGAATCCCTCCACTCCCCTGCAGCAATCGCGAGGCGCGCTCAACGTGTCTCTCCAACTGTCCTTCCTTTCGCAGTGATGACTCCGGCACCCGCAGTACCTCGGCAACGTCCACGACCACGTCCGCCTGGACTGCTCCCGCGATACGGCGGACCAGGATAGGAACAGACACGCTCTCTCCATGCCCGGTCACAATGAGATTCAGGCGGACAGGGCTCATGCGCTCCCCTTCCGAAAGAGTTCAAGTTGATGCTCTGTCACAGCGCGAAGCGCGTGATCATCCGGGTGCAGAACGCTGGTTCGCATCAATTCTCCCACCGTGTAGAGTCGGTCTTTCACCACGCTGCGATCCGCCTCACCGAGGGGAGCGATGCGAGTGGCACCGTTGTCGTTGACCGCGGCCAGAATCGAGTCCACACTAACTTCCGTGTCGTCAAACAGGTCTGGGCTGTGGCTCGTTACGATGATCTGCGTTTGGTGAGAAGCCACCTGGAGGGCATCGCGAAGAACGGCAGCAGCTCCCGGATGCACGGCAGTCTCCGGCTCCTCGATTCCCACGAGGGGTACTCGCTTTCCGCTGCCGTTTGCCGATTGGAACAAGGCTGTCAGAATTCCCAGGACCCGCAACGTGCCATCAGACATGTTTTCAGCAAGGAAGCGCCAAGGGGCCTCATTGGCGCCGACACGCTGGCGAAACTCCAGTGTTTCCTTCTTTCCCACATGACGGGTCTCAACGTCTACGACACCAGGGACGACCGCGGCGAGGAACTCCACGATCCGATCCCTCGCCTCCCGGTTCTCCTTGGCAACCACACCTAGGACGCTCGCGAGGTTGCCCCCATCTCGCCGGAGGACATCCCCTGCATCAGGGGGTTGGAGATCGCGCATGATCTCCGGGTTGAGGTTATAGAAGCCCATGCGGGACAAGGCGTCATAGACCGGACGAAAATCGGCGATACCTGAGGCAGCCACGAGATATAACCTGTCCGGAGAGGCGACCGGCATGACCTTCGCGTGAGCCTCGCTTACCGAACCGCTTTCAACCACATAGAAGACGTCGTTGCCGCCAAGCTCCACGCCGAACAGTCGGCATTCCTCGCGCTGTACTTCGTACCCTCCCTTGGGGAGAGCGCCCACACGGAACGCGTAGAAACCGGATTGTCCGTTGCGCGGGCCGAACTCCAACCGGACACCGAAATGCGTGGGGTGTCCTGAAGAACGTCGCCTTACCTCGGCGATTCCACCACGGTCACGCAAGGCATGGTCGAGAGAGGTGTTCAATGAATCCGCGACCAGACGCAGCGCATCCAGGAAGTTGCTTTTCCCCGCGCCGTTGGGGCCTACCAGAAAATTCAACGGGTGCAACTCAACCGAGCACGCCGCGATGCTCTTGTAGTTCTTCAGGACAACACGCTTGATGAAAACCGAATCAGACATAACTCCCTCCTACCCGATGCACTCGCATCACTTCGTTCCCCCGCGGGTCAATCACCTTCACCGCGATCCGTTTGTGCTCGCCCACCGGAAAGGGCAATGACGCGGTGCCGGAGAGTTTGGCGAAGGCGTCTTCGTCAATCGCACCACCCAAGGCTCTGCCAAGTTTGTCCCAGGCACTGCGGTCGGGGAAGAACGCTTGGCAGACGCAGAAACAGCGGCCGTCGTAGTCGCTGTCGAGGAACCACGCGGCTACCTTCTCCGCCCCGGTCGAGCGCACGGTGTTGGTCACGGGGTCGTAGAGGTCTACGCCTTCCATGTGGACGACGTATTGCCTGCCTGCCATCTGATCGGCAGGCCCGTCCTCTGTTTGCTCCAGGCGCGTGCGCGGCGAGCCGGACACGGTGAAGAGTTGGCTGGAGACGGTGGTCTTCAGCAGGTCGCCCATGTTCACATCCGGGCGAATCTGTGCGAGATGAATCCGCAGGTTCGGGTCGGGGTCTTCCTGTATCGTCCCTTGCGCGGCGGAGTCGAAGCTGAAAGCGGCGAAGACGAGATCGTCATAGCCGCGCCGGGCGGCGATGCGGATGCCTTCCTCCACGATGCGGGTGGTCAGCGGGCCGTATTGCGGGCCGAAAACGACGCCGACCAGCCGATTGCCGTCGCCGTTCCCCCACTCCCCTTTGGCGTGGAGGGTTGAGCCATCTGCCAGCGCCTCCAACTCGGTGAACTTTTGCACCTTGTTGTCGGGGAACCGCACGCCGTCCCCGCGCAGCAGGCGAATCATGCGGTCGAGGTAGGCTTCGGCGTTCTGGGATTCGGTCTGGACGTCGGTTTCACCCTCGCCCGATTCGTAGGGGCGGGTCTGAGACCCGCCCCTACCAAAGGTTTCGAGTTCTTCGGGGGCACCGATTATCGGTGACTCTTCCGGCTCGTCGTCAATACTCTCTTCCGCCGGGATGATGCCTTCCATCGTGAACGGACCGGAGACGCGGACCTTGTTTCTATCGGGGTAAGGCTGGTCAACAAGTTCTTCGCTGTCGGCACGGGCGGCGATGCAGGCGTTGACGTCGTCCATCTTCTGCCGCCAGGCCACGCGGTAATCGGTGAGGGCGTCCTGCAACTCCTGCGGCCAGTCGGTGTCGGTGTCAAACGGAACTTCCCACTCTTGCCATTGCGGATTTCGGATTGCGGATTGCGGAGCCGGGAGGAGCCACCTACGACGATCGGCGTCGGTGATGGATTTCTTCCCTTCGGCGCGTTCCTTGTCCGACAGCTTGAGTTTCAACTTGTTCCGCAGGTCGTCCGTCACGGTTTCGGCGAGGGCCGTGTTGAGGGCGGTGAGCTTGTCCGCGAGGATCGGTTCCCACTTCTCGAAGATCGGGTCTAATGCCTGGTTCTGGGCGATGCTCTTCAGTGTGACATGCGGCACGGTTTTGCAGTCGAAGGTGCAGGAGCCTTGCATCTGGCCGTCAGGGTCGGTCAACCACGTCCCGTCCGGGTTGCGCTGCACGTCCTCGGCGCTGGTGGGGCGCAGTTTGTAGTAGTCGAACTTCGCAGTCAGCAACCGCTGCCGCGCAATCGCCAACGCCACCCGGCTCACGTCAATCGTGATCCACCGCCGTCCCCATTGCTCCGCAACGTACGCCGTCGTGCCTGCCCCGCACGTCGGGTCAAGCACCAGGTCGCCGGGGTCGGTGGTCATGAGGAGGCAACGCTCGATGACCTTCGCGTTCGTCTGAACAACGTATATGCTTGAGCCAGAGTAACCGCCAGCCACGGTGTCGTTCCATACATTGTCAAAAGGCCCCACGGGGAAGTCGTGGAGGTAACGAACGTAGTAAACCCTGTTTGCCGCTGCCGTCACGCGTAGGGCATCCCGTAGGCGAGAGAGTCCAACCTCAGTCGTCTTCCAATGTGAGCTCGTGTCGCAGTTGTAATGCTCGCCCTGAAAGGACAAAGTGAAAGTCTCCTTTGAAGGCCCGGCAGATGAAAGTGGAGACTGAAGAAACCATTTACTGCCAATCGGGAGGGATTGAGCGTCTGACTTCTCCACTGTGGTGGAGGATCGGCGATCTCCTTCAGGGGTCTCAATCCACTTGTAGTATACACCACTGCCTTCCTCGGTCGTTTTGGCTTGATAGACGTTTCGGTATCTTACAGCAGCAGCATCTTTCGCATACCAAAGGAGGAAGTCGTAGGTTCGCCCCAACAAACGCGCTTCAAAAGCCCCTGTCTTCCGGAACGCAATGACTGAGCACATGTTATCAGGGCCAAACACTTCGTCCATCACAGACCTCACCCGATGCAGGTTCTCATCACTGATCTGCACAAAGATGCTCCCCGTATCAGTCAGCAGTTCCTTGCACAGCAGCAGCCGGTCGCGGAGATAGGAGAGGTAGGAATGCACGCCGAGGGTCCAGGTGTCGCGGTAGGCTTTGACCATCTCCGGCTCGCGGGTGAGGTCTTCTTCCTTGTCCTTCACATCGCGGCGTCCGACTTCGGGCTGGAAGTTGGAGGCATACTTGATGCCGTAGGGCGGGTCCATGTAGATCATCTGCACCTTGCCCGCCAGCGCCTCCCGCCGGGCGAGGGACGCCATCACCGAAAGCGAATCGCCGAGGATCATGCGGTTGGTCCAGTCCATCGGGTGTTTGTAGAACTGCACCGCCTCGCGGTAGTCCTGCTCCGGGTCAGCGAACAGGCTGCGCTGCACCTCCTGCCGCCGCGCCACGCGCAGAATCGCCTGAGTGGAGATGCGCTCATGGATGTGCAAGGCCACAGGGTCGGCGACGCACCACGGCTGCTCCCGCTTCCCCGCCCACTCCAACCACGGCTCATGATTGCGTAATGCCTCCTGCAGCAGCTTCAACTCCTCCGGCTCCAGTTTCCGCTGCCCCGCCGCCTCGATCAGCTTCTCAATCCTGTCCGCCTTGCCCGTCGCATCAAACCGCAACGCCGGCGACAGGTGCGGATTATACGCGAACTGCGTCCGCTTCTCGCGCACGACATCCCCCCGCGCCGTCAACCCCGCGGGAGGGATGTTCAACCGACTCGCGGACTTGTGGCGGTAGTCAACAACGTTGTCAGTGGCGGTTGGCTTTGGTTTTCTCATGGGTTCTCCTCGGAACGGCACGGCGTCCGTTCCCTACATTGCGTCAACGACACCGGAAGGTTAGCACTCCGGTCTTGTGCGGTCAAGGTCGTCTCCTCCGCACCGCGCAACGGCCATTCCAGCGCGCGCAACGACTTTCGCGCACCGCGCAACGCCTTTTCCTGCCCTGCCAGCCCAACTTCAGGCTTTGCCGTGAATGACCGCTGCCTCTCCTGCGATTACTTTATCTCCAGTTTCGGCACAGTTCCGCAGTCGGTGAAACTGTTGACAGTGGCGCTCAATGTCTCCCACAAACCTTTCTGGCTCTCCGTCAATACGCTGGCGCACCGCTCGAAAACATTGTCGCGATACTCATTCCGCGGCTTCTGACCGAGACGGTCCGGATACAGAGAAAGGGCGGAGCTATCCTTTTCGTCAAAACCGCTGAAGTGGTTGCCAATCAGGTTGAAGCGTCCGCGGACCTCAACGGCCTGCTTCACGCCCGACGTGTCTCCACGAGTTACCGTGTTGTCTTTGAACAGCGACGTGTTGCTGCCATGGGAGTCGAGAACCACTGGATTGAGGCAACCTGTGATGGTGTTGTCGTGGAGGTTCCAGTTAGCGCCGCTGGGTGGGAAAATCTCGAAGGACTCGCCCGTCTTCGTCTGGCGCGCTTCCTTCAAGGTGAAGCGCCAGGTCTTTGGATCAAACCCCTCGATCACCGACCTGCCGACCGGTTTACCGCCAGCCACCCAAACCAAGTTCCACCCCCGGCATTGCTACGGATTCTGCAGGTCCACAGGCGTCGTCCTCCAACCCGGCACAAAGGTCTTCGAGTCTACGACCTCGCCCACCCGCGACAGCGCGCGACCGGTGATGAGACCGGAGCCGCAGTTCTGGATCAGGTTGTCGTGCACGGACACATTCACCGCTGGCTCGGTCAGCTTGATCGCAGTCACCTTCGGATCGCACGCGCCCCGGACGTAGATCTGGTTGTCGCTGATGATCGCATCGGAGGCGCTCACCTCAATCGCAGTGCGGGCGACGCTCGCGGGGCCGATTTCGGTCATGTCGAAGATGTTGCCGGTGATGGTTGTGTTGGCGGAGGGGTATTCCCTGGAGTCCACGGAGCCCGAGGCTTCGATGGCACCGGCTTCTCCGTCGCAGGCGCCGCGCAGGTCATCCGGCAATGAAATCCCCGTGGTGTCGCCGAACTGCCCGACCATGTCATCTGAGAAGTCCCCGTCGTACACGGGGATGCGCGGGTGCGAATACCCATCCGCTCCGTGGTATCCGTCGAACCCGTAGTCCCGCATGACGCGGAGCAACTGCTCAACGAAGAAGTCCTCGTAGAAACTCCCGTCGGACAGCCGCTTCCAGGGACAGACCGATGCGAGTTGCTGTCCGTTCTTGCGGACGTGCAGAACCTCCGGATGGTTGGCGATCCAGTGCTGCGTCACGAAGCCATCGAAGACGGACACGTACACTTTGACGCCGCGCTGCTGCAGCTCGCGCACCAGTCCCCGGAGTTGGTGACTCGACCATTCCTGCCGCGTCCGCTGCTCGTTGTAAGGATGCCCACCGTAGGAACAGCAGTCGAACGGCAGCGCGCGCGCCTGCTCCATCCCGGCATGGTTGTGCACGAAGTCCGGGTTGAAGAGCAGCAGAGACGCGGCATCGGGGACGAAGCCCGCGTTGTCCATGAACGCCTCGACGCCAAAGTCCTCGAGTTCGTTATCGAAGCCAATCAGTTCAATCCATAGCCACCGGTCAAAGTTGGAATCTACCGCGCCCATCGTCATTTCCTTTCATGCTGGCAATTCTCCGCTTCCGGTCACCGCGAGATGATGGTAAAGGAGTTGTGCCGATTAATCGAGTTCCGCGAAGCGAGAATCCACGACAAGTCGGGACATCCCGATACCTCGGGACATTCCTTTACCGCGGGTGAGGTGAGTAAAACTCGTTTCATCCGGCGTCGAGTAGTCTAATTACTCGACGATCGGATTGTCAGGCTACCGGCACCAGGGGAGCGTGAGTTCTCACTTCCATCTGTATGCGACGCGTCAGCGCGTCTTCGGCTACGTCCAAATCGTGATCCATCCGCAGCCCCAGCCAGAACTGTGGTGAGTTGCCAAAGTACCGCGCCGAACGCAGAGTCGTATCAGGTGTAACAGAACGTTCCCCTGAGACGATCTGATTGATCCGGCGAGGCGACACACGGATGTCCAGAGCCAGGCGGTTCTGGCTGAGCTTCATAGGCTTCAGAAACTCCTCCAGCAATACCTCGCCCGGATGAACAGGTTTCAGCTTCTCGGTCATGGTTGCGCTTCGAGATACAGTGCCTCGCAAACGGATGCTCTGTTCCGCCTTCAATAGATACACGCGTCGAGAAGCGCCAACACTTCCTGAAGAACCTCATCCGGCGCTCTCCCGATGCGTTTTGCTTCCCGGGCGCGGAAGTCGATGGACTTCACCTGCTCAACCATGACGAAGCCCGTGACCTCCTCATTCCCAGGAATCGGCGCGTGGAAAGGGTAGTCGCGGCGCGTGCGGGTGATGGGACAAACGAGGGAAAGGCCTGTGTGCTTGTTGAAGAGGTCGTTGCTGACGACCAGAGCGGGCCGGCGCCCACGTTGCTCGTGCCCCGACTGCGGATCGAACGTGACAGCAACAAAATCCCCCTTGCGTGGGACATACTCGGCCATTTACCAGACCTCCTTGCCCACCGGCGCGCCCCAATCGACTTCTTTGGTCTTGTAATCCCTGGGAATACGCCGGACAAGTTCTCGCAGGTCGTACCTGCCGCGCACACGGCGCACCGGCGCGACAACGATCTCGCCATCACGCACCGCCACGTCCACCGCATCTCCCACGTTGATCGCGACCTCCGACAGCAGTTGCCTGCTCAAGCGAAGCCCTTGACTATTGCCCCACTTCTGGACTTTGGTGACCATCGTCATGCCTCCTTCGGATATCCGAAGTATAGCCCCGCACTTCCGGCGGGTCAAGCATAGTCTCGCACCTCCCTCGGCAGGGGAAGTGCTTCGGGAACGATGGCGCCTCAACCAGGAGGTCCTGGTTAGACAGCCCGGTCGCCAAACAGTCGAGTGAAACCGATCCATTGCCATGGTCTGCACATGCCACCGTTTCTGCATCTTGCAGTGGGATGATATTCGCCTCCAGATTGTCAATGGATAGGGGTTGTATCTGAAATTCCAGCATAAGGATGAGACGCCGCCGATTTCACATCGGGGGAGTTCCCTGCTCCGGCTACAATGACTGCCATAGTGGCCTCTTGGGTTTGTGGAGATTCGTCACGCAGCGCGATCGTGACTTTCCGCTTCCTGTGCTGGAGTCCGTCCTGTCGCATCAGACTCGATGGAGATGGGCATCGTAGCGGCAGTGGCTTTGAGGTGAGACATCGGGAAAAGCTCCCGTCAGGTGTGATCAATCAGCCGAATCCCCGCACGCAAAACACCAATGGAAGAACTCGCGAAGTGTTCCGTTGAAGACCGCTCGCTTCAGTTTCGAGTAGGTCTGTTGGTCGCCAATGGAGTAGTAGAGGTAGGTACGGCCCTCGAATTCCACAAGGTCGGGATCAGAGGTGTTGATATCCTCCCCTGCCTCTGGAGTGAGGATCGGGTTGCGGGGGGACAGTTTCCATTCCCTCAGATCGCGCGAGCACGCCGCGTAAGTCTCGAACCATCGCGCCGGCGCTTTGTGTTCCAGATAGAGCATGTAGAAATGGCCCTCAACCCAGCGCAGCGCAGGACAGGCCGCGTATCGCTCAGGCGCGAAGAGCGCGCCGGGGATGGGGACCCAGTTCAGCAGGTCCCGTGACTCGGCAAACTTGATGGTGAACGGCACATAGTCTGGATCGTCCGTCTCGCAGGCCATGGTAAACCTTCCGCCGCCCTCGCACACGGACGTGTTGAAGAGGTGTTCTCTCGGCTCTTGCCGCAACACGACCTGACCTTCCGATTGCTTCAGGTCACGGGAGCGGAAGAGCGTCACATCGTTCCACGTGTTGTCGTCCCAGCGTGAGGCATAAACGAAGAACTCCCCCTGATGGACGATGGCGGAGGCGAGACCATGGCCTTCCGCAAAGCGGGACAGCACACGGCCGCTCTCTACGTCTGTCAGCGTGATATATACTCGTTACGGATGAAAATCCATCTTTCCCCCTCACCCTCGAACCCTTTGGGTTTGCGCCCTCTCCCCATCGGGGGAGAGGGTCGGGGTGAGGGGGTGTTTTCACCCATAACGAGTATAGATTCGCGCTACTGCACACGAGGGTTCCAGAGAATTCCCCCGGATTCATTCCGGGGGATCGTTAAGACCGCGCTACGTAGCCTGAACCTAACAATCCCCCGAAGCGAGTTCGGGGGGATTCCAATCCACAGTCTTCGGAGCTAAGGGCATAAGCAATATTGGCATTATACTCGGTACGGCTGAAAATCCACCTTTCCCCCTCACCCTCGAACCCTTTGGGTTCGAGGGTGAGGGGGTGTTTTCACCCGTAACGAGTATAGTACTAGCCCTGGCATGGGTTGCTCCAGATTTGAATGGATAACCTCGATGGTCAATGAATTGCAGCTCTCTGCCATCGAGCGTGCACAAGCTTTACGCCCTCGTATGGTTGGGGAAGAGCGCGGTCAAAGGAACCGAGTCTATGCGAACTGATCTACAGAATTTCATGGATACTACCGAACATCGACAACCGGGGCGGATACTGTACCACGGCAGTTTTGTGGAGGACCTGCACAAGCGGGTTATTGAACACATCGGGACCGAAGACATTGCCGGACACTACGGTTTCAGCCAGAACGTCTTCGTCGGCCCGCGGCGACCGGAGGATCTGTGTCCTCTCGATTTCTCGAAATACTGGGAGGGGGAGGAACTGCCACCGGGAACGACGATCAGTGGTGCGGGAGTGGCCATGGTCCCCAGCGGCTTCTATCATTTCTGGGGGTACATCTCACCCCTCCGAAACGCTAAGAACTTGAAGGAGATTGAGGAGTTCCCCATCGAGGATTGCAGTACGTGGGACTTCACCCACATGCACGAAGAGGTGGACGCCGCGCACGTGGAGGGGAAATACGTTGCAGCCAGTGTGGGGCATCAGTATGAGTCCGCCTGGCAGATGCGCGGACTGGAAGAGTTCCTGATGGACATGATCGAGCAACCCGCGTGGGCCGAATGTCTATTGGAACGCCTCTTCCAGCAGAACCTTCTCAAGGCCAAAGCAGCGGCGGCGGCTGGCGTGGACATGCTCCACTGTGGCGACGACGTTGCCAACCAGAATGCGCTCATGTTTTCCAAGGAGACGTGGCGTAAGCTGAACCATTCCCGCTGGGCGCGGGTATGGGACACCGTGAAACGAATTCACCCAGCGACTCGAGTCTGGTATCACAGCGACGGGAACATCACCGACATCGTTCCCGACCTCATCGATGCCGGACTCGACATCCTCAATCCCGTCCAGCCGGAATGCCTCGACTTGGACGAGCTGCACCGCCAGTACGGACACCTGCTGACCTTTGATGGCGCCATAGGCACGCAAAGCACCATGCCATGGGGAACTCCCGACGGCGTGCGCAACCGCGTAAAGGAAGTCATCGACAAATATGGGCGCAACGGCGGCCTGATCATCTCACCCACCCACGTGCTGGAGCCCGAGGTGCCTCTCGCCAACATCGACGCTCTGTTCGAGACCTGCCGGGAGTATGGAACGTTCGACGCGTAATCTCCAACACTCCGCGGACCTGTACCACGGGGGGATAAACACCTTGAGAAGGCGAGAGTCCTCCCGAACCGAAACGGCTCCGGCGTACGAAGCACGCTGCCGGCAAGCAAACTCAACTCGAACTGGACAACCGGCAGGGGCATGACGAAGCTCCTTGTGTTTGATGAATACAGAGTAGTGTCGCGGCGGCGCGCCCCCAAGCTGCTACCGGTAGGCAGGCGGTTTCGGGTTGAGCCAATCCACCAGCTCCTTCCGAATGGCATACGCAAACCAGAAGTTACCATACGGGTTGTGGTGGCCGAACACCTGCGCTCCTGCCCTGCCAATGTAAAGCCGCGCGATGAAATCGTCCACGGGGATCTTGAACTGTGAGTATTCCTCGCCGAGTTTCTTGAGCGTGTCTACGTACGGTTGCCCCTTGTCTTCGAGGTACTGAACCAACTCGTCGTCGAACCGGGTTCCGGTTTTCAGGTAACGCTGCGCGGGGGGAACATCGTAGCTCAGCAGAATCATCGTGTTGCGATTGTTTGCGTCGGCCCAGGCGCGGAGTTTGTCGATGATGAACATGGTCGCGCGAAGGCCGTAGGCTTCTCTCAGTTTCTGCGCTTCTCCCATGCGCTTCTCAACGGCGGAGGTCCTGAGATCAACCTGGACACCAAAGGCTTCAGCCACCTTCTCCAGCTCATCCACTGGCGCTTCGCCACCCTCCCGCAGCGCGTAAAGGTGAACGACGGGATCATCCTTGAAGGCGTTATAGAACGCGTCCTTGCCGGCGAGCTTGCGCAGGTCTTCGGCCTTCTCGCACATCCCTTCCCGTTCTTCCCACTCGCCCTTCCCGGTATCGAAGCGCACATGCGCCCACGGGAAACCATGAACCGGATACGTGCCCTCACCACCACCCCGAGGGAGGTCGCGACACATCCAGCCGACGCGAATCCACCGCGCCTCGTCGAGGCTTCGGTAGTGGTCGTCATCCCCCCAGATGTTGAGGATAATGTGGTCGGCGGCGAGGGCGGTCTTCGCGAGCTCTGAGCTCGACTCCATCCGCATGGCCAGCCGGTAAGCCTGATACACACCGTATCCGCCAAAGCCGAAATTTCTGATCGGTTCCCGAAAGTGCGCGGCCAGGATCTCCTGCCACGTCTCGCCGTCGCTCACCTGCGCGCACTGAGTGAAGCTGTTACCGTAAGTGTTGAGTCGGCAGGGCTGGTCGGCATAGTTCACCAGTTTTCGATGGACCTTCTCATCCTCGTAGGTGTAGACCGACAGCGTATCCTCCATGCCGTCTCTGAAGACGTAGTCGATCTGCGTATACCCAAGCTCGTGATCGAATCGCAGGAAAGAGTTCATGCCGAGAAATCGCTCGATCTCCTCCGGGTGATACGCGGAAGTGTGCAGCAGTTCTTTGACGTCCTTTAACATGGAGTTCCTCCTGGGGGCTAATCATGGGCATTAGAGTATCAAGTTGGCGGAGCGGCCGCAATACGCACTTGGTCGGCAGAATACTACCGGCGTGCAGTGAGCCAGTCGACGGAGGTCAACAGCGGAGCATACAGGTCATCTTCCATGGCAATCTGCAGCTCATCGAGTTCATCCTGTGTTGGGTTCCGAGACTGAAACTGAATGGATGGCAGGTCCTGAATAAGCGCCATCGGCGTCTGTTCTGAGCCTTCTCCCATGACCAGCACCGCGCTGGCGGCGAGACCATCCATGATGTTCGCGCGCGTCACTCGCATGGGCGCGCCAAAGATGTCCGGTTTGCCGACGTAGCTGTTGAGCGCGCTAAACCCGCTGTGCGCGGTGGCGATTCCCGTCGTTCCCCAGCGGAGGGGGGAGGTCTTGCTGTCGGTGATAATGACTCCGAACTCCCTCAAGTCGAACCGGGTTGTCAGGTGCTCTCGCGCTTTGTTGGCCGACTGCTGAGCATCTTCCGGCCACAGGATAAATCCACCGTCGCTGTTCGACTGGTCGATGCCTGCGTTGGGAATCAGGATGTTGTTGTTGAGCGTCAACGAGAACCCGTACTTGCCAGGTGGCAGGAAACGGTCCGACTCACGCGCGACGAGGTCGTTCTCGTCCACGCCGTCGTTCTTGACGACTCGACCTTCGCACAGTGAAACGATCTTGGAAGTGACTGCGAGGATGGACCTCTCAGGGATGGCAGTGACATACTGATCCAGGAGACGCGCCAGAGACGAATCCTGCGGAGTAATCTTGTGCGTATTGATGGGTGTGATCTGCAATGAGTTCTCATCTCTCCTTGATGAAAAGGATATGGGAAAAGAGTCTTCGGTTCTGCGCAACGATCCGGTAGCACACCTCGACCAACCCAATCATCGGAGGAGACCGGAGCCGCCGCGCGATCCGTCCCCAGCCGAGGTGCTCGATTACGAATAGGCAAGCGAGACCTGCCCGGAGAACAGAGCCTTCCGATGTGACAACATGCACGGCCTTTGAGCAGGATTGATACAGCGCGTCCGACATGGGAGGGTGCGGCGCCTCCTGGAAAGGGATCACCCGGAACGAGTATAGATCAATTCCGCATCGATCGATCCTTTACAATGAAGGGACAGGACACGCGCCACCACTCTCGCGCTGGCTTGTCGACCAGGCTCATTCAGGTGCAACATATCTTCTGAGAGGTACTGACTGATGTTGTCCCAGACCAGGCGGTGGAGGTCGTTGATCGGCACTTCGTCTTCTTTCATCAGTTCCAAGGCCGCTGCATTATATTCATCGATTTCCTCATTGCGCCACGACCACTCGTCGCTGCGGAAGGGACGGTCTGGATGCACCGGAGTCGTCGTCGCCCAAATCACATTGGGCGTCCACTGTCGCAACTGCCTGAGGATCAGTTCGACATTCCGCACGTACATATCGAGAGGAATCTGGACGGGATACCTCGCGGGATTGTGTCCGCAGTCGTGGAGGCCATTGTTCCAGTGGACGATGTCCGGGGCTCCCAGTTCACCTATCCAGCGGCCAATCGATGACAGTGTGTAAAGCGCGTACTGACAGTTATCCGCGGGGCCGACGATCTCGGCCTTGCCGGCGAGCAATTCCGCCACCAGCGGCTGGTAGCTCACACGGATTGAATCGCCGACAAGAAGCACTCGCGGAACATGCGATTTTGGCATGGGATTCCTTCTTCGGTAAATGCGGGGACGTCGGTCATACGACCCGGATGGGAGACCGCGCCTACTGCATCCTTCGAGGATTTCTCCCGGCCCGTCCAAGTCCGGAATCAGCGGAAAGTGTATCACAGGTTTGCGGACTGTTACAGTATCTTTTTTGCAGCGGCGAAGTAACTACTCAGGTACAACATTTTGACAGGATTGATCGGACTTGCTGCGAGTCCGCCAGGATTTGGCTGACCCGTCAATGCGTACTCATAGAGTCCGCGTGCAACTGCCACGCCCTCGATGTCCCCACGAGCACAGACTCCACGGAATTATCGCGAACTCTGCGAGTTCGCGATGAACCTCGCGTCTCCCCACCAACCGTAATCGTTAGTAATGCCGTCGCCGCCGTCGGTGACCACCAGCTTTAACTCTCGAGCGCCGCCCACATCAACTACCACGGGAACAAGTGGAAGTCCGAGCCGAAACAAGCCGCTATCAAAACTCTTTACCCCATCCACGAAGACCTGGAACTCCACAGAGGACTCTCTGGCCTTTGCGCCAAAACCGATTGCAGCAGCGAACAGCGAAGCTCCTTCTGGAACCTCATACACTATTTCGCTGATGCTTTGTCCGTAGAGGCTCTTCGCACACACAAGCCCGTCACCGGTATCGTCAGCGTAGAGACGAATCCAGCCATTCATCTGCTCCCAGGTTCTGCCCTGCGGCAACCATCCGCGCTTCACCGATTTGGGCTTGAGACTGATCAGGTACACCACCTTGTCGGCAGCGGCGTTTTCCACAGGCTCCGGGAACCTGACTTGCCACGGAGGCGTGATTGACTTCCGTTCGGGATGGACCTTCGCCTTCTCCGGACCACGAACCTGCAACTCGACAACCTGCGCTCCCGCAAGAGCGGTGTTGTGGGTCACGGACAGGCGCGCAAAGCGCGCTTCCACCGGCGCGAACCATCGCTCCAGTCCTTCGAGACGCGCCGGGTCCATGTTCTTGCTTTCATCAACCACCGTGTTCCACTCGTTGCCGTTGATGGAAACGTCGATGACATACCGATAGATGAATTGCCGCGTCTCAAGGGATGCGTGCGGCCAGGTGTGAAACTGGACGAAAATGTGATTTACGGTACGGATCTGTTGGAGATCGACTCGAAGCCACTGCGGGAGGTCGAGAACGTACTGGCGCTTTGCGTCCAAATCAGACTGCCAGTAATCGTCGTTATTGCGCACCCCATCCACCGCAGCAGCGGAAGAGAATCCTTTGAGCGTGGAGGACGCCGTGACCGGTCGGTTGAGCGCATAGTTCACATGCACCTCACGTTCGGGCAACTCGACGCGGCGCGGCTGAAATTCATAGACACGAATATCGCCCGCGCGCATGGATTCCGTGACGATCATCGACCCGTCTTCCCGCTTCCACCGGACGTCGCGGTCGTCATATAATTCCACCACATCGGCCATGGGCGCGTGACAGACGATCTCAAAGGGAACAGATCGGTAGGGATACTCCGCCAGAACCTTTGCCGTACCCATGGGACGGGCCACCAGTTCTTCCCGCTTCAGAGAGTAGTTGTACAGGGTAACCGTCCACCCGTCTCCTTTGCGGTTGATCTGCCAGGACAAGTCCGGCTTGTCTTCGTCGCGCCGACGAATCTCAAGAGGTGTCAGTCCCTGAGTAAGACTCTCGATGAGGTTGTCGACAAAACTCAGGATGGGTTTCTTCGGCCACGGACGGCCCGACATGCCATCGCGACTCTCGATGGTCTCAGCCTGAATCATGTAGGGTACTGCGACAAGTACGGCATATCCCTTCCCCAAGCGATGGCGCGTCACCACTGGACGGCTGTCGCTGGCGTAGAGAATTTCCGCGCCTTTCAGCTCCAGCGGCTTCAGCATGAAAGGCTCTTCCTCAAATACCTTGCCGGTGGCTTCATTCCGAACGGTTCTTGCCGCCATCGGACGGCCGGAGGAAGCCACGCCGAAGAACGCCAGGGGAAGAGGCTCGCTGAGATCCGCGATGTTCAATACCACCGTGCCACCTGACTCGACGTACTGTTTGATCGCCGCTGCGTAGTCTGCATCCATCCGCTGCCCTCCGAGAGCAAACACAACTTTGTAGCCGTCGAGGATAGCAGGATCGATCTTCTTGCCGGGTTCGTTGGGGGACAAAATATCGAAAATCTCTCCGTACGGCGCAGTGCGCGAATAGCCTCCGCTGAATCGGGTATGCCGGTGCTCGGGGAAGATGAGATCATGCAACAGGCCGTGGTTCATGTGGTCAGCGTCATCGTATGGGAGGGCGACACTGCCGTAGGTCGTCCCCCCCGCGCTGTAACAGGTCGGCCAATCTCGGGTGTATTCCATGAGCAGCGCGACCGGGGCGTAAGGAACGCCTCGATCGGGGTGCCGGTCGGCAAAGTCGAGCATGGCTTTCGCGATGTGTCCGAGGGTGGACAGCTCGTATTGACCATCGTCTTCGATGTCCTGCACCCAGGATGCGGGCATCCCCTCAACGATAGAGTAGTTCGCGCCCATCAGGTAAGGGCGGAAGAGGTAGTACCAGAGATGCGGGAGCGGATACCCCCATTCCTCGCGGTTGGTGGAGAACCAGCCTCGATCGTAGTAGGCATATCGTTCTGTAGGTTCATGGCCGCGCCAGGTGTAATAGATCTTTCCACCGCCGGTCTGGCGCATGATGCCACGGGCGCGAGCATTCGCGAAAGCGTCCGCTCCTTTTTCCGCAACGGTGGTCACGTTAGGCATGTCCGCGATGTGGTAGGGACTGAGGAACATCCCCCAGGGAATGGGGCGGTTATTGGGCACCGCATTGAAGAACTCCTCGCAGTAGATGTCACAGAGCCGCCGCAACTGCGGACGTGTCCACTCGTGCTTCGGGTCGCGGCTGAAAGGCAATTCCTTCTCCAGACGCGGCATGACGCGATCTCGCATGAAGGTCTCAAAAGCTTCGTCATTCACGGTGCCCATTGAAGAACCGACCCACTTCTTTCCGGTCTTAATGAAGTGGAAGACGGGTTCCAGTCGGTAGATGGGGGCTTCGGGCATGCTGTCACCCAGCCACAGGTCGCCGACGCGGTCGATGGCCGCCTTGGTGGGGAAAGGCCGACCGAGTGCCACGCAAGAGTGAATGGTCGGGATGGGATACTGGTTGTCGAGGTACATATCCACGACGGATTTCCACGTCGGGACAAGCGTTTTGTAGACTTCGGGGTCGAACTTCGTTAGTTCCCAATGTCCGGGAATGAGGCGGTCGGCGATTCCCGTTTGTTCGAAGCGAGTCATGATTTCCGGGCGGTAACGAATGTAGTTCCCCTGCTCGGCAAAATAGAAATTCCGCTTCCCCACCTTCCCTGGTTGCCAGTACTTTCCCGGCGGCCAGTCCTGCGAGGCGGGAACCAGCGGATTGCTTTGCACCCATTCCTCGCCGTGCGCAAACGGTCCGAAAAGCAGCATGACACAGGCAACAGCAATGCCGCAAAACAACGCCCTGAAGCACGGGCTGCCGCGCCCTTGAGCTGCAGCGCGGCTGTATGCCGAGATACGACCCATGAATCGATCCCCCTTTCCCTCAAAACGAGAGTTTGCGTCCATGCACTCACCGTTGACCGAGCGCGTGGTTTGGCGGATGGCGCCACTCATTTCCAGTTCCCTCACCCTCGAACCCTTTGGGTTCGAGGGTGAGGGGGTGTTTTCACCCGTAACGAGTATAGATCACGGAGGACGCGGTTTCCCATCACTCCTTGAGCAGCGCCTCGATTTTCTCCTCGATGGCGGGAATGTCCTTCGCACTAAAGACCTTCTTCGTGTACCGGATCGCGCCCTTCTTGTCGACGATGTACAGGACGGGCACGGGCAGCCCCTGGAGCTTCGTTGCCACTTTGCCTTCGGGGTCCACTCCCATCTTGTACGTCAGCCCCTTTTGACGGGCGAAAGGCTTCACCATTGCCGCGCCCTCTTCGTCCTGGGAGACGCCCATCACAACAACCCGCTGCTTGTAGTACTTCTTGTGCAAGGCTTGCAAGTGTTTCACCTCTTCCTGACAGGGCACACACCATGTCGCCCAGAAGTTGAGAAGGGAAACCTTCCCTGCCAGTTCAGGATTGCCGATGATGGTCTTCCCGTCAATCAGTTTCACGCTGAATGAGGGGAGCTTCGTTCCTTCTTTCAGAGCAGCGTTCGCCGGTGCCGTCAACACGACACACGACAGGACTGCCCACCGAGTGGCTCTCAATAGAATGCGCATTCACCTGGATCTCCTCGTATTGTCCTTGGGATTCTAACAACCCTCTGGACGTTCTGTCCGCGCCCAAAGTTGCGGTGATTCCGCTCGGACTCACAGAGTCCGCCGTGACGCCGTCGGCACGATCGCTGTTCATCTTCCACGGCGGACGATATCAATCAGCACCCACCCGCCAAGGATCGCTGCGAAGAAGAAACCGATCAACCCGATGATGGAGTATCCCTCATACCACGGACCCACGTCGGCCTGCACGAGGATAGCCGACGCCAGAACAAGCCCGGCCACGATGGTGCCGGAACTGATGCGACTGCTGCCTCTCTGAATTGCTGCGGTCAGCTCATCCAGCCCTTCGTGTCTAACATCCGCGGTCAGCTCCCCACGGCTGATCACCTCCAGAAGACGGTTGAGTCTGCTGGGGAGATACTTGAACAGTTCCTTGATCTCCTGCAGGGCCGACCACAACCCCGGTAATATCTCCTGAAGCCGCAGGTGGGGAGACATCGCCTTGCTGGCCATGCGACGCGCAACATCGGCATAGTCGAAGCCCGGGTCCAGTCGCCGGCAAATCCCCTCCGACGCGATGTAGGTCTTCACCAGCAGGCCAAACCAGGCGGGCAGCGGTAGGCGGTGCCGGAAGATGACCCCCATCGTTTCCCGCAACACCTCTCCGATGCTACGGCTGGCCGCGGGAATCTCATGGGCCTCGTTCATCAAGTCCTCGAAGTCCTGACGCAGCGCGTGGGAATCGATGCCTTCCTCCTCTTCAGCCAACCGCAGAATATGCGTCGTGAACCCATCCGGGTCCTTGTTGAGGAAGCTGAGCAACGCAGTGATGAGCTCACGCTGATCGGAGCGACTCAGTTCGCCAGCGATGCCGAAGTCGATGAGTCCAATCTGGTCGCCGGGAAGAATGCGCACATTGCCCGGATGCAAATCGCCGTGGAAGAAGCCGTCGATGTAGATCTGTTTCAGCGTGCACTCCGCCACCTTCCGAGCGAGGTTCCGACGAGAATGTCCAGCAGTCTCAATCTCTTCGATCGCAGATGCCCGTATACCGCCCACGTAATCTTCCGTCAGGACACGCGGCGTGGTGAGGTTCCAGTGACACTTGGGTATGCGGACGTAACTGACCTCCGCGAAATTCACGCGGAACCGGTCGGCGTTCCGGTATTCCCGCGTAAAGTCAAGCTCCCCGCGAAGCATGTCACCAAGGGCAACGGCCTTCGCGACCAACCGTTGCTCCTTTATATCCGGGACTCGCTCTTCCAGCAATTTTGCGAGGCGAATGGCGATCTCGACATCGGTTTCGACGACATCGCGAATATCGGGACGCTGCACCTTGACCACCACGTCCGTTCCGTCGTGGAGCCGCGCGCGGTGCACCTGCGCGAGAGACGCGGACGCAAGTGGAATCTCATCGAACTCTGCGAAGAGGTCCTCTGGGGGCGCCCCCAGTTCTTCCTCGACAATCCGCCTCACGTCGTCGATAGATACAGGAGGCCCAGACTCCTGCAGGCGCTCCAGGGCCTCGACGTAAGCTCGCGGGAGAAGCTCGGGACGGGTGCTGAGCAGTTGCCCGGCCTTGACGAAGGAGGGCCCCAAATCGGTAAGCACCGCGGTGACGACTTCCGGCAGTGGGGCTTCATTGATCGCGCCCGATGCGGATCGCTCGCCACGAGGGAGGAACCGCTGCAAGTCGAGGTGACCAATCAGGAATCCCCAGCCGTGGCCGGCCAGCACCTTCGCAATCTCGGCAAGGCGACGGTTCAGCCGCTGATGTCGGTGAATGGGCGAGGAGGTGAGTCTGGGCATCGGTTCGCTCGGCGGTCACACCGCTCCTGTCAGGTATCTCTTGATGGCGCAAAGCATGATGCTCGCCCCAACCATCAACGCCCTCTCATCAATGTCAAACCGGGGACTGTGATGGGGGTAGTCGAGACCTGCTTCTGTATTCGCCGACCCCACGAGAAACATGCACCCCGGCACTTTCTGGAAGAAATAGGCCATGTCCTCGCCGCCGGTGGTGGGCTCGTTCTCCCACACCTCCGCCGACGAGACGACCTCCGTTGCCGCCGCCCTCACGAGGTCAGCCATCTCGCCATCATTGGAGAGTGGAGGGTAGCCAACCTCGTAGTCAAATTCAAACGCAGCGCCAAAGGCGTCGGTGATGCCGCGCAGGACCTCTTCCATCCTCTGCCGAATGTGGTCACGCAGGGGCTCACTGAAAGACCGAACGGTCCCCCCGATATCCACTGACTCGGGAATGATGTTGTACGCGCTGCCTCCGTGGATGGAGGTGACACTGATAACTGTCGTCTCGAGGGGGCTGACATTGCGGCTGACGATGGACTGGAACGCCGTAATGATCTGCGCTGCGATAACAATGGGGTCCACCGTCTGGTCCGGGTGCGCGCCGTGACCTCCCTTCCCCTTGATCCTGGCCGAGAAGCGATCCGCGCAAGCGAAAGTGGGGCCCGTCCGCACTCCGATGCGACCCACCGGGTAGTTGTTCCAGAGATGGCAAGCCAGAGCGGCATCCACGGGAGGATCGTCCATCGCTCCATCCTCGATCATGCGTCTCGCCCCCCCGCCACCTTCCTCCGCTGGCTGGAAGACAAACTTCACCGTTCCCCGCAACTCGCTCCGCCAGTGGCTTAGCGCTTCCGCAACGGCGAGGAGCATGGCTGTATGTCCGTCGTGGCCGCAGGCGTGCATGGCTCCCGGGTTCTGAGAGCGGTACTCCACATCGTTCTCTTCCTGAAGCGGCAGCGCATCCATGTCGGCGCGCACAAGCAGCGTAGGTCTGGGCAAAGCTCCCTCCAATACACCGATGACCCCGGTTCCACCAACCCCGGTCCGCACCCGCATTCCGTAATGGCTCAATCGCTCCGCCACGATCCCAGCGGTTCGATTCTCCTGGTATCCCAGTTCGGGATGGGCGTGGAAGTCACGGCGGGTAGCAATCAGGTTATCAGCGATTTCTTGAATTCCAGCGTCAATGTTCCACTGCAAAACGGTCGTCCTTTCAAGGGAAAGCCATGCGCAACGACCATGAGTATAGAACACGCGCTGACGCTTGGCAACGACGCAGCAATCCGTCGTGACGTTTGGCGGTTCGGCGAACGCGGCCCGGTGCCGGCACGACGCTCGAATGAGCTGGCCCAAGCGCGCCACGCCTCACTCCTCGACATACAGCGCTTCTCCGCGGTGCAGGCGGAGGGCGATCTGTGCCGTCTGGAGTTGGGCGCGTTCGGTGGGGGAGTGGGCGGCTATGTAGCGCGTGAGGGCGATCAGGATGTTCCGCCCCTCCGGCGAGTTGCCCCATTCCTCATACTGACGCAGGCTGGCCTCCAGCATCTGGAACGTGTGGAAGTCCGCATCCTCCCGCAGCACGCCACGGGCCAGCGCCCCCGTCAACAAATCCAGCGGATGGTTCTGCGAGAGATACGCAGCGACGATCTTCGCCCCCTCCTCTACTCGATGCTGTGAATCGAGGGTGTCGAGCAGTTCTTCGCAGAGCGCCGCGGCCTCCGCGGGTTCTGCGTCCACCGGGAGGCGTTCACCGGGCAGATGCGCTGAAGGTACGTTGAGGAACCGATCGAGGTAGATCGACATGGCCCCGTGCAACACCCCGCGCAGCAGGTCCGGGTTGGTTAGTGAGCAGAGCGTGGCCACGCGCTTCATCCCCCGATGGAATGCGTTGCAGTAGGTGAAGGTGTGCAGCGCGGTGATCCAGTCGGCAAACTCATTGGCGGTGCCAAACCGGGCGATGCGCAACGCCGCGGCATAGCAGACCGACTTGCCCAACTGCGTGGGCTGAGCGCCCGCGCGCACGGCATCGCCAACGGCGGAGATGATCGCTTCGGGGTCATCTGCGAGCAGGCGCGCCGCGAGCCCGGCTTCGTCATCCCACGCATTGCCCTGTCCTTCCTGCATCCACCGCTCCAGAGACCCGGAGGCCGACTCGACCAGCGGAACGAGGTCAATGGGGTGCCGCCAGGAATTCATCTCTTCCCCGCCGCGCCCGGCGACCAGTTGCCCGACCACCGTCGGCAGCACTGCCTCGGCGTGCTCCCAGCCGATGAGGTCGAGTGAATCGAGAGCCTTGTTGATGAAATCGAGCACGTGCCCGGTGTTGGAATAGAAACGATCCGTTGCGGCAGTGAACAACAAGTCAGCCAACTCCGCGGGCGAAGCGCCGCCTCGGATGGCCGTCAGCAGCGTGCGCTCCGCGCCGTCCCGATGCCGCACCAGCGTCCAATAGCGGAACCAGCGTTTGAGGGTATGCAGCGGCAGGTCATCGGTTTCCAGGGCATGTCGGTCTCGCCGGGGAACCTGCCCCACGCAGTCGGCTGCCGTGCGACGCAACCCCTGATACAGTGCGAGGAACTGCTCTTCTTCAGGGAGAGACGGAACGAGGTTCGCCATCGCGCTCAGGATGGTCAATCCCACGCCCCAGCCGTCCCGGTATCTGCAGCCGAAGAGAACGCCGGATTGAAGAATCTCCTCGTAATCCACCCCAGCTTTGAGCAGACCGATAACGCCCTTGGCAATGATGAGCGGAATGTTCTGCGCCATTCCCTCTTCAAGTCGCTGGCGCCAGTGCGCGGCCTCATCGGCGCGCTCGCTCCGGGGGTTGACCCACACGTCGCCCTCTCGAATCTCCACCGGGTACGTGGGGACGTCATCCGCGAAGAGGTCGAAGGTGCAGCCGCTGGTCAGGTCGAAGCGGGCGTGATGCCAGTGGCAGGTGAGAATGCCGTCCTGCACGGTTCCCTTGTGCAGAGGGAAGCCCATGTGCGGACAGCGGTTGTCCACCGCGCGCACCTTGCCCTCATGTGCAAACACAGCGATGGGGCGGTCGTCGCCGGAGACGACGATACACCCCTTCTCCTCCAATTGTTGAGAGGTACCGACGCGAATCAGGTGGTCTGTTGCCTGCGAATCCACGGCGTACTCCTTTCCCTGACCTGCGAGGTATCATCGCGAATTGTGACGGGGGTTGAGGGATTCGTCAATGCCGGATGCTTGCAGGCGGTGTTGACGCAATGTGGGCGATTGCCCTCCGGTGGCTGAACGAGTAGAATACGATACCGAACCAGACGCGGTCGTCACCCGACCTCTGCCCAGGAGTGATTTCGGGCTCTTTGAGTCCGGGCTGATGTCCAAAAGAAACCTCAATGTTAATTCACGGCGCGCCCACATCCAGGCGCTGACACGCGCGGTTGCGCTCTATCTCCTGATCGCGTCCTCTTCTGGATTCATGTGTCCCGCATGGGCGGGTACGGCGTCCCACGAGCTAACGCACAGCGGCCAAGAAGTCGTTACCGGCAATCCTTCCTTTGAGCAATCCCCCGCCGTGACAATTACGGGCATCACAGATGACAAGGCGACGCCTGTGCGACACACCCTCCGTCCCGCTCTCAACGGAGTGGCGTTGGCGGAGAAGATGCTGACCCTCGAGCGGTTGACGCTCCGTTTCGGCAGCGGTAGAGGTTACTCCCGATACAACGCCGGTTTCAGTCAAGTGGGAGACCTGACGCGGGTGAACGACACCTACGCCGTTCAGAAGTGGCAGTGGGACATCTTCGCCACCAACCTTCCCTTCACGAAGGACAACTTCGTGTATGACGCGGTGGGCGCGCGGCGACTGAAGCTGGGCTGGCCGGGAGTGCGTCAAACCACCTACCGCCTGTCCTGCCCCGCGGGAGTTCGCATCCTCGCCGTGGAAGTGGAAGCGCAACTCACAGACGTCGAGGGCGAAGACGAGGTATACGTGAAGATCGCGAGAGATCCTGAGGGGAAAGACATCGTGGCGACGAAGACTTTCCTTCCCGATTCGCCGCCGTGGAGATTTGAGGGCCTGAACGACAACCCGCTCCATGTTGTGCTGTCATCCAATGGCAAATCGACGATGCTAACTTATGAGCTTGTCCTCCATACGTGGCTGGACATTTCGGCGTTGAAGCCGTTGCAGCTCGCGAAGGGAATGAATCGCTGGACCTACACCGATGACGATGCATCCTCGCACCGTGCGCGTCTCAAGGTCGAGTGGGTGGACACCGGAGAGAAGCTCGAGAACTTCGAGGACGCGCTGCAAGGCTGGTCGGCAAGTGCCGGCGCGTCTATCGCGCGAGACGCGGAGACCTGCCGCGGCGCAAACTCCGGCAAGGCGTGCGCGAAAGTGGTGTTCCACCGTGAGAAGGAGAACCGGCACCTCAGCATTGTTCGGGGCTTCGACAAACCGCAGGACTGGACGCGTTTCAATACCATTCGCATCGCGGTGAACTGCCCGCAGGCTCACCAGTCGCAGAGCGTGTTTGCGTTCTTCAACCGTGACAAAGACGGGAAGATGAGGACCCAGGTTATCTCCGCCACTCTGCGGGAGACGGATGAATGGGAGACCCTCACTTTCGACATCAGCGGCAAGGAACGCGGCGACGTCACTTCGTGGGGGGTCTACTCCGGCGGGTTCTGGGCAACGGGCGAAAAGCTGAAGTTCTTCATTGATGACGTCTACCTGTCGGAGGAATCCGTCCCCAAAGGGGAGCCTCTGGACGACATAACCCGCGCGGCTCTCCTCGGCTCGATGGTGTGCGGGAATCCGTCTCCCGTCTCCCTGCCTCCCTCCAAGCGCGCCATTCCCGACCCGAGGAGCTATTTCCCCATCGGCCCCTGTATCGGCGGCAACTTCACCGGACTGCCCGAGCAGTTGGGAGTGGATCGCTGGCGCGTCGTTGAGGCGCAACTGGATGACTGCCGGAGCCACCATCAGAACGCTGCGTTTTGCTGGGGAGTGTTCGGGAGCCAAGAAGACCGGCTGCGCTTCTTCCGCCTTGCGGAACGGAAGGGGATTCGTGTCTACTACCAGGGGCCCAACTACCTGCCGGTGCTTCAGACGCGGAAGCTGCGGACGGAATGGTACGAGAAAAACATCCGGGACGCGGTGCCCAAGATATCTCCGGCATATCGGGGCGAGTGGGGACTGCTGGGCTGGGAAATTGCGGAGGAGATTCCCCCGGAGATGGTGG
Organism: Armatimonadetes bacterium CG2_30_59_28; assembly: GCA_001872605.1. Classification (GTDB taxonomy): domain Bacteria; phylum Armatimonadota; class Abditibacteriia; order CG2-30-59-28; family CG2-30-59-28; genus CG2-30-59-28. Next base: position 6,915 of record MNXM01000237.1, on the reverse strand, counting down.
AAGAGGTCGTCCCGTACCACCGGCAACTGATGGAGCTGGACCCGCTGCACCCGCCCATCGTTTGCCATAACAACCTGCAATCGTTCGAGCGCGCGGCAGAACAGATGCGCCCTCCGGTGATCGCTTACGATGTGTACCCCATCCTTGCCGGGTGGACGCGGGAACGCATCCGCAATTACTACCTTTCCATTCTCGACCGGTGCTATCGCGCGGCGCGCAAGGTGGACGCGCGCCTCTGGATCATCGCCCAATCGTATGCTGAGGGAACGCCGCAGGAAGACTTTGTCGCATTCACGCGTTCCCACTCGACGCCGGCGCAAATGAAGTGGCAGGCGTGGACGGCGGTGGCTCATGGTGTGACGGGCTTGTTCCTTTACTACTATGGGGTGGACGACCGCAAGCTGCAGGAGCAGGGACTGGGGTCGTCACTAATCTCCTTCAAGGGGGAAGGCACGCCGCAATGGAAAGCCTGGGCCGAAGTCAGCAAAGACCTCCTCGAGCTTGCTCCCCTCCTGACGCGGCTTGAGCGCGTGGAAGAACCCTTCGCCACCACCGACAATGAAAACGTCGAACTCAACTTCTTCATCGATCGCAAGTCAAAGGACCGCTACATTATCGCGGTGAACAAGTGGTGGGAAAAGGGGGAAGTGTTCAGGTGTCAGAGGGGAGAGGGCTGGAGGGGGCGCATACCGGGAAGGAAACGCGGAAGCAGATTCCGGGTCCCTTGTCTGTGGGCCCAGGCGGAGGAAGAATCGCCTCACTTGGGCAGTAGGCCCGCGTCGGACCGGCAGTGATTGAGTCCGGGAAGTTGACACCCTCTCATCCAGGGCCTTAGAATGCCTATCGATGATGGGATTTGGGGAGCTACCCGCATGAGCACAATGACGATGGACCGAGAAACGATCAAGAACACCTTCAAGGAAGCGATTTCCGAGACCCTTCGCGAGGAGCGAGATCTCCTGCATGATGTCTTTGCAGAAGTGCTTGAGGATGTTGCTCTGACAGCGGCCATCCGAGAGGGGAGACGAACGGAACTTGCTGCGAGGGAGGAAGTCTTCGCCGCACTGGAGGGAGACGCGTGAAGTCCTCGTTCAGAAGGAGCTTCGAGCGCGATGTCAGGAAAGTCCCAGCAGACCCCGTTCGGACGCGCATCAAGGAGATGATAGAGGCGATTGAGGCGGCCGGATCACTCACAGAAGTGCCAAACGTCGAGCGCATCCATGGAACTGAAGGCTGTTACCGCATCCGTGTAGGTGATTATCGTCTCGGCATCTACTTGCAGGATCCAGAGGTCGAATTTGTTCGGTGTCTGCATCGGCGCGAGATCTATCGACACTTCCCGTAGCCAGTCTTCACAACACAAACGATGTCCCCACCCACCCACTGGACCACTGACTACTCACGGACCCTCTCCTTCCTCCGCGACTTCTGGATGAGTGAAGCCGCGCCGAGACGGCCAGGGATCATTCTGCATCAGTACCAACCCGTGGATACGCCCACTCCCACGGACCTCGATCCCGAGAGACAGAAGGCGCTGGAACAAGTGCATGGCGCGCTCCACGGACGGGTTCGGAACGGGGACGACTACATCCCGCGCCTCAGCACGAACAACGGCACCAGCGCGATGGCAAGCGCCTTCGGGACCGAACTGCAGGACGTGGGCGGCGGCCACTGGGCGGAGACGATCCTGTCCGGCATCGAGGAAGTAGACCATCTCGAGAAACCACCCGTCACTGAGGCGCGCGTGGGTGAGGCGCTGGAATTCACCCGGGCGCTGAAGTTGGTTTCCGACCTGCCCATCTGTTCCCTCGACCTGCAAAGCCCTCTTACCGTTGCCACACAACTCCTCGGAGTCACCGAGCTGTTCATGGCGATGTATGACGCGCCGCGCCGCGTGCATCGGCTGCTCGAAATCATCACCGACTTCTTCATCGATGTTGTCGAGGCGCAGCGGGAGATTGCGGGCGAGCAATATGCTCCCGTCTTCTGGCCGCATATCTGGTCCCCGGCGGAGGTGGGTCTTGAGCTGGCGGACGACTACCTTCTGACGCTCTCTCCCGATCTTTACGAGGAGTTCTCCATTCCCTGCCTGAATTGTCTGTCGCGTCACTTCGGCGGTCTGTTCCTGCACTCGTGCAGTCTCTACAGCCATCATCTCCCGGTGCTTCGGAAGATCGAGAGTCTCCGCGGTGTGAACTGCGACCTCTCCATGGCCGCTCCGGTCCGTGACATCCTCGACGCGCTGGACGGCATTGTGTTCTCCCCGCACGTTTACATGAACAAGGAGATCACGCTTCCCTCGCAGGCGGAGTGGCTGAAGGAAATCCTCGACGTGTGGGAGCACGGTGACCGGCTGATGCCTGTCGTTCTTGCAGTGATCTACGATGACGCAATCAAAGGCGACCAGCAAACGGACTGGGAGGAGTGCCAGAAGGCCTGGAGAAAGTCTGGCACGGGAGCAGGGAAGTGATACACTGGTGAAGCCGGTGGACGCCCCGGTTGTCATAGCGGTCTTACCGGCTCGGCCCGAACTTCCTGAGTTCGCGGAGCCTCGTCCTCCCAAAACGGCGCAGTCAAATGGAGGTTGACAGACTACGGTTTGCGATTTTCGTAGGGGCGGTCTCCGACGCGCCCACGGTTGCTGAACGAGCATATCTGATGGTCATCAAACAAACGGAGGAAAGGACATCAAAGTGTGGGGAACGTAGCGTCGCGCGCATTTCTCTGCTTCTTCCCTTTTGTCTCACTCAACATCTGCCATGAGCTCAAACTTCTGTTCTGTTCAAAAGGTCCTCCTCCTCGGTCTCGACGCGGCCACGTTTGATATCATCAACCCGTTGATCGGCGAGGGGGTTTTGCCAAACATCGAGCACCTCCTGAAGGATGCGAGTTCGGCAACCCTCCTGTCGGTTCGTCCGCCCAACAGCGCCGCGGCGTGGCCGTCGGTGTATACCGGGTTGACGCCGGGTCAGCACGGCGTCTGCGATTTCCGAATGCGCCAGCGAGACTCGTACACGCCCGGCGTCGTTCGGTCGCACTCCGTTCACGGTTACCGGTTGTGGGACCTGCTGGCCCAACATGGCAAGTCCAGTGGGATAGTGAACTGCCCCATCACGTACCCCCCGTCACCCGTCAACGGGTATATGATCTCGGGACTGCTGACCCCGCACTACGGAAGCGAATTCACCTACCCGCAAAGTCTGAAACGGGAACTGGAGGAATCCCGCTGCCCGTGGCCGCTCGAAGTTCGGAACCTGCAGGCGATGAGTATTGCCGCGGCCATCGAGAGAACCACGGAGTACACACGCTCGCACACGCGAGCATTGCGCCACCTGATGCGTACCCACGACTGGGACTTCCTGCTCACCGTGTATCGCGCGGTGGATGTGCTCCAACACGTTTATTTCGATGACGAGAGCTTCAATGGAAACCCACCGGGACTCGTGGGCGAAAAGGGGGAAGCCATCCGCCGGGGGTATATCGAGCTGGACCGGGCTGTCGGAGAAATCCTGTCCGACCTCCCGCCGCGCACCACGGTGATTACCCTGTCGGATCACGGCATGAGCATCGTCCGTCGCAGGTTCCATGTCAATCAGTGGCTGGAGCAGGAGGGATACCTCCGGCGGAGATGGCATCTCCGCCCAGTGGCACTTCAGCCAGCAAGGCGGCAGACGGTGGGGCGGGCCTTGAAGGCAATGCATCTACGGGACCTCGAAAGACGCCTGCCAGACCGTCTGCTGAACTGGGGCATCCACTACGTCAAACCCTCCCGGCTCAAATGGCGCTGGATCGACTACAAGAGATCGCGAGCAATGTGCGACCCTTGCTCCGAGCAGTCGGTACGGTTGAATGCCGTCACGCGTGACCCCCAGGGTTGTGTTTCGCAGGGACAGGAATGCCTCGGCCTGTGTGAAAAAATTGAGGAGAAACTCAGGCAGGTCGAGGACCCTGTGACCGGAGAATCGTTTGTCGAACGAGTGTGGCGCGGCGCGGAACTCTATCCGGGGAGGTTCAGCGACCGCGTCTCGGACCTGATCTTCGAAACAGTTCGGGAAGAGGTGGCATTTTCCCAATGGTTTCAGAAAGGAGAACTGTTCTCGGAACCGCGAAGCTGGCGCGGCGTTCACAGCGTTCGCGGGATCGTGATCCTTTCAGGACACGGAATCGCGGGCAGTGCATCCCTCCCCAGCCAGAGCATCCTGGACATCGCTCCCACCGTCCTGCACCTGTTCGGACTTCCCATCCCCACCTCCATGACCGGCAGCGTCATCGCCGATGCCGTGATTGATGGCGGTGGACCCGAGCAACGCGTCGACATGGTCGACGCGTCTTCACTGCACAGCGACCACGGAGAGCCCCTCGATCCATCCTTGGCCCAACGGCTGGAGGGGCTGGGATATCTGGGGTAGACTGGGCGTTCTACTTGTGGAACATCCTCACCATCGCGTCCGAAATCCCCTTCATCATGTCCCCCACTGCATCGCCCACCTTGTCCTTGCGGCCGTTGGCGACAAACCAAATGGTCTGGAAGAGACCGATGCCGATGTGGACAGCAATCTCAAAAGAGGCGACGACGGCGCGCGCCAGCAGGGCAAAAGGGTTGGTTTCCATAGATCACGATCTCCAAAGGTGATGGCCCGGCGACGACTTCAGTTTGTGTTGCCCCTTCAGGGCGAATGCTGACATGTGATGTTCCCTCTGTTCTGGGGCGTTGCCTCCAGGCTATGTTGTTTCAGCCCTTTGGACTGAAAGACACAGCCACAAACGACAACCACTGATGTGTCCCTAACTCTCGGGGCACAATGTCTCTGTTCTCCCGACCGGGTGACGTGTTCCGCCCTCTGACGCCTCAAAGGGGCATGACAACATAGCCAGGGAGGACCCCGACGGAACGCCGAATCCGCTCCTCATGCACACACGCCCCAAAGGGGCCTAACAACATAGCCAGCGAGCATCTCCATGGACGGAACGCCAAATCCGCTCCTCATGCACACACGCCCCAAAGGGGCCTAACAACATAGCCAGCGAATATCTCCATGGACGGAACGCCAAATCCGCTCCTCATGCACACACGCCCCAAAGGGGCATAACAACATAGCCAGCGAGCATCTCCATGAACGGAACGCCAAATCCGCTCCTCATGCACACACGCCCCAAAGGGGCATAACAACATAGTTAGGGGCAACGCCCCTGGAACAAGGAACGCCCTATTCCCTCACGCCCTGAAAGGGCAATACATTCTCAATCCCAAACGTATCGTTCGTCAAACTCCACGTTGTATCTCTGCAACAACGCGCGGAATTCCTCCTGGAACGTGAGGTTCCGATGGTGTTCATCCTGATTGGCGATGTACTGCCTCACCGCCTCGAATTTGCTCGGGCTGATGGAGAACAATCCGTATCCGCGCTGCCACTGGAATGTCTCCACCGTTGGGGACAGCGTCTTAACCCATTTGGAGGAATCCTTCTTGACGGTTTCGAGAACCTCAACCGGCGCGCGGAATTTCGTGAGGTTGCACCCAATATGAACGTGGTCCTCCGTGCCGCCGACGATCACGGAGAAGCATTTGAGATTGCGCAGAATCCCCGCCATGTAGGCGTGCATTCGTGGACGGACCTCAGGGGTCAGGAACGGTTGCCTGCTTTTCGTGCTGAAGACGATATGGACGAAATTGCAGAAGAGGGATTGAGGCATGGGTGGTTCTCCCTTCGCCTTTGTTTTGCCCCTTCAGGGCGAGGAATTACGTTCGGTGTTCACCTGTTCCTGGGGCGTTGCCCCCAGGCTATGTTGTGTCAGTCCTTCGGACTG
>MNXM01000237.1:0-1099 GCA_001872605.1 Armatimonadetes bacterium CG2_30_59_28 | reverse complement strand
TGGAAAGGCCAACCATACGCGACAGATCGGGCGTTGCCACCAGGCTATGTTGTTTCAGTCCTTCGGACTGGAAAGTCCAACCATACGCGACAGATCGGGCGTTGCCCCAGGCTATGTTGTTTCAGTCCTTCGGACTGGAAAGTCCAACCATACGCGACAGATCGGGCGTTGCCACCAGGCTATGTTGTTTCAGTCCTTCGGACTGGAAAGCACAGCCACAAACGACAACCACTGATGTGTCCCTAACCCGGACAAGCCGGAACCAGATGTATTGGCCAAAACGCGGAGAACTTGATTCGTAAGGGACTACTGGATGGATAGCCGGGATCGCTGCCCGACCATAGGCGCCCCTGCTCCGCCGTCAACTGAGGTTGCGTTCTCGGCGGGGAAGCAGGGGCTTCCCCGCATTTCTCTCTGCGCTCCGTAGCCATCCAGTAGGGACTGGATGACTGATGGTCGAGGTATCTTCCAGTGGCACCATTCTTATGCTGAAATTTCAGAAATGCACGCAAGGGGTTTACAGCCGCCCGCTTTTCTGTTAGAATGCTATCGCTAACGCGGGGTGGAGCAGTCAGGTAGCTCGTTGGGCTCATAACCCAAAGGTCGTCGGTTCGAATCCGGCCCCCGCTACCAACTTAGCCCCTCAGAGGAGCAGAGCCTGCGGTTACTTCCGTAGTTTCTGCTCCTCTTTTTACTTTTGCCGCCAGTATAGTAGAATCTACTGAACATCTCCTGCGTCCCTGCGTCTCTCTCTTTATAGAATTCATCAGCATGACAAGCGGCACGACAGCGCAGGAGAGGTGATGTCAGTGAGCATCGCATCGGCTCGTTCGATCAACTGGGCGACAGGCACGATGCCGACGAATGCGAGGAACGCGTTGGGCATGTTTGACCGGGCCAACATCGAACTGGACGGCGTCGATTCTGCTCTCATCGACCAGTGCAGGCAGCAGGACGCGGCGGCGTTCGAAAGTATTGTAAACCGCTACAAGAACAAAGTCTACAATGTCAACGCAATTTAGAAATGTCTGGTTTTGTGCAATTTAGAAATGTCCGGTTTGTGTGTTGATGAGAATAGTGTTTGGAGGGGCTGCCGGAG
>MNXM01000139.1 GCA_001872605.1 Armatimonadetes bacterium CG2_30_59_28 | reverse complement strand
GCCGTCTGGAGACGCCTCCTACCCACCGGAAATGCAGATTCGCCAAACTACAGTAATGAGGTCGCAGGATGACGGTAGGAATCGCAGCAACCCTGGAAGTATCATGGGAAATCGAGCCAAAGCAGTGTCCGCAGTCGATCGGAGTCCACCGATAGAACTGCGCGGACTCCGCGAGTTCGAGTAGAACCGACGCATAACGCGGCCGAGCGCGCGGTGCGTCCGGGCGTGCTGTGGCGCAAGGGTAGCTTCGGCACTCAGCACGAGGCAGGCAGCCGTTTTGTGGAACGGACATGACAGTGGTAGCACCTGCAAACAGCAACAGCGCAACGTGCTGGACTATCTGGTCGCCGCCGCTGAAGCAAACATGCAAGGCGGGCGACAAGGACCCTCCGCTGCTACCCAACGCCTTTTCTGCTAACTGAGACTAACCGTCTTCTGCAACCACCCCCACATGAACGCTTACTCCCCTCCTTGTTAAGCCGTCATGAGTTTGGTACAATCGTCGGGTCATCATTCTCACAGGTTGGCGGAACACGATGCTGCTGGCGATTGACATCGGAAACACGAATATCGTGGTGGGCGTTTTTGAGGGAGACCGACTCGTCGCCGACTGGCGCGCCGCGACTCTGGCGCACCTCACCCGTGATGACATCGTCTCTTTCCTCGATGCTTTCTTTCGACTGCGCGCCCTGCTTTTCTCCGATATCGACGCGGCGATCGTCTCCAGCGTTGTGCCCCCTCTGAACCAGGCTTTTCAGGAGACCTGCCGCGCCTACCTGAAAGTCGATCCGCTGATGGTGGGACCCGGCATTCGCACAGGCATGGCGATCGACTATGAGGATCCCCGCGAGGTAGGCGCCGATCGCATCGTCAACGGAGTCGCCGCCTTTGAGTCCGTGGGAGGGCCGGTCATCATCGTGGATTTGGGGACCGCCACCACCGTGGACGTGGTCAGCGCCCAAGGGCACTACCTGGGGGGCGCCATCGCTCCCGGCATTGTCATCTCCATGGACGCGCTGTTCCAGTATGCTTCCCGCCTGCCGCGAGTGGACCTGGCCAAGCCTGTCAACGCCATTGGGCGCAACACCGTCAGCAGCATGCAAGCCGGGATTCTCTTTGGCTACGCGGGGCTGGTGAAGGAACTTATCCATCGTTTCCAAGTGGAGCTTCAGGAGATCGAGCCGGGGGGAGCCCCCGCGAAGGTCGTCGCGACCGGGGGACACGCGAGACTCCTGGGAAATGAGATCCCCGAAATCACCCGCGTCGAGCCTCTGCTGACACTCCGCGGACTCCAACTGATTTATGAACGCAACCGCGTCGATAGAAGCCAGGGGAACGCCGAGTGAAACGCGTCGTTAGTGTGAGTCTCGGTTCCTCCACTCGCGACCATGCGGTGGTTGTCGATATCTGCGGCCAGCCTTTCACCATTGAGCGTCGTGGAACCGACGGCGACGTCACGCGCGCGAAGGAACTCATCGCGGGGTTGAGCGGCCAGGTCGATGCCATCGGGTTGGGGGGAATCGACCTGTACCTGATCGCGGGTAAGCGTCGTTATGCGATTCGTCAGGCGAGGGCGCTGGCGGATGCCGCGAGAACGACTCCTGTGGTTGATGGGAGCGGCCTCAAAAACACGCTGGAGCGCAGAACCATCCTCCAACTGAACGACGATCCCCAATTCCGGTTTGCGGGGCGGGAAGTCCTGATCGTCAGCGCGGTCGATCGGTTCGGCATGGCGGAAGCCTTCGTCGAAAGCGGCGCGAAGGTGGTCTTCGGGGACCTCCTCTTTGGCGTGGGGATGCCTATTCCGTTGCGGACACTCAGGTCGGTGGAAGTTGCTGCAGCGATGTTTCTCCCTCTGCTCTGCCGAATGCCCATTTCGGTCATCTACCCGACCGGGGACAAGCAACAGGAGACTATTTCCAGGTTCAGCAAGTACTTCAGAGAAGCCGAAGTGATCGCCGGAGATTACCACTTCATACGTCGCAACATGCCGGACAGCCTTGAGGGCAAGACCATCGTCACCAACACCACGACCCGGCAAGACGTTGAGGAATTGCGCAAACGAAAGGCCCGGTGCCTCGTCACGACGACCCCTGAATTTCAGGGGCGTTCTTTCGGCACCAACGTTATGGAAGGCGTCATCGTTACATTAGCTGGGAAGGCTCCTGAGGACATGCGGCCGGACGATTACATTTACTGGCTAAAGCAACTCGACTGGCAACCTCGTATCGAGAACCTGGACAGGGAGTAGAGTGGCAGCGCGTTATGGAGAAGTTCGCATTTATCATTCACCCGGTCCATCTGAAGCGGGACGTGGCCAGGAAGTACCCCGTCGCCCGTTTCCTGCCGGAACCTCTCGTTGAGTTTCTGGTAAAGAAGACCGACCCCAAGGTAGTCTCCCACATCACCGGCATCCGGTCGAAGACCGGGGCCGAGGCGGAAGGATGGTTCATCGCCTGTCCCCTCTCCCCGCGACAGTTTTTGGAACTGGATCGGCAGTTTGTTTACGACAAGATTATCAGGTGCGGGAAGATCGCAGAGGAGATAGGGGCGAAGATTATCGGCCTGGGTGCGTTCACTTCGGTGGTCGGCGATGCGGGGGTGACTGTTGCCGAAAACCTGAACATTCCGGTGACCACCGGCAACAGCTATACCGTGGCCACTGCGATGGAGGGTCTCTTTGAGGCCGCGCGGCTCATGGGAGTCGACACGCCGAACGCCACCGCGGGAGTGGTGGGGGCAACGGGGTCCATCGGGCAGACGTGCGCTCAGATGCTGGTTGATCGAGTGGCGAAAATATGCCTGATCGGCCGCAACGCGGGGAAACTCGCCAAAGCACGAGATGAACTGACGAGTGGAGCCACCGAGGTCGTTGTCTCCTCCGACATCGAGCAGTCTCTCCCACACTGTGACCTTATTGTCACGGTGAGCAGCGCCGTGGACGCCATCATCCATCCAGAACATCTCAAGCCGGGCGCCGTGATCTGCGATGTCGCCCGACCGCGAGACGTCTCCGGCGAAGTCGCGAGAGTTCGTGACGATGTGTTGATTATTGAGGGCGGCGTTGTCTCTGTTCCGGGAGACGTGGATTTTGGTCTCGATTTCGGGTTCCCACCGAAGACGGCATACGCCTGCATGTCGGAGACCATGATGTTGGCGCTCGAGGGAATGTACGAGTCGTTCACTCTGGGTCGCAACATCACACTCGGACAGATTCAGCGCGTCTCGCAACTGGCAGACAAGCACGGGTTTCGATTGGCAGGTTTCCGCAGCTTCGAGGAAGCGGTGACACCGGAACGCATCGAGAGCGTGCGGAAGAATGTGCAACGGGGGCGAACGGGATCATCGAGGGGTCGCAGGTAGGTCTGCGACGCGGCGGAGGCGCAGCGCCAGCCTCGCACAATCATCCCTCACTGGTTCAACGTGGCCGCTTGCGCGACGGACATGCCATCCGAGGCCAATAGATCCGGCTGAGTGCTCCCACGGCCGAGAATGTAGATGGTGAGCTGGTTTCCCTTTAGTTCCGTCCAGAGAGCAACGGAGGCGGGGAGGGCATTCCTGAACTTGAGATCACGGTACGGATAGCTGACAGTCGCGTCGAGACCGCCGCGGATGTAGGGGACGGGCAGCGAGTGGTGATGGCGTTCCACGATGGGGAGCTTCAGCTTCCGCGCACAGTTGTAGAGCGTCGTGGAGACCTGGCAGACACCACCGGCAAGTCCGTCCACAATCTCACGGCGATCGAAAATCTTTGCCATGCGATAGCCCTTCGCGTAGGTTCGCTCGCCGGTCATGGCATTGAACGAGAATACTTCTCCAGGGGCCAGTATGCGCCCGTTCATCTCGGCGCATGCAACCCGGATGTTGCGGGTGCGGTTTTGCAGGCGCGGGTTAAACCGCGTGGAGTACTTGGCGATCACGGCATTGATCGACCGCACGTCGGCCGCGGTGGCATTAGGGGGCATCGGTGTGATCGCGGCAGAAACGCTACTGGCGTTGATCCCGAACTTGTCCACAATACGGGCCACCGTTATGTCCGGATCAAAGCGATACCCCCACTTCCCTTCCCGGGCGTACACATACCCATTGACCAGTTGGATACTGGCATTCTGAGCGGGCCGGTTGACACTCCACGCAATGGGCCGGAGCGTTTTCCGTAACTGCGTCTGATCGAACTCAAACGGCAGCGACAGGTACTTCCCGCTGTACCAGGTCTTCCATGTGTTGAAGGCGCCGGCAAATGGGTTTCCGCCACGCCCAACGTCAAAGGCTTCACCGACCGCCTCCTCAAAACGCGGTGCACCCCCGCAGTGTTGCACGGAAAGATACCACGATCTTTGCACTGAAAGAAGGCGAAGCTTCGGGATGAGAAGCCCTTCCTCAAGCCGATTCAGCGCCGACGCCTGGTCAAGTCCTCCAACGTCGACGGTCTCGATATGGGTGTTCGGGCAGATTCGCCCCTGCCGCAACCACCATGCCGGCGGGCCCAGGCAGGCGCCGGCGACGACGACCAAAGCGCACAATACCCAACCCGCGCGACCCCAAAAAACACCACCAGTGACTCGCTTCCACATGACTAACAGACGCGCTACTGCTCCCCTTTCTTCTCGTCTTCGGGTTTCGTCCCAGCCGCTTCCTTGAGAACAGTCGCTTTTTTGATGATGTCTCCCTGCCGAATCTTATCCACAACGCCCATCCCTTCCGTCACTTCGCCAAAGGCTGAGTAGCCTCCATCCAACTGGGTGACGGCCTCAGTGTTGAGACAGACATAGAACTGACTGCCGCTGGACTCGCGCTTCGGGTTGACTTCATCTCCCTGACGGGCCATCGCGAGAACGCCACGCGTGTGCTTCATCCCAATTTCCGCCGGAATCTTATACCCCGGGCCGCCGGTTCCCACCTGCGGGTCATTCGGGTCCTTCTTAGTGATCGGGTCTCCCGCCTGGATCACAAACCCGGGAACAACGCGGTGCCATACAATCCCGTCATAGAAACCTTCCTTGACCAACTTGACGAAATTTGCGCTATGCTTGGGCGCTTCCTTGTCGTACAGTCTAACGACGATATTTCCTTTGTTGGTCTCGAGTTTGACCATGGAGCTTTGCTCCTTTTCGTTCCGAGTACCAGGCGTTGTCGCTGGCTCTGCCTGGGCGGGTGCTGTCGGAGACGCCGGCAGCTCCGAAGCGACATCGACGTTGACCTCGTCCTTCCCCTTCCCGCAACCACCCAGTACAACTGTCGCTGCAAACACTATCGCTACAAACATTCTATCCATCTTTGGCCGCTCCTCGACTAAGAGTACACTGAATTCTAACAATGCCGGCGCACGATGTCAAAAAAGGCGCGCCGGCAGCGATCCCCTGCTGTCCAGATGGATGACACGCGACCATTCGGCGCGTCAGCCCCTTTTGACGCTTGCAGAGTCGCCTCGTTATAATTGCTGCGTGATGCACGATGTCAGATCCCCCAACGTTGGATGACAAACTCAAGTCGCTTCCTCCTGTGCCCGGCGTGTATCTGATGAAGGACGCGCGGGGCAAAGTGCTCTATGTCGGCAAGGCGGTTTCACTTCGGAGCCGCGTCCGCTCCTATTTCCAGACCGGCGCCGACCGTTCGCCGTGGATTGCCCGGTTGCTTCAGAACATCCGTGACTTCGATTTTATCGTCACCAACACAGAGAAGGAGGCGCTCATCCTCGAGGGCAATCTCATCCAGATGCACCACCCTCGGTTCAACATTCGGTTCCGGGACGATAAAAAGTTCCCATACCTCAAACTGACGGTCGGTGAGGAATTCCCTGCCCTCGTCGAGACGCGCACACCAAAATCGGACAGCGCCATCTACTTCGGACCTTTCTCCAATGCCAAACCCATGCGTGACTCGGTAAAGCTCATCAAACGCGTCTTCGGGGTTCGATCCGGTGCCGTGGCCAGTGAGAGTCGTCGCTCCGGTTGTCCCTGGCGAGACACATCCAAACCGCTGGATCGCCCCTGTCTGGAATACTTCATTCGTTGCTGCTCCGCGCCGTGCGTGGGGTACATCGATGCGACGAAATACCGGGAGCAGTGCAGCGAGGCCCGGCGGTTTCTGGAGGGCCGCCAGGGGGAGATTCTGGAAGCTCTGCGTGTCAGAATGAACGAGGCCTCAGCTCACCTGCAATTTGAGGAAGCGGCGCGATGCCGCGATCAGATTCAGGCAGTGGAACGAGTCGTCGAGAAGCAGAAAGTCGTCTCGTTGCGGAATGAAGACCAGGACGTGATCGCGATCGCCGTGGAACGCGGTGTAGCCATGGTTCAGATGCTGATCATTCGCTCAGGCAAATTGATTGGCGAAGAGCATTTTCCGTTGGACGGTGTGGAAGGAAGGGAAGAAATCATCATCCTCGAGGCCTTCGTCAAGCAACACTATGGACCCACCGTGCATATTCCACAACACATTCTTCTCCCGGTGGCGCCCGCAGACGCTCACGTTCTGCCGGAGTGGCTCTCCGACAAGCGCGGCGGACCCGCAGGGTTCATCGTCCCGCGCCGCGGCCGACGGCGACGACTGGTCGAGATGGCACAGCAAAACGCCCAGCAGTCACTGCGACAACTCCTCGACAGTGAAGATGCCGAGCGCCGACTCTCCAACGAGTCCCTCGTCGAGCTGGAAACCAGACTGCAACTGCATCGGTTTCCAGCGCGGATCGAGTGCTATGACATCTCGAATTTCCAGGGGAAGCACGCGGTGGGGTCGATGGTGGTCATGGAGGAGGGCAGACCGGCGAAACGGCAGTATCGCAGATTCCGGATCCAACGGGCCGAAGAAACGCCCGACGACTACGCAATGCTGCGGGAAACGCTGCGGCGGCGCCTGCAACGCGCGGTGGAGGGAGATGAGAAATTCCTTCCGCTGCCGGACCTGCTGGTGGTCGATGGCGGCAAGGGGCACCTCGGCTGTGCCGTGGACGTCGTCCGAGAACTGGGACTGGACTGTTTGTCCTTGGCCTCCCTGGCGAAAGAGCATGAACTTATCTACCGTCCCGGCAGGTCGTCCCCGATTGCGCTGCCGCAGAACTCAGGGGCATTGTTCCTGATGCAGCGGCTCAGGGACGAAGCGCACCGCTTTGCCGTGCAGCTCCACCGTAAGCGACGCTCTACATCTCAAGTGCACTCGGTACTGGACGAAGTCCCCGGAATCGGGGAACAACGACGCAACAACCTTCTTAAGAAGTTTGGCTCGGTCAGAAGAATCAAAACGGCAAGTCTGGACGACATCGCGGCGGTCAAAGGCATGACGCGGCCGGTTGCGGCGAAGCTTCAGGAGCACCTCAGTCGACACGTGTGATCGGCGAGCGATGATGGAGGCAACCGTTCAGGTGTCGACAGGAACGCCCCCAGTTTCACACTGGGGGGCTTTGCACTCAACTGAACGGTTACTGATGGAGGGAAGCGAATGAACGAGGGACAGTGCATGATCTTCAACACGGATTGGGGTTGGATGGGAGTTGTTGTTTGTGATGCGGCGGTGGCTCGCGTCGCCCTGCCGTTGGGAGAGAGGAGTCAAGCGGAGGCGAGGCTGGCCGGATGCACCCAAATCTCTTGCGAGGCATCCGACCAGAATCGGGAACTTCTGGAGCGTATTGCAACCAAACTCACTCGGTACATTGCAGGCGAGAATGTCCGTTTTGCCGAGCGGCTGGACTTCACGGGCTTGAGCGTCTTCCGTCACGATGTCTATGTGGCTGCCCGCCAGATTCCTTACGGAGAGGTGCGGTCCTACGGACGGCTGGCAAACGAGTGTGGCAACCGGTCCGCAGCAAGAGCGGTGGGACAGTGTATGGCGACGAACCCATTCCCCATCATCGTCCCTTGTCACAGAGTTGTTGGAAGCGCGGGGCACCTGATAGGTTTCGGAAGCGGGATCGAGATGAAGCGCCGCCTGTTGCGACTGGAAGGAGTCGAGACCCGCGGCGATACTGTGGCCGTCGGTCCACGCTGATGCGCGCGAATGAACATTACTCGTTAAAGTTGAAAAATGGCCCTGCGCCATCTGATGGGACGCTGTCCCACTCCAACATGCACCCGCCGTAGGATAAAGCTCCAGCTTTGTCGCCCGGCGAGTCTGCTGATTGACAAAGCTGGAGCTTTATCCTGCGGCAGAGAAGATGAAGGTGAGGGTAGACTGCTCCCGTGAGTTACTTCGTCATTCTTTTCATCGCCCTGCTCATGGCCATCCCTCTGTGCGCGCTGGTCTACGCCTGGCGCGCGGATGACTCTGTGTCTCCGGGAGCGGTTGTGACAGGGATCATCGTTTACGCCGCTCTGGTTTCCGTAGTGACAGCCTATCGGGGAACCAACCTGTCTCATCTCGCGATGGGGGGCGTGATTGCCGTCTACCTCCTCGCTCCCCTCTATCTGCGTTTCGCTGAACGCGGCAGCCTGAAGCGGATGATTGCCGAAGATATCGACAAATACCAGCGCACGATTTCGTTCGACCCCAGGAACGCCGCAGCGCACACCTTCCTCGGCGAGACCTACTTCAAGCAGCGCAGGTTCGACGAGGCCATTGAGGAGTTGGAGACAGCCATCCAGTTGATGCCGGACCACAGCGCGCGGGAGAAATCGCTGCTGCGACAGGTCATCGAGGCACAGGCCCGGGAAGCCGTGAAGATGATTCGATGCGAGCATTGTCGCAAGGAAATCGCGGCTCTCTCCAGGGCGTGTCCTTGCTGCGGAGGGAACCCGCGTGAGAGCTTCTTCCACTGGATGGCGCGACCGGAGAACATGAAAGACGTGTTTGTCACCTCGGCAGTCTGCATGGCGGTCATCGGCATTCTGGTGTCAGCCACGCGGATGCTTCCCCCTCCGCTGCTGGGCGTTCTTATCGTCGCAACAGTGATCGTGGGTGGCGTGGTTCTGTATCGGTCGTATTGAGCATTGGCGAGGTCTATTCGTTGTGGAACCTTCCGAACAGGTCGCCTCGAGGCTAATCTCGCGTTCGAACCAGCGACAAATCGTCAAACAGCACGGCCACACGATTGCTTTCCGAGAAGCAGCCTGCCAGAACGTCGACCGTGCCGGGGGGAGCCGCGGCGGCCACCTTCAGTTCGTTCCAGGTGTGCGAGCCAGTCACAGACTCGGTTTCCACCTTCTTGAGAATCCGCGCGTGAGCGTCGCCGAACAGAATCGCCAGGTAGTTCCTTCCCGATGCCGTCTCCGGACGAACCCAGCCCGTCAGCTCGAAATGCTGATCTTCCCTGGTGGGAATGGCGTGTGCCCACGGCGTCCGCCAGCAGCACCCGGCGTCCGGTGTCTCAAACAGCTTCGCAGCCCTGCCGACGCAACGCGGGGTGTGGCGCTCCACGGAATGCGAGGCGCGAGAGATTGAGAGGTCGCTCCACTCCCTCACCCACTTGTCGGGGTGATTCTGACCGTGGATGTCTTCGTCAAAGGAGGGATTGGGCAGCAGGTTGACACCGGTCGGAGGATCCGGCAACTGCGGCAGACTATCGCCAAGAAGTGAGTAGACCGTCCCCGCGACATCATTGACGCGTTGGGCCGTTTCCTTCGCACACTGCAAAATCAGCTCCTGGGCTGCCGCATCATCGTCGCGTTCGGCCAAGTGCCGGAAGATGTCCTGCGCCTGTTGGTTGGAGGACACGGACAAGTCGCGGGCTGTCCGATAGACAGCGGCACGCGCCTCCCCGATGTTGCTTCCGAGGATGCGTGGTGCGTATCCCTCGATATCGATCCCGGACTTGTTGGGGATCTGCTCCATCCGGCCATGGTATGGGTTCAGATATTCCATCACCATCGCGTGCGGAGGCGGGGAGCAGTCCTCCAGAAAATGACTCATCACTCCCGCAAACCGAACCCCGTCCCGCAGGCGTCCCTCCCGCAGAGCCTCTACCGCCCGACCAAAGAAGTGGGCTGCCGCGGCCTCGGCGAAACGGCCCGCGGTGACTGTGATCAGCAGACGCTCGTCCGAAATCGGGCTGCCTTCGACTCCCAGTCGGGGTCCGTGGGCATACCAGACGCCGTGCCCTGTTGCCTCGTTGAACTCACAGTAGGCACTGGCGTCCCAGTCCCGCCGGAGATCGGGGAAGCGTACCGCCTCCGGACCGAACGCCTCCGCTCCGCAAACCACTTCGCCGTATCGCGCCCAGTTGAAATCGGGGTATTGGCAATAAACTTGACTCCACCGAACTGCTTCCGCCCCAAGCCAGGACAGAACAACGGGAGGGAGTGCACGGAGAGCTGCGCCGGTAATGGCAACGTGCTCCGGACCTCCCCAGGCATGAGCGCTGCCCGGCAGAAGAAACAATAGGGCAAGAACGAGAATCGCACAACAGAGCATCATCGTTGTAGGTTGGTCACTCCTGCGAGGTGGGCATCGGGCGCGGAACGGGTCCCCTCACTGCTTGGCTGGAATCGGCTCATCTCCCTCAAGAAACCGGTTGTAGCATTCGCCAATCAGCGCGCCGTTGCGCGATCCTGCGCCGTGCATCGCCCACGGCGAACAGACGAGGAAGAGTTTCTCTTTCGGCACATGAGCCAGAGCGCAAATCTGGTTCCCCGCCGCGGTCACCGTGTCCATCATCCCGATTTCCGCCGCTACGGGGCACTGGATATCCTGAGTGAAATTGGCCGGGTCGAAGTAGGAGAGCGTCTTAAGAAACTGCTCCTCCGTCTGTCCTTCGGGTTTGACGTTCATGCCAAAGGGCCAATAACCGGGAGTGTGCTTCACCGTCCAGTCGAGTCGAGGCAGTCCGCTGTGATTGGGCATGCAGAATTTCACGCGGGAATCCAGGCCAGCGCAAACCATCGCCAATCCTCCTCCCTGACTGCCTCCGACCACCGCGACGCGATTCGGGTCCACTTGAGGTTGGGCAAGCATGAAATCCACGGCCCGCACGAGGGAAACATAGATCGTTCTCCACATGGAGGTCTTCGGGCTTTGGATTCCCGCGGTCCAGTAGTTCTTGCCCGGGTCGTCTCCCTGCGGCATGTTGGAGAGGTCCACGTCGAACCCGTGAATCATGATCCAGAGGCAGCACCGGTCTGTGGCCATCTCGGGTTGAGCCAATGGGTAGATTCCCGAAGAGGGGAAGCGTATGTGGGCCGCGTATCTGCCCTCGGCTTTGGGACGCGAGTACCAGCCGTAGATCCGGCGTCCGCCAAGTGTGGCGTAGCTGACCTTGAACGCGTCGACAGTGTTCGTGCTCTTCTCCGGAACATGGGTCATCTGAATGTCGAGCGGAATCGTGTTGGACTCATCCAGCGCCACTCGCCAGAAATCGGTGAAATCGTCCGGGCGCGTATTGGGTGGGTTGTAGTTCTGGAAGTCATACGTGAAGACCCACCTGAACCGGCGCACCTCTTCATCGCCATCCAATATGGAAATCGCGCCACGGTAGGGGCCTGGTTCCTTCACCTCCAAGTCGGTTGGCAAGGCCATCGTGGCTTTGCTGGCGAGGCTGACTTGAGTGGACTTTCCGGCGACAGCTTTTTGGGTCAGATAGTCACAGACTTCGAATCGCACGGTCGCATCCATCGGCTCCGGACCCGCGTTCGTCACTTGAATGTTGAAGTGAACGGGCCTGCCTCCCGAGAGAAGAAAGTCGGGGCTTTCGGCGTCAATATCGAAGGTCAACGCGTCCTGTGGCCCGGGCTTCGCCATCGGGTAGATGGTTGTCTTGATCGGTCCTGTCGCGGGAACGGTATTCTGCATGGACGGGTGAGACTTCCCGTCAATGGCAATGTTGCGCCAGTTGGCATTGGCGAAACCACGCTGCCAGACCCCGAGGTCAAAACGCAGCACCGGTCCTTCCTTCGTGGTCCACCGCGGATCGGTCTGACCATAGGGCGCGGCCCCACCGGGCTGGATGGGATAGTCTGTCAGGTTGTCTCGGGAAGCCGTCACCGATGAAGAAGGAATCCACGCAAGACCGCCGTACATCTCCAAACTCTGTTCCAGCGTCAGCTCAATTCGGTCTGTTCCGAACCGGTAAGTGATGCGACCCTCGAACGGACACGGGGAGTTCACAGTCGAGTTCGCGTTCTTCGGCTTTCCCTCCGCGACGACGGTTGAGGCGTCCTCCTGCCGAAGCTTGATCGGTGGGAGCACCTTGCCCTGGAAGGCAAACCCGAGCGGCGCGCCAAGAAATTCGGTCTGCCCGGACTTCAGTGATGCCAGATTTCCACCGGAGTCCAGCCGCGCTGCGTAGTTTCCTGTCTCACACAGAACACCCCCGTCTTCCAGAGACTTCACGGTGACTGCCGGCCCATCCGCTTCCGAAACGCCCTGCCCGATAGACCCCACTGCTATCACTCCCACAATCAGTATGGTTTGCCAATCAAACTCGCGTTCTCTTCGATGCCTCTCCGTTATCTCTGCGACTCCTTGTTCCTGCCGAATCCATCTGAGATCACCATCCGCACATGGTCAAAAAGATCGCGAGCGCCGTGCGGGTACATTGTGGAGCGCCCAGGATGAACCTTCAGCATCGCGATCCGTATACAGACACGCATCATCTCAGAACATTTGCCTGTCGTCAATGCCCCGCGAGAGGTATCGACAACACCTGAGTGATTCGGTAGTATACAGTGACGCAAGTGGAAGCAACAGGGAGCGTTCAAGAAATGCAGCGACTATTTCTATATGGATGTTTGCTTGCTACCGTGGCGCTATCGGGCACGGCGGGTCGGTCACTTGCGGGGAACGCGCTGAGAAACGGAGGATTCGAGTCGGTCAACGGCGATCAGGTTCGCGACTGGAGTGTGCCCTCCTACTGGTCCGGGCGCCTTGAGACGAGCACTGGCAAGGACGCGATGCGCTCCGGAGTGCGAAGCGCAAAACTGTCGGCGGTCGAGAAAGACAAGCGGCACTGGGGTCGAGTGCTTCAGTCGCCGTGGGTCCCTCAACTCACCGGCCGGCGGTTCCAATATGCGGTGTGGGCGAAGGGGAGCGGTGAGTTCCTTCTCGGAATCATCGAGTACCGTCCGCCCGAGAAGTACAACCCGAACCACCAATACCGTTGGCAGACTGAGCCGGTTCGGCTGACGGCGGAGTGGCAGCAGGTGATGTTCGACTTCACCGCACTGGACCCGGAGGTGCGCTCGCTGGCGGTGGTCGCTGAGGTCCGCGGCGAGGACGCTGTGGCGTTACTGGATGACGCCGAACTCAACGCGTACCAGGACCCGGATTACTCCCTGACCGCGTTGCCTGTTCACTCGATGGCAACAGCCGGTGAAACGGTGAGGATACCCATCGCTCTCCGCCACAAGGGAAACCCCGTTGACAAGGGGTCAGTGAAGATTCTCGCGGCGTCTCCTCAGGGGAATGCGGAAACGATGGATCTGCAACTCTCCGCCGCTGGGGATGCATCCCATACATTCACGGTCGCGGAAAACACGTCCATCGGGATTCACGCTCTCAACGTCGTTCACCCGGAATCGGGTTGCGTTGCTCCGGTGTACGTGGATGTTGTGGACAAGCCCACCTACACCGAATTTAAACAGGCTGCCTCTGCGACGAAGCTCAAGGATCTACCCGCGCATCTTCTCTTCATCGGCGACAGCCTGACCGATCAGCAGCGCGGGTACAACTACGTGGATAAGCTGCTGTTCTGGCTGCAATCGGTCAACGGCGACAAGGTGACGGCGCGAAACGCCGGGGTGGGTGGCGACTTTATCTCCCGCGTCTGGCAGCGGATGCAGGGCGACCCCGCGGCCTATCGCCTGAACATGTACGAGAACCTCTTCGCACCGAAACCGAGCATCGTGTTCTTCTTCCTCGGCCACAACGACACCAAGCTCAGCAGCACCTCGGAATACACGAAGCACTGCGTTGAGCCGGACGTCTTCGAGGCCGAATATCGCCTGGCGATTCAGAAGGTGAAGCAGGAGACGGGCGCGCGCATCATCGTGCTGTCAGCCACGTCGTCGGTTTACGAGATCTGCAAGGCGAACTCGGATAAAGCTCTGGCGGCGGGACGAGCGAACTCCCTCTTTGGCAAGCCCGAGGAACTGGAGAAATACAACGCCATCGCGCGCCGCGTCGCTGATGACCTCGAGTGTGAGTACCTCGACGTGTACGAACCGACACGCACCCACCCCAGCAAGTCCGGTCTCTTCACTCCGAGTGACGGCGTTCACCTGACCAACGAAGGCAACCGCTTCATCGCGATGCAGATATTGAAGCATCTGGCCAAGGGTGAGGGATAATGCACTGCGGTGGAGGCGCTCGGTATTTGGACTTGTACAGATGGGATGTCCTACGCCTATTCCGCCACAGCGCTGTTGCAGCAGCGCGCGATTTGTCGTAGAATGAACGCGACGGTGCGCAGGAGCGACAAAGGTAACACCGCGCCGACGTCTCGATATCAACACGCCCCTGCTCCCCGCCAACTAAACACCTGTAGTTTGGCGAATCTGCATTTTCGGTGGGTAGGAGGCGTCTTCAGACGGCGAACTCACAGAGTTCGCGAAGATACCGGTTATATGGTGGTCGCCGCGAACTCCGTGAGTTCGATGTTTGGAGACGCCTCTACATTTGGTGTTCACCGAAATTTGCCAAACTACAGTAAACACTCAGCACTGAGTACCGAACATGGTTAGCATCTCACGATTGCTCTGCGGCGTGGAAACTCCGGGAGACGCGCTGCGATACGGACAGCGTTCTCTGGGTCTTCCCCCGCAATATATGCACTCCACTCTGGACCGAAAGCCGGTTGTAGTCTGGAATATTACGCGCCGCTGCAACCTCCATTGCGCGCAGTGCTACGCCGAGGCGCGCGACCGGGAGTTTGATGGGGAGCTAACCACCGACGAGGGCAAGAAGGTTCTCCGCGACCTTTCCGAGTTTGGCGTCCCGTTTGTGGTCTGGTCGGGTGGAGAGCCGCTGACGCGGCCCGACATCTTCGACCTCGCAGCTTACGCGAAGTCCCTGGGGCTGCCGTCAGTGCTTTCCACCAATGGGACACTGCTCACAACGGACGCAGCCCGTCTCCTGAAGGACTTGGATTTCCAGTATGTAGGTGTCAGCATTGATGGAATTGGCTCCGTTCACGACAAGAATCGTGGCAAACGACTGGCCTTCAGTAACGCCCTGGAGGGCATCCGCCGATTACAAGAAGTTAGCGTCCGAGTCGGCATTCACTTCACGATGCACAAGCTGAATATGAATGAGTTGCCCGCGGTGTTCGACCTCATCGAGGAGGAGGGCATTCCGCGGCTCTGCATCTATCATCTTGTCCCTTCGGGACGCGGCGAGAAGATCCAGCGACTCGACCTCACCTCAGATGAGACGCGCACACAACTGGACTACATCTTTGGGCGGGTCGAGGACTTCCACCGTCGCGGTATCTATAAGGACATTCTCACCGTGGACAACGCCGCAGACGCCATCTATTTGTATCTGCGCGTCCTCAATAAACAACCCGAACGGGCCGAAGAAGTGCGCAAGCTGCTGGCATGGAATGGCGGCAACCAGTCCGGGGTTGGCCTTGCCTGCATCGACAACACTGGCGGAGTGCACCCCGACCAGTTCTCGTGGCATTACTCCTTCGGCAATGTGCGGGAACGCCTCTTCAGCGAAATCTGGCGAGACCCATCCGACCCGGTGATGCGCGTGCTCAAGAACCGGAGACACTTCATCAAAGGCCGCTGCGGCCATTGTCTCCATATCGACCTTTGCAACGGAAATCTTCGCGCCCGCGCCGAGGCCCTCACCGGAGATTTCCTTGCTCCCGATCCCGGCTGCTACCTGCATGACTCCGAGGTGCTGGCCAGCGCCCCTGCGGAGGAAGCAACCACTGCCCTGGAGCGCAGGCTGTCCGCCTGACATCAATCGCACACTGGCGGTTTCCGCACAGTTGGATCGTATCCGTTCAGTTAAGTACAAAGCCCCCCCGTTTCACACTGGGAACGTTCCTCTCGACAACCGAACGGTTACCCCCCGTCAATACCTCTTGCCATTCACCCAGGGAAAGAGTAAAATGCCGCGAGTGATAAAATGCGGTTAAAAGAGACTGTTAGGCGTATTGGAGCGCTCAATGATCGACAACCTCGCAAACGTACGAATTGGCCTTGGGTTAGTAATGTTTGGCTTGCTTTTCGGCATTGGTCTTGGCATCGCCTTTGGAGTTGACGAGCCGTTTTTTGAGACGCATATTGCTCGGGGGATCGCTGCGCACCCGGAACTACATGATGCGAAGAGCCCTGACAAGATATGGCGCTATGCCCAACGAGCACATTTTCACGCCACAGGCATAGCCGCTTTCTCTCTCGGCTTATTGCTGCTTATTGCAGCATCCAGCCTCAAGCAAAGACTTAAGACAATCACGGCAGGATTGATTGGTCTTGGCGGTCTTTATCCTTTCGCCTGGCTCACCATGTTTATCGTGGCGCCGTCTGTGGGCACAGATGCGGCCCATTCATATCCGGTGACGGAACTGCTAACCTATACGGGCATAGGTGGGTTGCTGGTTGGTATGGCCATCTTGCTCGCCAACCTTTTCTTTGGATTATTCAGCGAGCGCAAGGACACCTGACAAGGCGCTCCAGCCGACCGTTTTGACTTCGCTTCACGGCGAGAAGACAACAGCTGAGTTTGGGCGCAAGCCGTCATCGCGGAGGGACTTGTTAATTTCATGCCGGCAGTTCTGCAGACTATCCTTCTACTCGCTTGCTCCAACATCTTTATGACGTTTGCCTGGTATGCCCCTAAACCAAAAACCCTGGCTCATCGCAGCGCTGGTAAGTTGGGGCATTGCCTTGTTTGAGTACCTCTTGCAGGTGCCGGCTAATCGCATCGGGTATACCCAGCTACAACTTGGGCAACTCAAGATTCTCCAGGAAACCATAGCACTTGCAGTTTTTTCCCCGTTCGCCTTGCTCTACATGAAACAGCCGCTCAAACTGAACTACCTGTGGGCTTCTTTGTGCTTATGCGGAGCTGTCTACTTTGTATTCCATGGATGATACCGCCCATTGCGGCGTTGTCGCTGACCTGCCGGATACGTGCCGCTGACCATGGTTTCGTTAGGCAGACAGGCCCGCATTTAATCCGCACTCCCCTTGCCGCCCTTCCTTCCGGAACGATTTGCCGTATCCTTCCGTCGCCACCGTATCGTCGTCGCTCAAACCCAATTTAAGCAGCTTCGCGACCTGAGGCTCGCGAAACCGGATCACCCCAGTAAATGGGGGCAGTCTAAATGGGCCCGACCACTCGCCAATATCTCACACCGCATGCGCGCGCCCTTCCTGATCGTCAACCTGCCCCGGCTGCTGTGCCAGCCACCGATACCACCGCGTGTTGACGAATTCCTCCGCTTTGATTTCCATGCCGTCCGCCTGCTCGCATTGCACCATCCAGGCAATGAGTTCCTGCATCAGTTCCACCTTGATATGGGCGTAGTTGGGGTCGGTCCAGAGATTGGCCGTTTCGTCGGGGTCTGCCCCCATGCGGAACAATTGCCCTCTGTTCGGGTGGACGCCGTAAAAGTTCAGTTTCCAACCATGGCTGCGGATGGTTTTCACGTTGTGCGTTTCAGCATAGACGTACCGTCGGCTCGCCCCGGGATAGCCCTCCAGCGCGGGGAGGAAACTCTCTCCCTGAACAGTCGGCGGAATATCCCGGTTGAGGCGTTCACAGAGACTGGGGAAAAGATCCACGTTCTGATACAGACCTTCCACGCATCGCCCGTGATCCGCGCGTTCCGGGTCGTAGTAAATGAACGGGATGCGCAGCAAGTCGTCATAGCCGGGAACGTTCTTCCCCAACTGACCCCAGTGGCCCGCGAAGTCTCCGTGGTCGGCGGTGAAGATGACAAGGGTCTCTTCTTCTAGCCCAAGGGCATTCAGGCGTTCGAGGACGCGCCCGATCTCCCGGTCGACGGTTGTGATGAGAGCGAGATAGCGGCACACGGCCTTCTGAAAAATCGACGGATCGTGGCGCACGCTGCCCACCTTCCAAAAATCCTCAATCATGGCGCGTTGACCGACGCGGCTGCGCTCAAAGCGTTCGTACGCTTCCCAGTCGATGGGAATATCTTCGGGATTATACAGATTGTCCATCTCCGCCGGGGGCGTGTGAGGCGCATGAGGCGGCCCAAAGGAACACCACAGAAAGAAGGACGTCTCGTCCTTCTTTGCCGCGTTCAGGAAGTCGATGGCGCGGTCAGCAGTCCAGGCAACCTTGTGGTCTTTGTACGATACGGGTGAAGGAGCCGACATGAACTTTTGATGGAACTCTTTCGTGACCTCAACTTCTCTGAGCCCCCGCTCCTCCAGATACGCGCGGTAGTTTGCCATCGGGTCCACAGAGTCGAAGTGGCGCATAAGCCTGTCCGGAATGTGCACCTTGCCACAGACGCCGGCGCGGTGGCCAGCGTTGCGATATTCCGAGGCGATGCTGGGGAATGGTCGGTGCAGATCCCCGGGGTTGGTGAAGTGCTCATGGGTTCGCAGGTAAGTCCCTGTGAGAAACGATGTGCGACTGGGCGCGCAGATGGCGCTGCAACTGAACATGTTCCGGAACCACGCGCCGCGTTCGGCCAGCGCGTCAAGGTTGGGGGTCTTGACCAGTGGGTGTCCCATAAACCCGAGGCAGTCTGCATGGTGTTGGTCGGTCATGAAGAAGAGAACGTTCATCGCTGGTTACATCTCCCTGAGTCTACGTTGTATACGCAATAGAAAGTACCACAGTTGCACGACAAGATCAATTGACCTCCAGGGCTTCCGCCTGAGAGAATGGCGAGAGGCTGATTCAATATAGGCCCACAAATGGGAGGAGTGCAGTAGTGAAAGAAATCGGATTTTGTGTGGTCGGACTGGGTATGGGAAGGTCGCGCTCAAAAATGGTCGCCGAGACAGAAGGCGCGCGGCTGGTGAGCGTGGTCGACATCATCAAGGAGAAGGCGGACGATGTCGGGAAAGAGCTGGACTGCAAAGCCTTCTACAACACGACCGACGCCTTCCAAGATGATGAAGTGGATGTCGTCTTCGTGATGACTCCCTCCGGCGCGCACGCCGAAGTGGCCATCGAGGCGCTGGAAGCGGGCAAGCATGTCATCAGCACCAAGCCGATGGAGGTGACGCTGGCGAAGTGCGACTCCATGATCGCCGCTGCGAAAAAGGCGGACCGGATGCTCTGCGTCGATTTCCAGGAGCGGTACAACCCGGAAAACCAGAAGATAAGGCACGCGGTCGATAGCGGGCTTTTCGGCAAGCTGGTATTGGGCGAGGCGCGGCTGAAGTGGTTTCGGACGCAGCAATACTACGACGATGGCGGCTGGCGCGGCACGTGGGAAATGGACGGCGGCGGCGCTCTGGCCAATCAGTCGATTCATGTCATCGATCTGCTCTACTGGATCATGGGTCGGCCCCAACAGGTGATCGGGAAAATCTACACACTCACCCATGACATCGAGACCGAGGACCTCGGCATGGCCTTTCTTGAGTTTGAGAACGGCGCCGTCGGCACGATATTGGGCACGACGACCTTCCCGGAGAACAGCCTCTGGGGTCTCGAGGTCAATGGCAGCGAAGGCGGCGTGGTAGCACCCATCGGTACTGAGTACCACTGGAAATTTCTCCCCGAAGTTGCCGAGCGCCGGGAGCAAATTCAGACACTCTTCCCGCAGAGCAACATCGCTGAGGACGTGGTCTCGCATTTCCACAACGGCACCCCTCTCATCTGCCCGGGCGAAGACGGCTGCCGCGCCGTCGAGATTCTCTGCGCCATCTACGAGTCCGCGCGGAATGGTGGGAAGCCGGTAACGCTGGGGTGAGGGGGTGTTTTCACCTTGACGAGCATAATCCCCACGTGTTCGCGGCGCTCACGACTCCCACGGCAGGAAGCAGATTTTGATGGCCTTGCGCGCCTCCAACAACTCGATGCCTTCGTTGTATCTTTCCAGCGGCAGGCGATGGGTGACCAGATGCGCGAGGTTCAGCTTGCCTTCCCGTATGAGTCCGAGAGCATACTCGGCAGACTCGCGGAAGTGACCTCTGAAACCACACAAACGCAGACTGCCGTGCCGCAACGCGTAGGTGTAGTCCTCACGCTGGACTCCGAAGAGAGCGACGACGTCTGACGTTCGATCCATGAGAGATTCCACCGTCGCCTTCGCGCCGACGCAGTCTACCGCGGATTCGAGACGGGGACTATCGGGCCGCGCCGGGAAGTCTGCCGCGATATCGGCGGTGGGATCGAAACAGGCGGTGGCGCCAATCCTGCAGGCCACTTCTCGCCGCTCGGGCAGCGGGTCGAAGCCGAATACCGGGTCGGCGCCTTCGGCTTTCGCCATCTGCAGAGCGACGAACCCCGCGGGTCCAAGCCCGTTCACTCCGAAGCATCGCCCCTTCACTGCGTTCATCTCCCGCAGCATTCGGAACACCGTGCCGAGGCACATCGCAAGTTCCATCGAGGCGAGCGCATCATCCGGGAGATCGTCGGGAACGCGAATCATGTTCTCCGCCTTGTGGATGACGAACTGAGCGTAGCAGCCCTGGACGTGGTGTCCCTGGTCTCGCCACGCGCTGACGCGGTCTCCCGGTTGCAGACCGGTAACATCCGGCCCGACCGCCTCAATCACGCCGGTTGCCTCATGTCCGGGTTGGCCGGGCGTGTAGGGATACTCGAACTTGTGCCCCACGAACATCGGCTCGTTGTGCCGGAGGTGCAGGTCCCATTGCGGACAGGTGGTAACAGCGTTGACCCGTGTCAGCACCTCTCCGGGACCGGGCTTGGGTGTGGGAACCTCCGAGATGATGAACTCTTTCGGTGCGGTGACTTGCAGCATCTTCATAATGTTCTCCGTTCAATGTATGATTGCGTGTGGGCGTCGTCACAGGATTTGTTTACTGATCCCGCCAAACAGGTCGTGCAACCGCTGGCGCTTCGCCGCGTCGAGATAGGGCTGCTCCGTGGCGCGCAGATTCTCACGCATCCGCTCAGGGCTGCGCGCACCCACGCAGCAGGCGCTCACTTCATGCGACAACACGTAACGCAATGCCGCTTCGGGAATGCTGTAGGGTTGCAGGAAATCGAGAAGCCCCGGCTCGGTGCAGGGCGGCTCTTCCGGAAGATTTCCCTGAGCGATATGGCGCCGCACACATTCCAGCGCAGCAGGCACGCTCACCAACCCGGAAACCTTCGACGCCTGATTCAGCGGCATCATGACGATGGCGCCGACATCGTGCTTGAGGCAAAGCGGGAGCACGGAATCGGCGGCAGTCTGCAACAGGAAGTTGAGGGTGAGCATCACAACATCGAAGGCTCCTGTCGGCACGGCGCGTTGCAGCACCTCGTGCGTCCCGTCGCCTTCCGACAACTCGCTGATGCCGATGAACCGCACTTTGCCCTGGTCGCGCAGCTTCACCATCGCGTCATAGCATCCGTCGCTCATGAACCGGTCGAGGGTCTCGACGGTGCGTATGCCATGCCCCAACAAGATATCCAGACGATCTCTCTGCAAACGGCGCAGGCTCTGCTCCGCGGCGGCTGTCAGCTTGTCGGGCGACCCGACGTATGCGGCGGTCGGAGCATAGCTATCGTAGGGGCAGTGCTTGGTTTCGACCAGAATGTCATGGTGTCCCCGAAGCGCTTCGCCGAGTACCCGCTCGCTCTCCCCACCATCGTAGCCCTCGGCAGTGTCAATGAAGTTGATCCCGCCTTCAATGGCGGCGTGCACCGTTGCGATGAACTGCGCCAGATTCTCCGCTGCGCCGCGCGCCGCGCCGTAACCCAGCTCCGAAACCTGCAGGTCGGTGCGTCCCAAACGGCGATAGTGCATGGCTCAATCCTCCTCGTTGTTCTCTCTCAACTTCGAGCGCTGGCAGAGCCGTAAAACTCCACGGACCGCATACGGAACGGGCCGCTCAATTCCGTGATTTCGACGATGATCTTCTGTGTCTTCATGGCGGGGAACCGGCAGATCGCTTTGTGACCGATGTTGCATCCCTCGTGGACGAGAACCGGCTCCCCGCAATGATACGGAAGAGCTTGGAGGGCAAACCTGCGAATGAACTCGCCGTTGGTCAGGTCTTCCATCAGCACTGCATGGTCCACGAGAGCCGGCTCGGACAGAGTATAGATCAGGGAGCGGTCATCCTGTTCTGCCGATGATTGCACGGGTAACGGGTTTCCCAGTCGTCTCCGGATCTCCGCGCCGAACTCCAGCAATCGCGCTCCATCTTTGTCCGGCAGGAGACCGCGGCGGTCCGGGCCGATGTTGATGAGCAGATTGCAGCCGCGCCCCACCGAGTAGTAGTAAAGCCCCATCAACTCCTCGACGCTTTTAACCGTGTGTTCGTCCGCCTCTTCATAGAACCAGTTGCTCTCCCTCATGCGACAGTCGCATTCCGCGGGGAGCCACTTTGGCCCGTCGACCTTGTCTTTTGCAGCGGTCTGGACGGAGAAGGGAATCTCCTCAACCGTATTCCAGCAGGGAACCGGCGCGATGCCTGCCTCGTTGCCGACCCAGCGGTAGTCCGGGTCGCCCATGCTGAAGATGAGCAGGTTGGTCTGCATCCGACGGATTTCCTTCACAATGCGCGGCCAGTCGTAGGTGTGTCCCTCGGAACCGCACCCATCGAACCACAGCATGTCCAACTCTCCATAGCCGGTGAGAATTTCGCTGATCTGGTTGATGAAGTGGTCGTCGTAATCCGTGGCATTCTCGAACACGGGATTGCCCCACTCCGCCGGAGAGTAGTAGAGCCCCCAGTGCATCCCGTGCCGCCGACAGGCGTCCGAGAACTTGCGGACCACGTCACCGTTACCGTCTTTCCATTGCGACTGGGCAACAGTGAACTTGGAATGCTTCGAAGGCCACGTCGCGAACCCGTCGTGGTGCTTGACGACCAGCACCATGTATTTTGCTCCTGCCTGCTGTGCCGTCGTCACCCATTGGTTACAGTCGAGCTGGGTGGGATTGAACGCCGATGGCGACATTGGTTTGCCGTCCCAGTCGCGATGCCCTTCATAGAAGGTGCGGATGCCGAAATGCAGAAAGATCCCAAACTCCCAGTCCTGGAATTCCAGTTGGCGCGGGGTGGGTATTGCGGTCGTTGCCGTTAGTATTGCCGTGATGGTTTCTCCTTACCGAATTTCGCAATCCGCCATTCGCCATTTGCAGTTGATGTCACACGCTGACTATTGTGTGAGAATCTTCAGAATATGCCGAGCCAGCGATTCGTCAACCTCCGTG
Organism: Armatimonadetes bacterium CG2_30_59_28; assembly: GCA_001872605.1. Taxonomy (GTDB): domain Bacteria; phylum Armatimonadota; class Abditibacteriia; order CG2-30-59-28; family CG2-30-59-28; genus CG2-30-59-28. The sequence continues at coordinate 7,635 of MNXM01000139.1, read as the reverse complement.
TGTCTCGGCACTGGTTGCATCTTCTTGGTCCGGGGGTTCACATACAGGTCGTGCCGCCTCCCTGATCGGACAAAAATGCATCCAGCCACAGTGAGGCGTTTGAGGAGCTCCTGCCGCTTCATACCGCTAACACGATCTCCTTTATCTCGTGCTCCGCCGGTACGTCATCGAGCACCATGAGGCGATACGCGTCTACGAGGTTTTCCTCGAGTTCTTCGAGAGTCCCCCCTTGCGTCATGATCTCGGGCTGATCGATCAGCTTGCCAACCCAATACTTCTCGCCTTTCCAGTAGATCATTCTCTGCCTGATGTCCATTTCGGTTCAACTCCTTGACTTTGGGGGACACAACCCGGGGCTGGGTCCGGCGCTCTCACGACTGCAATCACAGCCGCATTGTAGATTTGGCCACACAGCTTGTCAATCCGTCGTCACGATCACGCTCAAAGCGCAAACCGCAACGCGTACAAATCCGCGTCCCGCAGGTGGATTCGCAGCCGGACCGGCTTTCCTGAAAGCGAATGAAGGCTTGCTGGGTTCTTCCACCGGACCTCTCTCTCAATCGAATCTCCAAAGACTTCCGGGCAATCCTCCAGATCGAAGCCGGGGAGTGGAGCGCCGGCTGCATCCTGGATTTCCATGCGTATGCTCCCGGCGGCGGAAGTCGAAAAGTTGAGCAGCAACTCGCTGCCATCGAAGATCAAAGGCTTTGTGACAAATTCCCCGCCGCTCAGTGGTGCATTCACGGAAACGAAACCGTCCATCCGCAGAGCGTATCTTCGCAACTGACTGCTGGTGCCGGTCCAGTAATCCTCCGTGGCGAAGAGAGAGAGTTCGCGAGGAGCGCCTGCGACACTCGGCTCTGTCTCCACCAGATGCCAGCCGATGTATTGATGACCGTAGTGCCACGTGCCCGGTCGTTCCGGCCCCGGACGCAGGAACGCCTCGCCCCAACGTTTGAAGTTGACGCCGTCGCGACTGGTCATCATCAGTCCCTCCGTCAGAGCCATGCCGTAGCGGTCCTGCGCGGAGGAACGCAACTGGCGATGCTCCAAGTCGGGCAAGGCCCTCATCGAGTCCGACCATCCGCGCTCGACGTAGCGTGCCGGAAAACCGATGAAGATGTGAGGCGCACGGTGATACGGTTTGATCTGATTCGTGTAGAGCTGCTCCGGCGGGGCGCCGGGATACTGCAGGTCCACCGGATCGCTCCAGTGGAGGAAGTCATCGGATGTAGCCGTGCGAATGTCCCGCAATCCATCCCCCATTGTTCCGCCCGTGAAGTAACGGAAGTAGGCGCGGTATTCGTTCCGCACAGTATCCCAGAACGCGAGATTCTGCGAGTCGAAGTCGCCGCGTGTGATTACAGGCGTGTCGCTCATGGGAGACCAGTGGATTCCATCGGGCGACTTGAAAGGCAGTAGCCCGTGAGGGTTCGGAGAGAAGATCATGGCCTTGTAGAGAGCTTCGTGTGCGCAGTTCGGGTTCTCGTCCTTGAACATGGCGATATGGCCGGCGCAGATTTTCACTGCGCCCATCTCACCGCTGACGAGGACGATGTTGTTCTTCTTCGATCCATTGAACTCGAACAAACCCAGCTCGGGTTTGCGCCAATGGATGCCGTCGTCGCTTTCCGCATAGCAGGTGACCAGCTCATGCGGAAGGTCGAGCTTGCCCTCGCTGACCGACAGTTGCCAGCCGTGATAGTACATTCGGTACACGTTGCCATCCTGGAAAATGCTGTGGTAGTTGCCTCCACTTCCTTCCCATGCCTCATCATGCACGATGGCGACTTCCTGAGGCACGGGATGATGCTGCCGCAACTCCGCGCCTCCTGTCATGCTCGCGATCAGGGAATCGTCCACCAACAATTCCAGACGCGACCCAATGTCCACTGCCTTCATCATCCCATCACTCCTTTTCGGCATCCCTTAATCTGTCCAGCCACCACACGACTCCCGCGAGATCGAAAGACATCTCCGGGTAGACCGTTCCTCCGTTCAGCCCTGCCAGTCATGAACTTTTCGCATCGCTTCGATCTGCCATGGATACGGATGCTCCCCGGATGAATGGCAATATCAGTAATTGCTTATGTCCTTAGCTCCGAAGACTGTGGATTGGAATCCCCCCGAACTCGCTTCGGGGGATTGTTAGGTTTGCGCTACTCCTGTCGAATTCTCCCGGATTCATTCCGGGGGATTGTTAGGTTCAGGCTACGTAGCGCGGTCTTAACGATCCCCCGGAATGAATCCGGGGGAATTCTCTGGAACCCTCGTGTGCAGTAGCACGCATCTAACAATCCCCCGAAGCGAGTTCGGGGGGATTCGGAGTTGTATTTGTTTAGCGTGTTGTGGTTGATTATAATAAACGGTGATGGGTTTAAGCTCAAGATGAACTCGAGTTATTTTTGGTAGTCCCAATACACAGTCTTTATCGCCTCGGACTCTATGAGTCCGCAGCATCTGTTGCGTTTTCTGTATCTGGAGGCGGTGGAGGCGACCGACAACCGGGCCGAGCGGATGTTGCGCCCGGCAGTGATCTCCGCGGACTCACAGAGTCCGACGCAAGACGGGAGGCTGCAACAAAATGCCGCGAGGCGCTCACGCCCACGCCGTTCTGGCGCGTCTCCACGCGACCTGTCGCCTCACCGGGAGACAAAGCTGGAGCTTTATCCTACGGCAGGTGCGTGGTGGGGCAGGACAGCGTCCAATCAGATTCCGCAGGGACATTCCTCAACCTTAACGAGTATACGATGAAACCGGAAGACATACAGCGGTTCCCGCCTGTTCACGCGGAGCTTAAAGGCGAGCGACTGGCAACGATACGAGCATTGTCGCTCGACGACGGCGAAGGTCTCGCCCGGTTCTATGCAGTCATCCCTCGAGAGGATATTCGCTTCTACCGCCCCCACCCTCTCGACCGGGAACACGCGCTGACGAACGCGGCCAAAGCACACAGTCCCACCGAGGTGGTTCTTGTCCTGGAAGCCGCGGAGGGAGACATCGGTTGCACCGTCCCGGTACGGATCCGTAGGACTCGCATAGGCGGCTATGCCTGGTATCGGTGGAAGGAAGAGACGTCGGAGCGCAGCGGCTTTGGCATCTGCATTGCGCGATCCCATCAGGACGTCGGCGCAGGGCGCGCGCTGATGGCGCGGCTTCTGGAAATTGCGCAGCAAGTGGGGCCGCCGGTGATGGGGCTGACAGTTCAACTGGCCAACGAGCGCGCGCTGCGGCTCTACCGGGGAATGGGATTTGAGGTTGTCAGAGAGCAGATGAGCGACAGCAGCGCCTACGGCTTCGACCCCGAACCGGAATACTACATGGAGCGACTTGTGAGATAGCGCGTCTCAGCAACTGCCACTTCTGATCGCATTCTCGCAGTCCCCATCGCCACTTCGTCCGAACAAATGTGGACATCGAACGTCTGAACCGACACTTGAGGGCAAGTCCAGCGGGCCTGAAGTGTTTGAGTGAGGTGCTTCCATGCAGAGACAGACCCAACGGGAAGGTTTTACCCTGATCGAGCTTCTGGTGGTGATTGCCATCATCGCTATTCTTGCAGCGCTGCTTTTTCCCGTGTTCGCGCGGGCGCGGGAGCAGGCGCGGAAGGCCGCTTGTCTGGGCAACTTCAGGCAGATTGGGCTGGCGATGATGATGTACGCGCAGGACTATGACGAAGTGCTGGCACCCTTCAGCCAGGGAAGCGGTTACCAGGGGAGTCTCGGTTACGGTGGCGCCGACGGGATCCGCTGGGCGGACATAATCTTCTCGTACGTCAAGAACAAGCAGGTATTCGACTGCCCGAGTGACAGCAAGCATTTCGACACACACTCCGGTGGTTCCTACTTCGACATCACCAAGTATTCCTACGGTTACGCGTCCCCATCGTCCGGCGCGGCGGAATACGGCGTTGCCGCCCGTGCCCTCGCAGAGATTGAGGATCCCGCGGGGACGATCATGTTCGCTGAAGACGGCCGGCAGGATCCGGGAGTGGACGCTGAATCTATTGGGCGGGAAATCCCCAATGGCGCCGACTCGATGGAGACCCTCGCCGGGCGTGTCAATGGGATGCGCCACACAGGAGCGTCGCAAGGAGATTACGGCAAACACGCCTTCAATGCTGCCTACTGCGACGGCCATGCCAAATTCGTTCGCCTCACCGAAACCTACATGACGCAGTGGTCGCTGGCGGCAGATTAACCCAGGCACTATACTTTGCGGCTTGGGGATGCTCCATTCGTCTTCCCCGATTGGGCGAAGTTGGGACAGTGCGAGAATCTCCTCGGACTCTGTGAGTCCGCATACCGCGCGGCGGTATTCCTGAAGGAAGAAACAGGAAGTCATTGCGACGACCGGAGGGATGAAGCCCCGACGAGTTGGGATGCTCGATAGATCCGCACAATCCCCTCTACAAAGAGCACTCACTTGGGGATTGCTTCGCTCTGCTCGCAATAACGCGGTATCCCCCCAGTTTCTGACAGCGGGGCAGGAAGTGGCGCAGAGCCTGGCCCGAGTTGTTGCGCCTGCGTTACTGCCTTGTCTGCCCCAACTCGACCAGGTAGTAAATATCGGCCAGCGCAATCTCGCAGTTTGGGCTGTAAACCGTGAGAGCTTCCGAAAGTCCCTGGTATTCTCGGAACACCCACGCGCCATCCTGCTGACGGACGAACTGCTCGATTCGATACGCCTCCTGCGGGATCAGAATATATTCCACCAGAGATTCAAGCTGCCGATAGTGCGCCCACTTCCAGCCACGGTCGTTGGCTTCCGTGGTCGGGGAGAGGACCTCGATGATGATATTGGGGTTCAGGAGTGTGTCGACCTTGTCGTCATTGAAAACAGGCGTATCGCACACCACCATGACATCCGGGTAGGTGAAAAGACCCGTTTCAGAAACCTGGAGACGCATGTCGCTGGGGTAGATTCGGCAGCGACGGCCCTTGAGTCTGTTGCCAAATTCTCGAATCACATTGCCAACGATGAGATTGTGCGGTTCGCTTGCTCCCGCCATGGCGTAGACTTCACCATTGAGGTACTCGCTTTTCGCCTCTGCGATACGCTCGCCAGACAGGAATTCTTCCGGTGTTAGTTTGAGTTGTGGAACAACGCTCATGGTGGCCACCTCCGCAGTTGAATGCTATCATGCGCGACCGGCTTGCGCAACGGAACGCGCTGCCGCCTCCCAGCTCGATATCTCGCCCACACCATCCCACGGTTCCATCGCGCGGCGGTAGATGGACACATCGCGAATGTGCCGAATGGTCGGGATCGAGGAAGCCGTGGGAGCCTGATACTACAACCGATTGGGCGGGGAACCCGTCTTTTGCCCAGCATTTTCCCCGCCCTTTGGGGTGCCCAGGCGGCTCTTGACCGCTGGAACGCCACATTTGAGAGGGCAGAGAGCCCTGGGCGACATCCACTGCGGTTGCAGAAGGAATGTATGGAGACTGCAGCGCCCTGCTCCGTTGGATAAACGCAGAAAGCGAGGGACAATGGCAGGCGTAGAGGGTCAGTCATGCCGCCCGCCCCCGCAAATGGATTCTCCGTGGAGCCGTAGTGGCTCTACGCAACCCAGACGCCCCGCGTTTCCCTCGATTTTCACGACTGCACGGGTTTGCACATTTCCCGTGCCGCTGGTAGACTGTCCGTCAGCTTGTGTGAGCGCCGCGTCCGCGTTAGTCGGGCGCTTCGCAGGAAGGCATGACGATGCAATTCATTGAAACACGATCAAGGCTTCGGCCGCCCTGTCCGGTGGTCGATGTTCACGTTCACCCCTTGGCCAACTTCGGGTCCGTGCCAATTAAGTCCCCGGAGCAGGACTCCCGTCTTCTACTCGAGGCTGCGGACCGCGCGGGTATCACGTATCTCTGTCCATTCGCGCTCGGGGCTCCTCCTCACATCGATCCCACTCCGGAGCAGTTCCGTGAAGCGAACGACTGGGCGCTGGCGATGCGGGAATTCGACCCAGAGCGGCTGCTTCCGTTCTGCTACGTCAGCGCCGCGCACCCGGAGAAATCGGTGAAGGAAATCGACCGCTGCATCGGCGAACACCGCATGTCGGGCATCAAGCTCTGGGTGGCGGTGCGGGCGTCGGACAGGCGACTCGATCCCATCATGGGGAAAGCGATTGAGTACAACGTACCGGTGCTGCAACACGCGTGGCTCAAGACGACGGGAAACATGGTTAACGAGTCCTCGCCCGCGGACGTAGCGGACCTCGGTTGCCGACACCCCAAAGCAAAGATCATCATGGCTCACCTCAACGGATGCGGCTTGCGCGGCATCGAGGACGTGAAATCTGTCCCCAACGTACACGTGGATGTTGGCGGCGGCGATCCGGAGTCCCACATCGCGGATATCGCCGTGGATCGACTGGGGGTGGAGCGCGTTGTCTATGGTTCGGACGCGCCGATTCGTCATTTCTCCATTGTGCTCGGGAAGGTGATGGGCGGTCGGCTCACGGAGAAGCAACAGCGCATGATTCTGTATGAGAACGCCTTGCGGCTTTTGCCCGAATGGTCGGCGAAGAGTCTCCGTCAATCATCGGACTCTATGAGTCCGCGTCGAACGAGGTGACGCCCGATGAATAATCTCTGTGTTGACATCAACGCTTTCGCGGGACACTGGCCGAGTCACCCGGTCGATGGCGACGTGATGGAGGTCGTGGCGTCTCTGAGTAGCGTAGGCGTCGACCGCATCTGCCTGTCCCCACTGGATGCGGTCTGGTGCCGAAATCCGCACCACTACAATCGTTGGCTTCTCGAAGTGACGCGACCGCTGCTGGAGGTTCTGCCCACCCCCGTCATCGATCCAACTGTCACGACTTGGCGAGAGGAGCTGGACGCGGTGGCTTCCGACAGCCGTGTCAAGATGATCAAGCTCCATCCGAATTACTCTCCCTATGCGCTCACGGCGGCCAGCGACTGCCTGGATGCAGCAGGGGAAAAGGGCATCGCTGTCCTGATTCAGACTCGGATGGAAGACCCGCGGCGGCAGCATCCTTTACAGCAGGTCCCGGATTTGCCGCTCAATGAGATTCTCGACGTGGCTGAGAAGCACCCGGATGTGCCAATCATTGCCGGAGGTCCGGCTTGGCCGACGATCTCTGTGGAGAAAGAGCGTCTTCTCGAATTGCCCAACGTGTTCGTGGACCTTTCGCAATGTGACGGCATGAACACGGTGTTGCGATTCTGTGAGATGGGACTCGTGGACAAGTTGCTGTTCGGATCGCATACGCCGCTCTTCATCCCCCTGTCGGCGGTGGCGAGAGTCGTGATCGACCTCGACGCTGCGGCCGCGACAAAGATATTGGGGGGCAACGCGGCGCGTGTTCTCGGGCTTGAGGGAGGGAAGGATTTCTAACCCGCCATATCACGCGCGAAATGTTGTATACCCGTTAAGGTTGAGGAATGACCCTGCGGAATCTGATTGGACGCTGTCCTGCGCCAACATGCACCTGCCGTGGTCTCCCGGTGAGGCGAGTCTGCTGATTGACAAAACTAGTGCATCCTTTCGTAAATTCTTCGACATTAGACGCCGGATGGCTTCAGCGTCCGGTAGCTCACACAACTGACTACCGAGCGCCAAGAAAGGACATCTTTTCTCCCCTTTCAACCCGTGTTCGTGCCGAACACG